>NZ_CP061718.1:2062500-2369001 GCF_014764365.1 Roseococcus microcysteis
CTCCAGCGCCTCCTCCTGGCCGACCACGCGCTTGCGCAACGCGTCTTCCATCCGGAGCAGCTTGGCACGCTCCCCCTCCAGCATCTTTTCGACGGGAATGCCGGTCCATCGGCTGACGACGCCGGCGATGCCCTCCTCGGTCACCGCCTCGTTCACCAGCCTGGCCCCGCCCTCGCCGGCATCGGCCAGCTTCTTCTCCAGCTGCGGGATGGTGCCGTAGCGCAGCTCCGCCGCCTTGTTCAGGTCGCCGCGGCGCTCGGCCAGTTCCTGCTCCGTTCGGGCGGCGTCCAGTTGCTCCTTGAGCTTCTGGGTCTCGACCACCTGGCCCTTTTCGGCCTCCCAGGCGGCGGTCATCGCGCTGGAACGCTCCTCCAGCTCGGCCAATTCCCGTTCGAGCTTCGCCAGGCGATCACGTGAGGCCTCGTCCTCCTCCCGCTTCAGCGCCTCCCGCTCAATCTTCAATTGCAGGAGGCGGCGGTCCAGCTCGTCCAGCTCTTCCGGCTTGCTGTCCACCATCATCCGCAGGCGCGACGCTGCCTCGTCCACGAGGTCAATTGCCTTGTCGGGCAGGAAGCGGTCCGTGATGTAACGGTTGGACAGGGTCGCCGCCGCCACCAGCGCGGCGTCCGCGATGCGAACCCCGTGGTGCAGCTCATATTTCTCGCGGATGCCGCGGAGGATGCTGATCGTGTCCTCCACCGACGGCTCGCCCACGAAGACCGGCTGAAAGCGCCGGGCCAACGCCGCGTCCTTCTCGATGTGCTTGCGGTATTCGGCCAGGGTGGTGGCGCCGATGCAGTGCAGCTCACCCCGCGCCAAGGCCGGCTTCAGCAGGTTGGAGGCATCCATCGCCCCATCCGCCTTGCCCGCGCCCACCAGGGTGTGCAGCTCGTCAATGAAGAGGATGATCTTGCCTTCGGCGGCCTCCACCTCCTTCAGCACGCCCTTCAGGCGTTCCTCGAACTCCCCGCGATACTTGGCCCCGGCCACCATGGCGCCGAGGTCCAGCGACATCACGCGCTTGTCCTTCAAGGCCTCCGGCACGTCGCCCTTGGCGACCCGCAGCGCCAGCCCCTCCACGATCGCGGTCTTGCCCACGCCGGGCTCACCGATCAACACGGGGTTGTTCTTGGTGCGCCGGGCCAGCACCTGGATGGTGCGGCGGATTTCCTCGTCGCGGCCGATGACGGGGTCGAGCTTGCCGTTGCGCGCCGCCTCGGTGATGTCGCGCGCATACTTCTTCAGCGCGTCAAAGCTTTCCTCGGCATTGGGCGCGTCCACGCGACGTCCCTTGCGGAGGCGCTGGATGGCCTCTTCCAGCGCGGGCGCCGTGACATGGCCGGCCTTCAGCGCGTCGGCCGCCGGCCCGGACGTCAGCGCCAGGCCCAGCAACATCCGGTCCTGCGCCACATAGGCGTCGCCGGCCTTGGTGGCCGATTGCTGGGCGGCATCCAGCGCGCGCACCAGTTCCGGCGCGGCATTGGGCTGGCCGGCGCCTCCACCCTGTACGGAGGGAAGCTTCTTCAGCGCCGCCTCCACCGCCGCCCGCACCGCGGCCGCATCGCCGCCGGCGGCGCCGATCAGCCCGGCCGCCGCGCCGTGCTCGTCGTCGAGCAGCGCCTTGAGCAGATGCTCCGGCGTCAGGCGCTGATGGTATTCGCGGATCGCGATGGTCTGCGCGGCCTGGAGAAACCCGCGGGCGCGCTCGGTAAACTTCTCGATGTCCATTCCTGTCCCTCCATGAGGCGACTGCATGTCCGCGCCCCCGATTGGGCGACGCGGTCAAGGGGAGTGTGGTAACTCTGCCACGGTGACTTCAAGAGGAATCGGTGAGGAAGCCATGCGCGTCGAACACATCTACCGCTACCCCGTAAAGGGATTCTCGGCCGAGGCGCTGGAGGAGGTCGCCCTCACCCCCGGTCAATGCCTGCCGCATGACCGGGTCTATGCCCTGGCCCAGGGGGATTCCCCCTTCGACACGGCCGCCCCCGTCTGGATGCGGAAGACGAATTTCGCCTGCCTGGCCGCCAATGCCCGCATCGCCAAGCTGCACACGGCCTATGATCCCAAGACCTCCCAGCTGGTCATCCGCCCGCCCGAGGGCGCGCCGCTGATGCTGGACCTGAAGAAGCCCGCGGACCGCACCCGGCTTGAGGACTTCATCACCGATTACCTGGGCGAGGAGGCGCGCGGCCGGCTGCGTCTGGCGGAGGCGCCCGGCTACAACTTCACCGACATCCCGCAGAAATCCGTCTCCATCATCTCCCTGGCCAGCCTGGCGGCGCTGGAGCGCGCCCATGGGATGCGGCTTGATCCCCTGCGCTTCCGCGCCAACATCTATGTCTCGGGCGGGGCCGAATGGGCGGATTTCGACCTGATGGGCCAGGAGATCCAGCTCGGCACGGCCAGGCTGCGCGTCTGGAAGCGCATCGTCCGCTGCCCCGCCACCGAGGTGAACCCCGACACGGCCGAGCGTGACGCGCGCCCCCGCGCGTGCTGCGCGAGAATTTCGGCCATGCCGACCTGGGCGTGCAGGCCGAGGTGCTGGAAGGGGGCCGCGTCGCGGTGGGCGATGCGCTGGAGGTCTTCACCCCGGCCTGACCCCTCGCCGCCTGAAAGGGAGGCTTGGGCATGGAGCCGGTGGATGTGGCGCTGGTGCTGGCGGTGGATGTTTCCGCCAGCGTGGACTTCCAGGAATTCGCGCTGATGATCGGCGGGCTCTCCGCCGCCTTTCGCGAGCCATCCGTGCTGGCCGCCGCCACGGGCGGGCCGCGCGGCGCGGCGGCGCTTTCGACCGTCTTCTGGTCCGACACCGCCGAGCCCGCCACGCCCTGGACCCGCATCGAGGACGCGGCCAGCGCCGAAGGCTTCGCCACTTTGCTGGAGGAAGCCCCTCGCCTGCCCCGCCCCGGCGCCACGGCGCTGGGGGATGGGATGGTGGCGGGCCTTGCCCTGCTCGCCCGCTGCCCGGCGCCGGCCACGCGGTCGGTGATGGACGTCTCGGGCGATGGGCGAAGCAATCGCGGCCGCCCCCCGGGCCCGGTGCGTGACCTGGGCGTGGCGGCCGGCGTCACCATCAACGGCCTGGCCGTGGTGAACGAGGAGCCGGACCTGCTGGAGCACTACGAAACGGAGGTCATCGGCGGCCCCGGCGCCTTCGCCATGTCCTGCGCCGACTACGCCGATTTCGTGGAGGCCATCCGCCGCAAGCTGATCCGGGAGCTGCGCGGGCCGGGCCTGCTGGTGGTGTAAGCGCCTGGATTCAGCGCGGCGCCTCCGCCGCGCCCGCCCCGGACAGGCGCTCCACGAGTTGCAGCAGCCGCAGGATTTCCTGTTCGCGCAGCGCGTCAAGCTTGGCGTGCAGCGCCTCGATCTCCAGCTCCGCCTTCACGTTCACGCGGTAGTCGTGCTCGGCGTGCCGGCGGTCCAGTTCGGCCTGGCGGTTCTGGCTCATCATGATGATGGGCGCGGTGTAGGCCGCCTGGAAGGAGAGCAACAGGTTCAGCAGGATGAAGGGGTAGGGGTCCCAGGCATTCGCATAGGCGATCACATTTCCCGCGATCCAGAGCGCGAGCAGCACGCTCTGGATGATGATGAAACGCCAGGAGCCGATGAGGGCCGTCACCGCGTCGGCGATTCGCTGGGCGCGGCTGGCACGCCGCCGCGACGGGTGGGTCAGGTGGGCGGGGCGCTCTTGTCGCAATTCGTCGAGGCGCGACTGGTCCTCGGCGGAGAGCTTGATGCGGCGTGCGGTCATGGGGGCTCCGTGGCGGTGCCGCAGCATAGGCCCCCTCCGCCGGTCGGCGGGGCCGCGAAAGAAGCGGCTCAGCCCAGCGTACGCGCCACCTCGGCGTGCCGCGACAGCCCTTCGCCGAACTCCCCTGCCTCGATCGAATCCGCGAAGGCACGGAAGGCATCGCGTGCATGATCGGGTGGCAGGCTGCCCGTCGCCACCCACCAGCGCAGCAGCACCAGCCAGGTCGCGGCCACATCGGCGCGGCAATAGGTGGCGATGCGGGCATGGTCGCCGGCCGCCCAGAGGCCCTCCACCCGCTCCCCATCCATCTCGGCCTTCAGCGGCAGGCCCAGCAGGGCGCAGCATTCCGCGAGGCTGGGCGCCGGCGAGGCGCGGAACCCCGAAAGCCGGTCCATCAAATCGAGGTGCATCCGGCCGAAGCGGTGCAGGTAGTCGGCGCCCGCCGCCCCATGCAGGTGCGGCAGCGGCACACCCAGCGCCATGGCGCGATAGCGCAGCACGGGAATGTCGAAGCCCGAGGTGTTGAAACCCACCAGCAATGGGCCGCCCTGCAGGGCGCGGTCGAAGCGGGCCAGCAAATCGGCCTCGTCATGGTCGGCCAGGGTGGCGGCGCGGACATAGCGCACGCGCCAGGGCTCGTCGGGGTCCGTGCGCTCCGCGCCCAGCAGGCCCAGGCAACAGAGCCGGTGCAGAGGGGCCTTGAGGAAGGCCGCCTCCGCTGCCTCGCCCGCCCGGGCATAGTGGGCGCCGAGAGCGGCGCGGATCTCGGCGTCGGGCGCCTCGGGCAGGTTCAGCAGCGCCCGCCCGGCGGTGAGGTCGGGCAGGGTCTCGATGTCGAGGATGAGCAGCCTTTGCAGCTCAGGCCTGCTTGCGCTCGATCAGCCCGCTGCGGATTTTCCGCCCACGCTGGATGCGGTCCACGATGAACTCCTCCTGCCCCCAGCGGATGGCCCGGCCGAAAGCCTGGGCATCTTCCGTGAAGCGCGCCAGCATTTCCAGCACGGCCTCGCGGTTGTTGAGGAAGACGTCGCGCCACATGGCCACGTCACTGGCCGCGATGCGGGTGAAGTCCCGGAAGCCCGAGGCCGCGAATTTCAGCACGCTTTCGCGCGTTTCCTCGGACAGGTCATCGGCCGTGCCGCAGATGGTGAAGGCGATGAGGTGCGGCAGATGCGAGACGATCGCCACCACCTTGTCATGCGTCACCGGGTCCATGGCTTCCACGGTGGAGCCGCAGCGGCGCCAGAACTCCCGCACCTTCTCCAGCGCGTCCGGATCCGTGGCCTCGGTGGGCGTGACAATGCAGTAGCGCCCGTCGAACAGCGTGGCGAAACCGGCATCGGGGCCGGAATACTCCGTGCCTGCCATGGGGTGCGCCGGCACGAGATGCACGCCGGGCGGCAGCAGCGGCGTCAGGTCTCGGACGACCGAGCCCTTGGTGGACCCCACATCGGAGAGGATGGTGCCCGGCGCCAGATGCGGCGCGATCTCGCGCATGACCGAGGCATAGGCGCCCACCGGCACGCAGAGGATGACGGCATCGGCGCCCTGGACCGCCTCGGCCGCGCTGTCCACCACGCGGTCGGCGAAGCCCAGTTCCCGCACCCGCGCGCGCGTGGCCGCGCTGCGGGCGGTGACCACCACCTCGCCCGCCAGCGCGCGGGTCTCCTGGTTGCGGCGGGCGATGGAGCCGCCAATCAGCCCCGCACCGATCAGACAGAGACGCTGGAAGAGGGGTTCAACCGCCATTCTGGACAAAGGCGGCGAGGCCCTCCTGCACCAGGGTGCATTCCTCGGCCGTGCCGATGGTGATGCGCAGGCAGCTGGGCAGGGCATAGCCGCCGACCGCGCGGACGATGATGCCGCGCGCGCGCAGGGAGGCATCGGCGGCCTTGGCACGCTCCGCATCACCGAAATCGGCCAGGATGAAGTTGCAGGCGCTGGGCCAGACCTTGATGCCGAGCGCGCGCAGGCCCTCGGACAGCTTCCCCCGCCATTCCTCATTGTGGGCGACACTGCGCTCGATCCAGCCGGGTTCGGACACCGCCGCGATGCCCGCCGCCATGGCGGCCGAGTTCACGTTGAAGGGCCCGCGGATACGCGCCAGCACATCGGCCACCTGCGGCGGCATGTAGGCCCAGCCCAGCCGCAGCCCGCCGAGACCATAGATCTTGCTGAAGGTGCGCGTCATGACCGTGTTGCCGGAGGCATCCACCAGGGCGTTGCCGGGGTCGTAATCCGGGTCGGTCACGTATTCGGCATAGGCCGCGTCCAGGATCAGCAGGATGTCGTCGCGCAGCCCGGCGCGCAGGCGCTGCACCTCCGAACGCGGCAGCAGCGCGCCCGTTGGGTTGTTGGGGTTCACGAGGCAGACCAGCTTGGTGCGCGGGCCGACCGCCGCCAGCATCGCGTCCACATCGGCCATCAGGTTGCGTTCGGGCACCTTGATGACGCGGCAGCCGGCGTAGCGGCCGGTCAGGTCATACATGACGAAGCCATGGGCGGGCATGACCAGCTCCGTCCCCTCCCCGCCATAGGCGAGGATGAGATAGGCGATCAGCTCGTCCGAACCGTTGCCGCAGACGATCCGCGCGGGGTCCAGGCCGAAGCGCGCGCCGATGGCCTCGCGCAGCCTGGTCGCCCCGCCATCGGGGTAGCGGTGCGCCTCGCGCGCCGCGGCGATGATGGCCTCCTGCGCGGAGGGGGCGGACCGAAGGCGCCCTCGTTGGAGGACAGCTTGATGATCCGGTTCACGCCCGGCAGCTTCGACTCGCCGCCCACATAGGGCTCGATCGTCAGGATGGAGGGGCGGGGGAGCAGGGCGTTCACGCGGAGGGCGCTCCTCGTTCGGGGATGGCGTAGCGGCCGAGCACGGCCGCATCGGCCGGCACGGGGCCGTCGGTCTCGATCAGGGCCAGGGTGTGGGTGCCCTCGCGGCGCAGCACCACGACCCGGCCGCCGGGGAACATGGCGGCCACCGAGGCGCGGTCCGGCGTGCCGGGCAGTTCCACCCGCACCAGCCTTGCGTCCTCGCCCGAGGGGTCGGCCGGGTAGAGGGCGACGACCGCGGCTTCCAGCGGCGGCTCACGCTCGCTCAGGAAGGGCAGGCGCGCGATGATGGAGAGGTGCTGGGCGTCGAGGCGCATCCACCAGCTTTCGGCCTCGTTGTCGCTCTCGCGCGGCCAGGGCAGCACGGCCACCGCGGCCTCGCGCTGGCCGAGCGCGGAGAGGGCGGCGCCGGCCGAGGGGTGCTGGCGCAGCGGCGTGGCCGCGCCGAAATGCGAGGCGGCCAGCCGGGCCAGCGCCGGGTCCGCCGGCAGGGACACCGAGAAGCTGGCCTGCTGCGCGATGGAGCCGGCGAAGATCTCCCGCCAGACCTGCACCAGCGTGGCGCGCGGCATGGCGCCGCGGTGGCCGGCCAGCAGGCGGCGGAGGATACGGGCCTCGCGCCCCGGGCGCAGCACGGTGCCCTGCGGCTTGGCGGCGCTGCGGGCCAGGCGCTGCACCACCTCGGCCCGGCGCATCAGCAGGGCGTGCAGGGCATCATCGGCGGCGTCAATCTCGGCGCGCAGGGCGGCCAGCGCGGCCTCGGAGGGCGCGGTCTCGGGCGGGGCGGTCTCAGGGGGGGCGCGTCGGACATGTCTCTTGCACGCATAGCGGGGGGGCGCGCGGCGCCAAGTTGCCCGGTCGCGGGGCAGGCCCTATCTCTGTGCGTGAATGAACCAGACCGCCGCCCCGCCGCCCATCGAGCACCAGCGCACCGTGCTGCGGGACGGGCTGCGGCTGGACTCCGGGCAGTTGATCCGCCCGCTGCACGTGGCCTGGCGCAGCTATGGCACGCTGAACGCGGACCGCAGCAACGCCATCCTGATCTGCCATGCCCTGACCGGCGACCAATACGTGGCCGAACGCCACCCCAGCACGGGCAAGCCCGGCTGGTGGGCCAACCTGGTGGGTCCGGGCCTGCCGGTGGACACGGACCGCTTCTTCGTCATTTGCGCCAATGTCCTGGGCGGCTGCATGGGGTCGAGCGGCCCGCGCGAGGAGATGACCGACGCGGACGGCAACGGCCTTGGCCGGCCCTGGGGCACGGATTTCCCCTCCATCACCATCCGCGACATGGTCCGCGCCCAGAAGATGCTGGTGGACCATCTGGGCATTGACCGGCTGCTGGCCGTGATCGGCGGCTCCATGGGCGGGATGCAGGTGCTGGAATGGGCCGCCACCTTCCCGCAGAGCGTCTTCGCCGCCGCCCCCATCGCCTGCGCCACGCACCACTCCGCGCAGAACATCGCCTTCCATGAGGTCGGCCGCGCCGCCATCCAGTCCGACCCCGACTGGATGGGCGGGCGCTACTGGGAGACGGGGCGCATCCCCGAGCGCGGCCTGTCCGTCGCGCGCATGGTCGCCCACATCACCTATCTGAGCGAGGCGGCGCTGACCCGGAAGTTCGGGCGCGAACTCCAGGGCGGCTCGGCGCTGACCTTCCTGGAGGATGTGTTCCAGGTGCAGAGCTATCTGCGCCACCAGGGCAGCACCTTCGTTCGGCGCTTCGACGCCAACAGCTACCTCACCATCACCCGCGCCATGGATTATTTCGACCTGGCGACGGAGCATGGCGGGCTGGCCAAGGCCTTCAGCGGCACGCCGACGCGCTTCCTGGTGGCCTCCTTCTCCTCCGACTGGCTGTTTCCCACCTCGGAAAGCCGGGCGCTGGTGCGGGCGCTGAACGCCGCCGCGGCACGCGTCAGCTTCATCGAGATCACGACCGACAAGGGCCACGACGCCTTCCTGCTGGACGAACCCGATTTCCACCGGGCGCTGGGCGGCTTCGTCGCGGGTGCCGCGCGGGATCTGGGGCTGTGAGCGCGGCGCTGCTGATGCGCGCCCAGGCGCGCAACAATGCCTGGGCGAACCACCGCCTGCTGACGGCCTGCGCCGCCCTGTCCCAGGCCGAGTTCGAGGCGTCGCGCACGGGGTTCTTCCCCTCGCTCCGCGCCACGCTCAACCACATCCTGGTGATTGACCTGTTCTATGTGGACGCGCTGGAGGGCGGCACGCTGGGCCCCGCCGCCTGGGCGGACCCCGAGCCCTGCCGCACGCTGGCGGAACTGCACGCCGCCCAGGCCGCGGTGGACCGGCGGCTGATGGCCTGGTGCGACGCGCTGACGGATGACGACATGGGCCGCATCATCCATGTGCATCGCGGCCAGCGCGTGCAGACGGAGCGCGCGGACCGCTTGCTGCTGCACATCTTTCAGCACCAGGTGCATCATCGCGGCCAGGCCCATGCGATGCTGTCGGGCACCTCGGTGCGGCCCCCGCAGCTCGATGAATTCTACAGCCGGGGCGAGGCCGATCTGCGCGCCCCCGAATTCGCCGCCCTGGGCTTCACCGAGGCCGACCTCTGGCAGGAGGGCGCATGATGCGGCCGCCCGCCCCCGTCCAGTATGTCGCGAAGAACATGCGCCTCGACCTGCGACTCATCGCGGAGATGATCCCGGAGCGCGCGCGGGTGCTCGACATCGGCTGCGGCGACGGCACGCTGATGGCGCATCTCGTCACCGAGAAGTCGGTGGATGCGCGCGGCATGGAGATCGACATGAAGGAGGCCACCGAGGCGGTGGCCAATGGGCTGGCCGTCATCCATGGCGACGCCGATACGGACCTGGCCTTCTACCCGGATGACGCCTTCGACTACGTGGTGCTGAGCCGCACGCTCCAGGCCGTGGAACGCCCGCGCGAGGTGCTGAACCAGATGCTGCGCATCGGCCGCCACGCGATCGTGAGCTTCCCGAATTTTGGCCATTGGGAGGTGCGGCTGAAGCTGCTGCTCGGCGGCCGCATGCCGGACACCGAGACCTGGAGCCGCCCCTGGTACGAGACGCCCAACATCCACCCCTGCACCATCCTGGACTTCGTCGCGCTGGCCGAGATGGATGGCCATGTCATCGAACGCTGGCTGGCGGTGGATGAGCGCGGGTTGAAGGCGCCCTGGCGGCGTTCGGTGCGCCTGGCCAACATGTTCGGGCAGCAGGCGCTGTTCCTGTTGCGACGCAAATAGCCGCGCCGGTCGCCGCCCGGCGGCGGAAATCGTGGTCCTGCCAGCCCTTGATCGTCTAGCATCTGGCGGCCTGCCCGGCTGCGGCCCTGCAAGGGAAGCGGCGGGCAGGGCACGACAGGGCAGGAAGGACAAGAAGCATGGCACGTCTGGCGGTGGTAACGGGGGGCACGCGCGGCATCGGCGCCGCGATCAGCAAGGGGCTCATGGCCGCCGGGCGAAAGGTGGTGGCGACCTATGGCGGGAATGACGAGGCGGCGCAGGCCTTCTCCGCCGAGACGGGCATTCCCGTGGTCAAGTTCGACGTGAGCGACTTCGACGCCTGCGTGGAGGCGGTGAAGCGCATCGAGGCCGAGCACGGCCCCGTCGAGATTCTGGTGAACAATGCCGGCATCACGCGCGACGCCATGCTGCGCAAGCAGACGCGCGAGATGTGGGACGCGGTGATAGATACCAACCTCGGCTCCTGCTTCAACATGTGCAAGGCGGTGTGGGACGGCATGACGGGGCGCAAGTTCGGGCGCATCGTCAACATCGGCTCCATCAACGGCCAGGCGGGGCAGCTGGGCCAAGTGAACTACGCCGCCGCGAAATCCGGCATCCATGGCTTCACCAAGGCGCTGGCGCAGGAAGGCGCCCGCGCGCAGGTCACCGTGAACGCCATCGCACCCGGCTATGTGGACACGGAGATGGTGCGCGCCGTGCCGGCGGATGTGCTGGAGAAGATCGTGGCGCGCATCCCGCGCGGGCGGCTCGGCACCGCCGACGACATCGCCCGTGGCGTGGTCTTCCTGACGGCCGATGATGCCGACTTCATCACGGGCAGCACGCTGTCCATCAATGGCGGACAGCACATGTATTGAGGCCGCATGGCCCCTGGCATCACCGCCAGGGGCCTTGTCTGGTCAGGCGTGTTCGAGCGCCACGGTGAACTCGGCCTCGGTGGCGGCGCGCAGCTCATCGAGGCTGACGCCGGGGGCCAGCTCCACCAGCCTCAGGTCGGTGGGGCCGCGGCGAGCGATGGAGAACACCGCCATGTCCGTCACCACCATGTCCACCACGCGCTGGCCGGTCAGCGGCAGGGCGCATTCCTTCAGCAGCTTGGGCTTGCCACCGGCGGTGTGCTCCATCAGCACGATCACGCGCTTGACCCCGGCGACAAGGTCCATGGCGCCGCCCATGCCCTTCACCATCTTCCCCGGGATCATCCAGTTGGCGAGGTCGCCATTCGCGGCCACCTGCAAGGCACCCAGGATGGACAGGTCAATGTGGCCGCCGCGGATCATGGCGAAGCTGTCGGCGCTGCTGAAGATGCTGGTGGTGGGCAGCATCGAGACCGTCTGCTTGCCGGCGTTGATCACATCCGGGTCTTCGGAGCCTTCCTCGGGGAAGGGGCCGATGCCCAGCATCCCGTTCTCGCTTTGCAGCTGGACGGAGATGCCGGAGGGGATGTGGTTGGCCACCAGCGTCGGGATGCCGATGCCGAGATTGACGTAGAAGCCGTCCTCCAGCTCGCGCGCGGCGCGGGCGGCCATCTGGTCACGGGTCCAGGGCATGGTCGTCTCCTTTCCTCAGGCCGCTTCGCGGGGGCGGACGGTGCGGTTCTCGATGCGCTTCTCGTAGCCGGGCGGCACCTGGATCAGGCGCTTCACGAAGATGCCGGGCGTCACGATGTGATCGGGGTCGATCTCGCCGGGATGCACCAGGTGCTCGACCTGGGCCACCGTCATGCGGGCGGCGGTGGCCATCATCGGGTTGAAGTTCCGCGCGGTGCGGCGGTAGACGAGGTTGCCCTCATGGTCGCCCATCCAGGCATGGACCAGGGCGAGGTCGGCCATGATGCCGCGCTCCATCACATAGGTCTCGCCGTCGAATTCGGCGGTGGGCTTGCCCTCGGCCACCGCGGTGCCGACGCCGGTCTTGGTGTAGAAGGCGGGGATGCCGGCGCCGCCGGCGCGGATGCGCTCGGCCAGGGTGCCCTGGGGGTTGAACTCGATCTCGAGCTCACCGGCCAGGAATTGCCGGGCGAATTCGGCGTTCTCGCCCACATAGCTCGCGATCATCTTCTTGATCTGGCGGGTGCGGAGCAGGCGGCCCAGGCCCACATCATCAATGCCGGCATTGTTGGAGACGACGGTCAGGCCCTTCACGCCCGAATCGCGCACCGCGTCGATCAGGATGTCCGGGATGCCGCAGAGGCCGAAGCCGCCGGAATGGATCACCATGTCGTCGCGCAACAGGCCGGCCAGTGCCGCCGTCGCGTCGGGGTAGACCTTGCGCATCGAGCCTCATCCTCCATTCGGTGGGGCGCAAGCTACCCGCACGGCCCAATGCAGGAAAGGCCGGGGGTGGGCTTGCGGGGCGTTTCGAGGGGGCTATAGCCGCGTCCACCCAAGGGGGGCCATAGCTCAGTTGGGAGAGCGCTTGAATGGCATTCAAGAGGTCGGCGGTTCGATTCCGCCTGGCTCCACCACTCCCCTTCCTTCACCGGACATTTTGATCAGTTGAGATCGGCGCCGCTTGGCGTTGGTCGGCATGACGTGTTGGGGAAGGCATGTCCCCGGCGGGATTCGAACCCACGGCCCCCAGATTAGGAATCTGGTGCTCTATCCGGCTGAGCTACGGAGACGCCGCCGCAGGAAATAGCACCTCCCGCGCCCCCGCAAAACCCGCCACGTTGGCGGCGCCCGCCCCGCGGCGCATAACGGGCTGACCCATGGCCCGCCCCACCCCCCGCCTGCTGCTGCCCGATGCCCCCACCCTGGTCGCGGCGCATGGCCGCGCCACGCTGCTGACGCCGGATGGCGAGCTGATGGTCCTGACTGGCCCGCGCATCGCCGAGACGCTGGCCGAGATGCCGCCGCCCATCCTCGTCCACGCGCCGGCCACCGCGCGCAGGCTCGAACTGCCCAGATTCCTCGACGCCTTCGATCTGCTGGAGCTTTTCGCCTTCGCGCGCCCCGCGCAGAACGCACCGCCCACCGCGCGCGGCCTGGCCCTGGCGCTGGACCTTCCCCCACCGGCCGATGACGCGGCGGCCGCCGCCCTGCTGCCCGACATCGCGGCCCGCCTGTTGCGGTACCTCGCGGACGAATCGCCCCACCCCTCCGCCCGCGACGCGGCCGGCATGGCCGCCCAGCTCGACCAGGCAGGCTGGTCCTGGGCGCCGGGCGTGCTGGCCGCGCTGGGCCAGGCGGATCCGCGCCCCTCGCGCGACGCCTTCAAGGCTTGGCGCCGCCTGACGGAATGGGAGGAGACGGCCCCCTACCCCCGCCCTCCAGCCACCCGGTGCCACCCAACGACGCCCGCCGCCGCCTGGCCGAGATGCTGGGTCCCGGCGCCGAGCAGCGCCCGCAGCAAGGTGACTTCGCCTCGGCCGCCGCCGGCGCCTTCGCCCCGCGCGAGGTGGAGGGCTCGCCCCACATTGTTCTCGCCGAGGCCGGCACCGGCACGGGCAAGACGCTGGGCTATATCGCGCCCGCCAGCCTCTGGGCCGAGCGCAATGGGGCGCCCGTCTGGCTCAGCACCTACACCCGCAACCTCCAGCGGCAGATCGACCAGGAGCTGGTGCGCCTCTTTCCGGACCCCGAGGAACGGCGTCAGCGCGTGGCCGTCCGCAAGGGGCGGGAGAACTACCTCTGCCTGCTGAACTTCGACGAGGCACTGGGGCAACTGAACATCCGCAGCCTCACGCTGCCGCTTGCGCTGGTGGCCCGCTGGGCCGGCGCCACGCGCGATGGCGACATACAGGGCGGCGACTTCCCCGGCTGGCTGGCCGAGCTGTTTCCGCCCGGCAGCTTCGCCAACCTGGCCGATCGGCGCGGCGAGTGCATCCGCTCGGCCTGCGCCCATTACCGCAAATGCTTCGTGGAGCATTCCATCCGCCGCGCGCGGCAAGCGCGTCTGGTCGTCGCCAACCACGCGCTGGTCATGGTGCAGGCGGCCCTGGGCGGCGGCGAGGACAGCCGCCCCACCCGCTATGTCTTCGACGAGGGCCACCACCTCTTCGACGCGGCCGATGGCGCCTTCTCGGCCGAGTTCTCGGGCATGGAGGCGTCGGAGCTGCGCCGCTGGCTGCTGGGCGCCGAGGGCGGCCGTTCCCGCGCCAAGGGCTTGCAGCGCCGCATCGAGGAATTGGCGGGCGACCTCCCCGACCTGCTGGCCCCGCTGGAGGCCACGCTCCAGGCCGCCCGCGCCCTGCCCCCCGCCGGGTGGTTCGGCCGCCTGACCGACGAAACCCCCACCGAGAATGTGAGCGAGACCTTCCTGCGTGAGGTCCGCGCCCAGGTCCTGGCCCGCGCCGAGCGCGACGAAGGCTACACGCTGGAGGTGGACCTGCACCCGGTGGGCGAAGCCCTCGCCGAGGCCGGCGCCACCCTGGCCCGCGCCCTGGCCCGGCTGGAGGAGCCACTGACCACGCTGCGAGATCGCCTCGCGGAACGCCTCGCGGCCGGTGAGGAAGACCCCGATACCGAGGCGGGCGAGCGCATTCGTCTCGAAACCGCGCAGCGCGGCATCGAGCGCCGCGCCCTGATGCCGCTGGCCGCCTGGCGCGCCATGCTGGCCAGCCTCGCCGAGCCCGCGCGCGAGCCTGGTCAGCGCCCCGTCATGGTCGAATGGCTGCAACTCGACCGTCGCGATGGGCGCGACGTGGATGCGGGACTGCACCGACACTGGCTGGACCCCTCCATCCCATTTGCCCAGGCGGTGGCGGCGCCGGCGCATGGGCTGCTCATCACATCCGCCACCCTCACCGACGCCGCGAAGCGCGACGACCCCGAATCCGCCTGGCGCGTGGCGGAAGCCCGCAGCGGCGCCGTCCATCTGCCCCTGCCCGCGCTGCGCGCCGCCGTGCCCTCGCCCTTCGACTATGCGGCGAACACCCGCGCCTTCGTCATCACCGATGTGGACAGCCGCAACGCCGGGCCTGTCGCCGGCGCCATGCAGCAGCTGTTCACGGCGGCCGGCGGCGGCGCGCTCGGCCTCTTCACCGCCATCCGCCGCCTGCGCGAGGTGGCCGCACGCATCGCCCCGGCGCTGGAGGCGCGCGGCATTCCGCTCTACGCCCAGCATGTGGACGCGATGGACAACGCGACCCTGGTGGACATCTTCCGCGCCGAGGAGGATGCCTGCCTGCTCGGCACCGATGCCATGCGCGATGGGGTGGACGTGCCCGGCCGCGCGCTGCGCCTGCTGGTGTTCGACCGCGTGCCCTGGCCGCGCCGCACCATCCTGCACCGCGAACGCCGCCTGCACCTGAGCGAGGGCGACCCGCAGGGCCATGACGACGCCCATGCCCGCCACAAGCTGCGCCAGGCCTTCGGCCGGCTGATCCGCCGCGCCGATGATCGCGGCGTTTTCGTGCTGCTGGACCGCGCCTGCCCCTCGCGCATCCTGGCCGCCCTGCCGGAGGGGTGGTGGCCCGGCGCGTGACACTCTCGGAAGCGGTGGCGCAAACCCGCGATCTGTTGCAAGGGTGAGGGCATGAACATCCCCGAACAGCTTTCCCCCCAGCAGGCGCTGATCTGTTCCATGCTGCTCATGGCCGCGGCCGGCGGCCAGGTGGACGACCAGGAACTGGCGCAGATGACGCGGCTCATCCAGGACCTGCCGGCCTTCGCCGAACTCGCCCCGGACGAGGTCGCGCGCAGCACCGAGGCCTGCCTGCCCCTGTTGCAGCGCGCCGACGGGCTGGACCGCGCCTTCGACCTGATCCGCGAGGCCCTGCCGCCCCGCCTGCGCGAAACCGCCTATCTGCTGGCCTGCGACGTGGCGGCCGCCGATGGCGATGCGACGCAGGATGAGTTGCAGATGCTGCAGCATTTGCGCATCGGGCTGGAGCTGGACCGGCTGGTGGCCGGCGCCATCGAGCGCGCGGCCCGCGCGCGGTATCAGGTGCTATAGCGCCTGATCCGCGGAGGCTGAATCGCCGGAGCGATGAATCAGTCGCTCACAAAGCCACTGGGGGTTCGCCGCCCTTCAGCAGCATGACCACGCCGACGACCAGGCAGGGCAGCCCGCACAGGATGAAGCCCAGCGCGTGGCTGCCCGAGAGGCTCAGCACCGCCGCATAGAACAGCGGCATGGTCAGCGCGCCCAATTGCCCGAAGGAAAGCACACCGCCAGTGGCCGCCCCGCGCATGCCCTCGGGGGCGAGGCGCGCGGCCTCGGCCAGCAGGACCCCGTGCCAGGACAGGACCGTGGCGCTGAGCACCACAGCCGCCATCCCGAGCAGGATGAGGCCCGCCAGCCCCCCTGCCAGCCCGATCATTGTCGTGCTGGCCGCCATGCCGATGGATAGCCAGGCCAGCACCACCCGCGGCGCGGCGAAGGCGCTGCTGAACCAGCCCCAGAAGACACGGCCCGGCACCGCCACCAGCGTCGCGATGGAGAACACCATCCCGGCCACCGCCAGCCCATGGCCGAGCACGACGAGGTAGGTCACGAAATAGGCCACGAAGACCATCTGCAACCCGTTGAAGGCGAAGCAGGCGAAGGAGAGGTTCCGCAGCTCCGTCCGCTTCGTCACCACCTTCAGCGTGGTGCCAAGGTCCGAGAGGTGGAAGCTGCGGCTGGGAACGCGGTCCGAGTCGAATTCGCGCCGCATCGGCTGCAGCATGAAGGCGAAGGCGAGGCAGGACGCCGCCGCCGCCAGCATCGCCGCCCGCCAGCCCCAGAGCCCGACCAGCGCCGGCCCCAGCAGCCCGGCCAGCAGCAGCCCCGCCGGCACCGCCGTCTGCTTCAGCGAAAACACCAGCGGCGCGTAGCGCGGCGGCGAATACCGCCCCAACAGGTGCGAGCTGGCGGGTGTGGAGATGGCCGAACCGCCCCCGCCGATGATGGCCGAGAGCGCGAACAGGGCCATGGGCCCCACCGTGGCGGCCGCCAGCCCCACCGCCAGCATGACCAGCGCCGCCTGGCTGGCCCGCAGCGCCCCATAGCGCACGATGAAGCTGCCGCAGCTGAGCTGCGCCAGGAGCGCCGCCGCCGCGGTCAGCCCGACATAGACGCCGATCCAGGCGGGATCGAGCTGGAGGTCCGCGAGGATGGCCGGTGCGATGATCGGCGGCAGGTTGCGCCCCAGGGCCGCGAAGGTCTGCTGGAAGAACATGGCGCCGAGCGCCAGCAGCAACAGGTTCATCTGCGGGGAACGGGACATCCCATCATCCATCCGGCGCGGCCCGGATGGCGGCGCGACGGCGGAGGCAGCATAGGCACGCCCCCGCCGCGCGGCAAAACCGGGACGCGCTACAGAACGCCCGCCGCGCGCATCTCGGCCACCTCCTCGGCGGTGAAGCCGAGTTCGGTGGCGATGTCCGCGCCATCGGCGCCCGGGGCGCGCAGGTTGCCGGCGCCACCGGGCCGCGCGCCGTCGAGCGTGATGGGCAGGGCGGGCAGCTTCACCGGCCGCCCGTCGGGCAGCGTCATGGGCACCAGTCCGTCCGAGCCGTTCAGATGCGGGTCCTCGAACAAATCCTCGGGCCTGCCGATCGGGGCGTAGGGCAGGCCCAGCGCCTCGCACTTCGCCATCAGCGCGGCCTTGTCATAGGTGCGCAGCACGGCGGCGATGCGCGGGATGGTGCGCGCGCGCTCGGCCACGCGCTGCTGCTTGGTGCGCAGCGTGGGGTCGGCGGCCAGGTCGTCCAGACCAAAGGCCACGCAGAAGGCGGGCCAGGAGGTGTCCGTCACCACCCCCACGAAGACCTTCCCGCCATCGGCCGTGTCGAAGATGTCGTAGACGGGCCAGGCCGGCAGGCGGGTGGACATGGGCGGCGGCGCCTGGCCGGTGATGGCGGTCTGCGCCATGTGCTGCGCCATCAGCAGCGCCACCGTCTCGAACAGCCCCGCCTGCACCTGGCCGCCCAGGCCCGTGCTTTCGCGTTCGCGCAGCGCGGCCAGGATGCCGATGACCGCCGAAAGCCCGCCCATGATGTCAATGACGCTGGAGCCCGCGCGCAGCGGCCGCCCCTCCGGCCCCGTCATGTGGGCGAGGCCGCCCATCATCTGCACCACCTCGTCCAGCGCGGTGCGATGTTCGTAGGGGCCGGGGAGGAAGCCCTTGCCGGAGCAGTAGATCAGGCGTGGGTTCCGCGCGGCCAGCTCCTCCGGGCCGAAGCCCAGCTTGGCCATGGCGCCGGGTCGGAAATTCTCCAGCAGCACATCGGCGCGGTCGGTGAGGCGATGCACCAGGGCGCGGCCGCGCGGGTCCTTCATGTTCACGCACAGGCTACGGCGCCCCCGGCCGAAGGCGGCGTAGAAGCCGATGCCGGAGCCGGTCAGGCGGCGGGTGGTGTCGCCTTCCGGCGCGGGCTCCACCTTGATGACCTCGGCGCCCAGATCGGCCAGGACCATGCCCGCGGTCGGGCCCATGACCATGTGGGTGAATTCGACGACGCGCAGGCCCTTCAGCGGGGTGGGCGTGGTCATGCCGCGGCCTTCCAGCCGGTCGGGCGGCCGGCGCGGGCATAGGCGCCATGCAGCGGTTCGCGGGGCAGCGCCTCGGCCAGGATGGCGCGGGCGGCGAGCAGCGCGTCAAGGTCCACGCCCGTCCGCAGGCCCAGGGATTCCAGCAGGAACACCAGGTCTTCCGTCACGATGTTGCCCGAGGCGCCCGGCGCGAAGGGGCAGCCGCCCAGCCCCGCCAGCGCGCCGTCGAAGATGCGGATGCCTTCCTCCACGCCCACCGTGACGTTGGCCAGCCCCAGCCCCATGGTGTCGTGCATGTGCAGGCTGTCGCAGCGTTTGCCGATCTCGGCGCGGACGGCGCGCAGCAGGCGCCGCACCTGGGCCGGCTGTGCATAGCCCGCCGTGTCCGAGAGGCCCACGCTGTCGAAGCCGGCCTCGGCCAGCGCCACGGCCATGTCCACCACGTCGCGTTCCGGCACCTCGCCCTGGAGGGAGCAGCCGAAGGCGGTGGAGAGCCCGGCCTCCAGGCTCGGGCGCGTGGCGGAGTCGAGGGCGGTGACGTGCGCGGCCAGCGCCCGCGCCTCCTCCATCTGCCGCTCGCGCGAGCGGCGGAGATTGGCCTGGCTGTGCTTCTCGCTGGCCGAGAGCGTCAGCGTGATCTTGTCGGCCCCCGCCGCCACCGCGGCCTCGGCGCCGCGCTTGTTGGGCACCAGCACGGCCACATGCAGTCCGGGCAGGGACTTTGCGAAGCGCGTCACGGCCTCCGCATCCGCCATCTGCGGCACCAAGGCGGGCGGCACGAAGGAGGCGACCTCGATCTCGGGCAGGCCCGCGGCGTGCAGGGCCGCAATCCAGCGGCACTTCACCTCGGTGGGCATCACCTGGGAGACCATCTGCAGCCCGTCACGCGGGCCGACCTCGCTGACCGTCACGTCGCGCTGCATGTTGTCTCCTCCTGTGCTCGTTGCGTGGCGCCGGCCCCGCTTCTACCGCGCCAGGAGGTAATCCGGCAAAGCGGTCACCAACCAGGGAAAGACCGTGATCAGCGCCACCGCCAGCACCAGCATGGCGAAGAAGGGCAGCGCGGCGAGCGCGATCTCGGTCTGTTCCTTCCCTGTCATGCTCTGCATCACGAAGAGGTTGAAGCCGAGCGGCGGCGTGATCTGCCCGATCTCGACCAGCAGGATGATGAAGATGCCAAACCAGATCAGGTCGAACCCCGCCTGCTGCACCATCGGCACCACCACGCTGGTGGTCAGCACGATCATGGAGACGCCATCCAGCGAGGTGCCGAGCAGGATATAGACCACGGTCAGGATGGCGATGATGGCATAGGGGCCGAGCCCCGCACTCGCCACCGCCGCCGCCAGCGCGGCCGGGATGCCAGTCAGCGCCATCGCCTTGGTCAGGAAGGCGGCGCCGGCCAGGATGAACAGGATCATGCAGGAGAGCCGCGTGGCCCCGGCCAGGCTGTCCTTGAAGCCCTGCCAGCTGAGCGAGCCGGTCACCGCCGCCAGCACCAGGCTGCCCGCCACGCCGAAGGCCGCGGCCTCGGTCGCGGTGGCGATGCCGCCCAGCATGGAGCCGATGACAGACAGGATCAGCAGCACGCAGGGGATGAGCTGCGCCGATTGCCGCAGCTTGTGGCCGAAACTGGTCGAAGGCTCGGCCGCCGGCTGCTTCTGCGGGTTCAGCAGCGCCCAGATGGCGATGTAGGCGCTGAACAGCACCACCACCATCAGCCCGGGGATGAAGCCCGCGATGAAGACACGCACGATGGAGACCTCGGCCGCCACCGCATAGACCACCATGATGATGGAGGGCGGCAGCAGCAGCCCCAGCGTGCCCGCCGTGGCCAGGCTGCCGATGGCGGTGCGCTGGTCATAGCCGCGCTTGGCCAGTTCCGGCAGGGCGATCTTGCTGACGGTGGCGCAGGTGGCGGCGCTCGATCCGCTCACGCAGCCGAACAGGCCGCAGGCGAAGATGTTCACATGCATCAGCCGTCCGGGCAGGCGCCGCACCCAGGGGGCGATGCCGTTGAACAGCTCATTGCTCAGCCGCGTGCGGAACAGGATCTCGCCCATCCAGATGAACATGGGCAGGGCGGCCAGGGTCCAGCTGGCCGCGCTTTCCCAATAGGCGCCGGCCAGGAACAGCCCCGGCGAGGGGTGCACCAGCGCCATGGCCACATAGCCCGTGGCCGCGAGCCCGAGCGCCACCCAGACGCCCGAAGCCAGCAGGAAGATGAGCAGCACCAGCAGCAGGAGCGCGAGTTCGAGAAGCCCCATCGCGGTCAGGCCGTGTAGTCGTGGGCGGCCGCACGCGCCTCGGCGGCGCGGGCGTAGCCGGGCTTCTGGCCGCGGAGCACGGCCACCCATTCATCGAGGATGGCCACCAGCAGCACCCCCGCGCCGATGGGAATGGTGAGCTTGGGAATCCAGAGGGGATAGGCCACGCTGCCCTGCGCGACCTCCTCGATCTCGAGGCTGAACATGGCGTCGTGCCAGCTCCACCAGACGATGTAGGCGACCATGATGGCGGCGATGGTGAGGGCGAAGATCTCCATCGCCCGTCGCTTGGGGGGCGGCAGGTTTTCCACCAGCAGTCCCACCCGGATCAGCTCGCCCTTGCGGAAGGTCCAGGCCAGGCCCAGGAACCCCACCATCACGCAGAGATAGCCGGTGAGGTCCGTGGCACCCGGGAACTGGATGGCGAACTGGCGCAGGATCATCTGCGCCATCATCACCAGGAAGATGCCCAGCAGGGCCAGCGCCGCGAGCACGCCACACAAGCCATAGAGGGCATCCAGCGCGCGGCGCACGCCCCCTCAGCTCCGGCCGGCGCGGTAGGCCTGGATGGCGGCCTGCCCGTCGGGGCCCGAGCGCGTCAGCCACTCCTGCACCATCGTGTCGGAGATGCGCGCCATCGCCTCCAGCATGGCGGGCGAGGCCTGGCTGACATTCATGCCGCGCTGCGCCAGCGTGGCGGCGGCGGCGTCACGGGCCTCCTCGCTCATCCGCCAGCCCCGCGTCTCGGCGGCGGCGGCGGCGGCACGGACCGCGGCCTGGTCGGCGGCGGAAAGGGCTTCCAGCGCGCGGCGATTCACGAAGACCGCGTTGCGCGTGAAGGTGAAGCCCACATGGGTGAAGTAGCGCGCGAAATCCCAGGCGCTGCTGTCCACACCCGTTGCGGCACTCGTCACCATCGCGTTCACCACGCCGGTGGCGAAGGCCTGCGGCACTTCCGCCGCCTGCACCAGAACCGGGCTGGCGCCCACCAGCGTCGCGAAGCGGTTGGTCATGACGTTGAAGGTGCGCATGCGGGTGCCGCGCAAATTCTCCAGCGTCTCGATGGGCGTGTTGGTGTAGAAGCCCGAGGAGGGCCAGGGCACCATGTAGAGCAGCGAGAGGCCCTGGCGCTGCAGGCGCGCCTCGATGAAGGGCCGTGTCACCTCGTTCAGGCGGCGGGCATCGGCATAGGTGGGCACCAGCTGCGGGATGCTGTCCACCTCGAAGAACGGGTCCTCGTTGCCATAGGCCGAGAGCAGGATCTCGCCGAGCTGGACCTGGCCGCTCTGCGTGCCGCGCTTGATCTGCGCCATGGGCAGCAGCGAGGCATTGGAATGGAGCTGGACGTTCACGCGCCCGCCCGTGGCGGTGGAGAGTTCCTCCAGGAAGGTCCGCACGTTGCGCGTGTGGAAGTTGCCGTCCGGATAGGGGGTGGCCATCTGCCAGCGCGCCTGGGCGGCGGCATCGAGGGCAGGCAGCAGGGGCGCGGCGGCCCCGGCCGCCAGAAGGGCGCGGCGGGTGGTGAGCATGACGATGAGCCTCTCCCATTCGGGCTTTTGATGGGGCGGATCATCACGCGGCGGGCGGGCGGCGCGCAAGCCCGCCTTGGGCCCGTCCCGCGGGGCTTCTCACATCCCTGCCCGCCCAGGCGGCAGAAACCTTGCGGGATGCACGCGAATCCGTGCACCCCGCCTTCCATTCACAGGGGGTAGTCGCGCTCCGGTTCGACGCCGGCGGCGGTGATCAGCTTGCGCAGGCGCATGACCTCGTCACCTCCGACAGAGCCGGAGCCGAGGTGGAAGCTGCCACGCTCCTCGCCCAGCTTTACGGCCAGGGCGCCATGTCCGGTGTGGCTAAGCTCTGCGCCCAATTCTTCGAGGACATGCTCGACCGCGCGCGGGTCGAGGTTGTGGTTCAGCGGGTGGGCGAAAATGCCATGCAGCACCTTGCGGTGGCGGTGGTTCATGCGGACGCTCCTTTCAAGATCGCCCGCCGAGATCACCACGCCACCCGCCCGCCGTCCTTGCGGCAGGTCAAAACCCTCAGCCCGCGGTGGCGACGTAGCTCTTGAGCGCCTCGGCCTCGTCCTCGGCCTCCGCGATGCGCGCCTTCACCAGGTCGCCGATGGAGACCATGCCGGCCAGCGTCCCGTCGGCGTGCAGGACCGGCAGGTGACGGACCCGGCGGTCGGTCATGAGCTGGAGGGCATCCTGGATGGTGCTGGCCGGCCCCGCGGTGAAGAGCACCCGCGTCATCAGCTGGCCCGCCGTCATTCGCATCACGGCTTCGCCAAGGGCAGCCAGCGCGCGGACGATGTCGCGTTCGCTGACGATGCCCAGCACCTGCTCCCCTTCCAGCACCAGCACCGCGCCGATCCGGTGCTGCGCCAATGTGCGGGTGATGGAGGCGATCGAGTCCCCTGGACGGACGGACACCACCTGGCTGCCCTTGGTCTTTAGAACCTGCGCGACGATCATGTGGAGATCTCCTCCCGGCTTTAGGGGAGAAGAGTGCGGCCGCGCATGGCCAGGATGCAATCTTTTGGTGTGCTGCACCGCAGCGAAGGCGTGCGATGCAGCGCGCGCTGGCGTTGGTCGGCTTTTGTGAAGTGGCCAACGCCGCCGATCAACCGCGCAGCGAACGGGAGGCACGATCAACCAGGATTGATCATGCCAAAGGTCAGGCCGCGCTGAGGCGGCCATCTCCCAGCCCCGCACGCAGCCCCGGCATGGCGGGGAGCGGGCTGCTCTCGCGGATGATATAGCCGCGCCCCCAGACCGTGCCGATCACATTGGGCGCGCCGGCCTGCTGGAGCTTCTTGCGGAGCTTGCAGACGAAGACGTCGATGATCTTGGCGTCCGGCTCGTCCATGCCGCCATAGAGGTGGTCCAGGAAGTTCTCCTTGGACAGCACCGTGCCGCGGCGCATGAGCAGCAGTTCCAGGATGGCGTATTCCTTGGTGGTCAGGTGGACCGACCGTCCATTTATCGCCACTTCCTTCGCGCTGAGGTCCAGCGAGAGGGCGCCAAGCTGGATGCGCGGCTGGCTGAAGCCCTTGGATCGGCGGATCATCGCCTGCAGCCGTGCCACCAGCTCATCGGGCTCGAAAGGCTTGGACAGGTAGTCATCCGCGCCGACCGACAGCCCACGGATCTTCGCCTGGGTCCGGCCATTCGCGGAAAGCATGAGCACCGGGGCCTCGATACGGGCGGCGCGGAACTTCGCCACCACGTCATAGCCCTCCATGTCGGGCAGCATCAGGTCCACGATGGCGGCGTCGTAGTCATAGAGGCGGGCCAGTTCCAGGGCCTCGGCCCCGCAATCCGCCACATCCACGACCATCCGATGCTGCTGGAGCTGAAACGCGATGCCGCGTGCCGCCGACCGGTCATCTTCCACCAGGAGAATTCGCATCCGTCCATCTCCACACGTTTTGCGTGCAGAGATTTACCACCGGAAGGTGTAGGCGGCTAGGGTGAATCGACATTTTTCGTGTATTTAAAAGAAAATTTTTCACATTTAGAGATTTTTTGGCTCAATTCGAAAGCCTTAACGCCTTCCCGGCAGGCCCCGCGGCGCCTGAACCCTCATTTCGTATCATAAATTGGGCACAAGCTACGGTGGTATCAAATCGCGGGATTCCCCCACCGAAATTAAGCACTGACTCGGCATTGTGCGACCATGAAAAAAGGGGCGAGCCTCGCGGCCCGCCCCCTGCATTCCCGCGCGCCCCTCCCTTGCGGGTGGGGCGCCGTGTCTCACTCCTCGCCGGCCATCTCGCGGCGACGGCGGATGGCCGCGCCCAGGATGTCGCCCAGCGAAGCACCGCTGTCGGCCGTGCCGAACTCCTTCACGGCCTCGCGCTCCTCCTCGATCTCCTTGCCCTTCACGGTCAGGGAGAGGCGACGGGCGGCGCGGTCCACGGCGGTCACCTTGGCGTCCACCTTCTCGCCGATGGCGAACTTCTCCGGGCGCTGGTCCTGGCGGTCACGGGCCAGTTCGGCGCGGCGGATGAAGCCCGTCAGCACATCGTCCACACGCACCTCGATGCCATTGGCCTCGACCTTGGTGACGGTGCAGGTGACGATGTCGCCCTTGCGGACGCGGTCCAGCACCTCGGCGGCCGGGTCGGCCTCCAGCTGCTTGACGCCCAGCGAGATGCGCTCCTTCTCGATGTCCACGTCAAGGACCTTGGCCTTGACCATGTCGCCCTTCTTGTAGGCGGCCAGGGCCTGTTCGCCAGGGACATCCCAGGACAGGTCGGAGAGGTGCACCATCCCGTCGATGTCGGGGCCAACGCCCACGAACAGCCCGAACTCGGTGATGTTGCGGATCTCGCCCTCGATCACGCTGCCCAGCGGGTTGTTCTGGACGAACAGCTCCCACGGGTTGCCCTGCGCCTGCTTGAGGCCCAGCGAAATGCGGCGCTTCGGCTCGTCCACGTCCAGGATCATCACGTCCACCTGCTCGGAGGTGGCGACGATCTTGCCCGGGTGCACGTTCTTCTTGGTCCAGGACATCTCGCTGACGTGCACGAGGCCCTCGACGCCCGGCTCCAGCTCCACGAAAGCGCCGTAGTCGGTGATGTTGGTCACGCGGCCCGAGAAGCGGGCGTTGACCGGGTACTTGAGCGCCACGCCGTCCCAGGGGTCGCTCATCAGCTGCTTCATGCCGAGGCTGATGCGCTGCGTGTCCTGGTTGAAGCGGATGACCTGCACCTTCACCTGCTGGCCGATCGTCAGGGCCTCGCTCGGGTGGTTGATGCGGCGCCAGGCGATGTCGGTGACGTGCAGCAGCCCGTCCACGCCGCCCAGGTCCACGAAGGCGCCGTAGTCGGTGATGTTCTTCACCACGCCATCGAGCACCATGCCTTCCTTCAGGCCCTGGACCAGCTCCGCGCGCTGCTCGGCGCGGGTCTCTTCCAGCACGGCGCGGCGGGAGACGACGATGTTGCCGCGGGCGCGGTCCATCTTCAGGATCTGGAAGGGCTGGGCCTGGCCCATCAGCGGGCCCACGTCACGGACGGGACGGATGTCCACCTGGCTGCCCGGCAGGAACGCCACCGCGCCGCCCAGGTCCACCGTGAAGCCACCCTTCACGCGGCCGAACAGGATGCCGTTCACGCGCTGGTTGGCGGCGAAGGCCTTCTCGAGGTTGGTCCAGGCCTCCTCGCGGCGGGCCTTCTCGCGGCTCAGCACGATGGAGCCGTCGCGGTCCTCGTAGCGCTCGACGAAGAGGTCGAACACGTCGCCGACCTGCACTTCCGGCTTCATGCCGGCGGGGGCGAATTCCTTGAGGGGCACGCGGCCTTCGCTCTTGAGGCCCACATCCACCACGGCAAAGTCGTCGTCCAGGCGAACGACCTTACCCGTGACGACGGAGCCGGCGAAGCCGGTGTTGGCGCCCAGCATTTCATCGAGGAGGGCGGCGAAATCTTCGGTGCCCGCGGTCGAGCCGGGGGCGTTGGCGTTGGCCATGTAGAGCTTGTGTCCTGGGTCAGGTTCGGAACGAGATGTTCCGAAGTCCGGTCCTGCGCGACGGCCAGGGGCCATGCCCCGCCATGCCATCACGGCTTGCCGCCAGCCACGGAGGGGTCTGGGGGCCGATGGGTGGGTCGCTTGCGGCGCGCCCCGAAGGCCGGTCCCGGCATCGCCGACACGCGCCTGTCTTCGACGGAGTCGTCCCCAGGGTCAAGCCAAAACCGCGTCCCGCACGGACATCATGTCGCTTTTTGCGCCGCAACAGCCCAGGAAAGGGCGATCTGGAACACGGTTTCGGCATCGAGTTCGCTGGTGTCGAGCAGCTTGGCGTCCTCGGCCGGGCGCAGCGGGGCCACGCCGCGATTGGCATCCCGCGCGTCGCGGTCGGCCATGTCCCGCGCCACCTGATCGAGGCTCGGCGCCGGGCCCTTGGCCAGCAGTTCCGCATGGCGACGCTGGGCGCGCACCTCGGGGCTGGCCGTGACGAAGAGCTTCAGCCGCGCGTCGGGGAAGACGACGGTGCCGATGTCCCGCCCATCCAGCACCGCGCCGTGCCGCGCGCCGAAGCCGCGCTGGAACTCCAGCAGCGCCGCCCGCACGCCCGGAATGGCCGCGACCTTGCTGGCGGCGGCATCGGCGGCGGGGCCGCGCAGATCGGGGCGTTCGAAATCGGCGGGGACCAGGGCGCGGGCGGCGGCCTCGGCGGCCACGGGGTCGGCGGGGTCGGCGCCCATGTCCAGCGCCCTTCGTCCCGTGGCGCGGTAGAGCAAGCCGGTGTCCAGATAGGGCAGGCCCAGTTCCCGGGCGAGGCGCCGCGCCAGCGTCCCCTTGCCCGCCGCCGCCGGCCCGTCCACGGCGATGACGAAGGGCGTGCTCATGCCGCCTCGATGGCCGCGCCGCCCGCGGCGCGGTTCATCAGCCCGACGAAATCGGGGAAGCTGGTGGCGATGAAGCCACCATCATCAATGGTCATGGGGGCGCGGGTGGCGAGGCCCAGCACCAGGGCGCTCATCGCCAGGCGGTGGTCCATCTGGGTGGCGACCAGGCCGCCGCCGGGGGCGGGGCCGCCCATGCCATGGACGATCATGTCATCACCCTCCACCTCGACCTTCACGCCGGCGGCCTCCAGCAGGGCTGCGGTGCCGGAGAGGCGGTCGCTCTCCTTCACCCGCAGTTCGCCCAGGCCACGGAAGCGGCTGGCGCCGCGAGCATGGGCCGCGGCCACGGCCAGGATGGGGTATTCGTCGATCATGGCCGGCGCGCGGGCGGCGGGCACGTCCACGGCGCGCAGCTCGCCCTGGCGCAGCACGAGGTCGCCCACCGGCTCACCGCCCTCGGTGCGGGCATTGGCCACGGTGAGGGAGGCGCCCATCTCGCGCAGCGTCTCGAACAGGCCAGTGCGGAGCGGGTTCAGCCCCACATTCTCCACCACCAGACGGCTGCCGGGCACGATCAGCGCCGCCACCGCGAAGAAGGCGGCCGAGGAGGGGTCGCCCGGCACCAGCACCGGGGCGGCGCGCAGCTCGGGCTGGCCATCCAGCTCGATGACGCGGCCATGGCCCTCTGGCGTCACCCGCACGGTGGCCCCGAAATGCCGCAGCATGTTCTCGCTGTGGTCGCGGGTGGCTTCGGGCTCCACCACGCGGGTCACGCCAGGGGCGCAAAGACCGGCCAGCAGGCATGCGCTCTTCACCTGGGCCGAGGCCACAGGAAGGCTATAGTCGAGCGGCAGCGGGTTGCGCGCGCCCTCCACCGCCAGCGGCAGCCGCCCGCCCTCGCGCGTCAGGAAACGGGCGCCGGTGGCGGCCAGCGGGTCCGTCACGCGCTTCATGGGGCGGCGGCGCAGGCTGGCATCGCCCGTCATCACGGCAAACAGGGGGTGGCCCGCCAGCAGCCCGCAGATCAGCCGCGCGGCGGTGCCGGAATTGCCCATGTCCAGGACATCCGCGGGTTCCGTGAGGCCGCCGATGCCGCGCCCGGCCACGCGCCAGGCGCCATCGCCCAGCCGGTCCACCGTGGCGCCCAGCAGGCGCATGGCGGCGGCGGTGCGCAGCACGTCCTCGCCCTCCAGCAGCCCCTGGATTTCGGTGGTGCCGATGGCCAGCGCGCCGAACATCAAGGCGCGGTGGCTGATGGACTTGTCGCCCGGCACACGCAGCCTTCCGGAGAGCGGTGCGGGGGCCGCGCGGGCGCGCAGGGGCTGGGGGGCGGATTCGCTCGACATGGAAGGCGGTTTGACACCGACGCGCTGCCCGTGGCAATGCGCCCCGCCCGCCCGGACGGGCGGCATTGTATAGAGGGCTCCATGGCAAAGCCGGAACTTGGCCTGAAGCGCGTCTGCGTGGCCTGCGGCGCGAAATTCTACGACCTGACGCGCGTGCCCGCGGTCTGCCCCAAATGCGGGACGGAACAGCCGGCCGAGCAGCCGCGCGCCCGCCGCTCCTCCGCCCTGCCGGAGGACAAGGTGAAGAAGCGCGCCGGCGTCCCCGCCGAGGCGGACGCCGAGGATGTGGAGCTGGAAGACGTGGAGGCGGACCCCGCCCTCGACGACGACGCCGACCTCGAGGATGAGGAAGAGGCGATCGGCGATGAGATCGAGGTCGAGGCCGATCGCGACGAGGAGACCTGAGTCCATGGACGCTGGGCGCGGCTGCGCCTATTCAGCGTCCATGTTCCGGACCTTTCTCGTCGCGGCGCTGCTGGCCGCGGCACCCGCCGCCGCCCAGCAGGCCAACCGGCCCTCCAAGCTCGGTGATTTCGACGCATGGACCGCCGTCACCCATACGGAAGGCGGCCAGCGCGTCTGCTACGCCTTTGCCCGCGCGCGCTCGGTGGACGGCGTGCCCGGCCGCCTCGCCCCCAATGTCATGCTGCTGGTGACGCACCGCAGCAACCAGCGCGACCAGGTGGCCATCCGCCCCGGCTACACCTTCGCCCGCGGCGCCGAGAGCGCCCTGGTGGTGGGCAATGCCACCCTGCCCTTCTTCACCGCGGGCGACACCGCCTTCGCGCGTGACGGCGCGGCCGTGGTGGCGGCCCTGCGCGGGGGCCGCGAGGCACTGTCGCGCGGGCCGGGGCCGAACAACCGCGGCGTCTCGGCCGATGTGTTTCCCCTGCAGGGCTTCACCGCGGCCTACAACGCCATCACCCGCGCCTGCCCGGCGCAGGCGCCGGCCCGCCGATGAACGCCTTCCCGCCCCACAACCGCACCCTGCCGCCCAGCGACGGGCTGACCGAGGCCGAGCGCGCGCGCATCCTGGCCAAGGCCGCGGCCTTCGCGCCACCGCCCATGCAGGACGCCGAGGGGCGGCGGGAACTCGTGGGCCTTTCGCGCGAGGAGCTGGCGGCCGAGATGGTCGCGATGGGCGAGAAGCCCTTCCGCGCCAAGCAGCTCTGGCACTGGATCTACCACCAGGGCGCGCGCGACTTCGCGGCGATGAGCAGCATCGCCAGGCCCCTCCAGGCCCGGCTGGCCGAGCGCTTCACCATCGGCCGCCCCGGCGTGGCCACCGAGCAGACCAGCACCGACGGCACCCGCAAATGGCTCTTCGCCTTCCGCGACGGGCAGCAGGTGGAAACGGTCTACATCCCGGACGAGGATCGCGGCGCGGTCTGCATCTCCAGCCAGGTGGGCTGCACCCTCTCCTGCACCTTCTGCCACACGGGCACGCAGCGCCTGGTGCGGAACCTGGGTGCCGCCGAGATCGTGGGGCAGTTCATGGCCGCGCGCGATTCCTACGGCGAATGGCCCACGCCCACCGGCGAGGAAGGTCGCCTGCTGTCCAACATCGTCGTCATGGGCATGGGCGAGCCGCTCTACAATTACGAGAACATCGCCAAGGCGCTGACCATCCTCATGGACCATGAGGGCATCGGCCTGTCGCGCCGGCGCATCACCCTCAGCACTTCCGGCGTCGTGCCCATGATGGACAAGTGCGGAGCGGAGCTGGGGGTGAACCTGGCCGTCTCGCTGCACGCCGTCACGGACGAGTTGCGCGACGAGATCGTGCCGCTGAACCGCAAATACCCCATCGCGGAACTGCTGGCCGCCTGCCGGCGCTATCCCGGCGCCTCCAACGCCCGGCGCATCACCTTCGAATACGTCATGCTGCGCGGGGTGAACGACAGCGAGGCCGAGGCGCATGAGCTGGTGCGGCTGCTGCGCGGCATCCCGGCCAAGGTGAACCTGATCCCGTTCAACCCCTGGCCTGGTTCGCCCTACAAGACCTCGACGCCGGAGGCGGTGAACCGCTTCGCCGCCATCCTGAACGACGCCGGCTATTCCAGCCCCATTCGCCGCCCCCGCGGCCGCGACATCCTGGCCGCCTGCGGCCAGCTCAAGACCGAGAGCGAACGGGCGAAGCGGGGCGGCGCGGCGTGAGCTGGGCGCCGGGGCCCGGCCTGTGGCGCTGGGCGCTGGCGATCGTCACGCTGTTGGCCTGGAGCCCGATCCTGTCGGTGCTGACGGCCGCGGCCCTGGCCGATGTGCTGGGCTGCCGGCTGAATGAGGGCTCGCCCCACCCCTGCCTCCTGGCCGGGCGGGACATCGGCGGCACGCTCTACGCCATGTTCGTCATGGGCTGGTTCGGCCTGCTGACCTTCCCCTTCGCCATCGGCACGGCGCTGGCCTGGGTGGGGCTCGGCGCCCGCGCCCTGTGGCGGCGCTTCCGGTGAGCGCGCCCCTGCCGCTCGGCCTCATGGCCTTCGGCGGCTTCGCCATCGGCGCGGGCATGCGCCTGCTGGACCCGCTTCTGCCCATGATCGCGGTGGGGTTCGGCACCACCGTGGCCGGTGCCGCCATCCTGATCGCGGCCTTCGCCCTGCCCTATGGCGCGGGGCAGCTGGCCACCGGGCCGCTGGGCGACCGGCTGGGCAAGGTGCGCGTGGCGAGCTTCGCGCTGCTGGCCTATGGGCTGGTCAGCATGGCCTCGGCCCTCGCGCAGGGACTGACGGAGCTGACGGTGATGCGCGCGCTGGCCGGGCTGTTCGCCGGCGCCGTGATTCCGCTGATGATGGCGCATATCGGCGACAGCGTGCCCTATGAGGAGCGCCAGGCGGCCATCGGCCGCTTCCTGACGGGGATGGTCTTCGCGCAGATGCTGGCGGGCCCGCTCTCCGGCGTGCTGGGCGAGAATTTCGGCTGGCAGGCGAGTTTCCTGGCGGCCGGCGGCCTGGCGGTGACGGCGGGCGGGCTGATGGCCTGGAAGCTGCTGCGCGGCGCGCCCCCGCATGCACGGCCGGCGGCGGGGATGTTCTCCGGCTTCGGCAAGCTGCTGCGGGCGCGGGCGGGGCGCAAGCTGCTGATGCTGGCGGGGCTGAACGGCGCGCTGCTGTTCGGCGGCGCCTTCCCCTTCGTGGCGAGTTTTTTGATCGAGCGCTTCGGGCTTTCGGCCGGCGAGGCGGGGCTGGTGATGGCGGGCTTCGGGATCGGCGCCTTCGTCTACACGCGCATCGCCAAGCGTCTGGTGCGGCGCTTCGGGGAGCGGGGGCTGCTGGGGCTGGGCGGGGCGTCGCTGATGGGGCTGCTGCTGCTGATTTCGGTGGCCTGGGCCTGGTGGGTGGTGCTGGTAGCGCAGCTTTGCATCGGCCTCGCCTTCTTCATGTTCCACGGGGTGCTGCAGGCGCGCGCGACCGAGGCGCTGCCGGAGGCGCGGGGCACGGCCGTCAGCGCCTTCGCCATGGCACTGTTCCTGGGGCAGACGCTGGGGACGCTGGTGTTCGCGGCGGTGATCGCGGGGGCGGATTACCGGCTGGCGTTTGCGATGGCGGGGGTGGGGGTTGGGGGTTGGCGTGGTGGGCGCGGCGGTAAGCCTAGCTGTCGAAACCCGTGCCTAGAAATGACAACCCTTTGCCGGTCAATCTTGCGTAGACATCTACAACGCCCGACCATAAACTTTCGACGGTTGTGGAGTCATCAATGCAACTTCCCTATCTGGCTTCTCCCGGTGTCATCCGACGTATTTTTGAAAAGATGCAGGAAGCGCGCCGGCCAGAACGCTTCACAACGGATTTTCTGGAAACGAAGCTTGGACAAAGCGGCGGAAGCGCCAGGGCAATCATACCTCTACTAAAGCGGATGGGATTCCTTAACTCAGACGGTAGCCCGACAAAATTATATGATCAGTTTCGTAACGAAGAAACAAGAAAAGCAGCGGTGGCTGAAGGAGCAAGGACCGCATATAAGGACTTATTTGATCGAAATGACTTTGCCTACAGTCTGTCTCGAGAGAAACTGACTTCCCTAATTACAGAAATGACAGGACTTGAAAAAGATTCAACAGTTATAAAATGTACAGTCGCGACCTTTTGGCAGCTTAAGGAACTTGCGGATTTTGAGGTGAATTTGGCGGGTGCCAGTCCCGGTGTTGATACTGAACCCCTCAATATTGTTCCGCGACATGCGCCAGACACCCATCAGCCGACGTCGGCGGCATCTTCGGACCGCCAGAGCCAGAACGTCAGGCTGAGCGTAGGATATACAATCAATTTGAATTTGCCAGAGACTACAAACCCCGACGTGTTCAATGCAATTTTCAAGGCCCTAAGGGAGCATTTATTGCAGGAAAAATGAAAGACCTTCATGCAATCAAGCTGTTTGGGCTAAATAACTTAGCCATCGAAAGCGAGATTCGTCGCCTTGAGCGCGAACTCAGCATTAACCTTGGCCATCACAATATAGTTAAAAAAGAGGATGAAAGTAGCTATTTTCCGCAGTTCGATTACGACATTCGCAAAGAAGCGGCCGAAATGGCCGCACATTATCAAATTTTCTACTGCCTGGAGAATTTTATACGTAAGCTAGTTGTGGAGCGGCTTAAGGAAACTCATGGACCAGATTGGTGGGTCAAGGCCGTTCCAGAGAATGTTCGCAATAACGCCCAGATAAATCATAAAAAAGAACTATCGAGTGGTATGACACTTAGATCTTCGGACCTCATTGACTATACAACATTTGGAGAGCTTGGCGAGATTATAAAATCTAATTGGGATCTATTTGGAGAGAGCTTTCGAGATCTCGGAGCTGTTCAACGTATACTTTATAATTTGAACCTACTGAGAGCGCCAATTGCTCACTGCAAATTGCTGGCCGAGGATGAGGTGCTGCGCCTTAGGTTGAGTTTGCGTGACTGGTTTCGCCAGATGAGTTGATCGCACTCTTTCGTTGAAGGTGGCTTGCTCACGATGGCCGGCACTGGCATCCAGCCGGCTCCACATAGCCGAAAGCGACAGAGATAAATGCGCGTCGCCAACATCAAAAAGGTCGTCCTCGCCTACTCCGGCGGGCTCGACACCTCCGTCATCCTCAAATGGCTCCAGACCACCTATGGCTGCGAGGTGGTGACCTTCACCGCCGATCTCGGCCAGGGTGAGGAGCTGGGGCCGGCGCGGGACAAGGCGCTGATGCTCGGCATCAAGCCCGAGAACGTCTACATGGACGACCTGCGCGAAACCTTCGTGAAGGACTTCGTCTTCCCCATGTTCCGCGCCAACGCGCTGTATGAGGGGATGTACCTGCTCGGCACCTCCATCGCCCGCCCCCTCATCGCCCAGCGGCAGATCGAGATCGCGGAGCAGGTGGGCGCCGACGCCGTCTCCCACGGCGCCACCGGCAAGGGCAATGACCAGGTCCGGTTCGAGCTGAGCTATTACGCGCTGAAGCCCGACATCAAGATCATCGCGCCCTGGCGCGAATGGGACCTCACCAGCCGCACCCGCCTCATCCAGTTCGCCGAGGAACACCAGATCCCCATCGCGAAGGACAAGCGCGGTGAGGCGCCCTTCTCCGTGGACGCCAACCTCCTGCACAGCAGCAGCGAGGGCAAGATCCTGGAAGAGCCCTGGGACGCGCCGGATGAGATGGTGTGGCAGCGCACCATCAGCCCCATGGACGCGCCCGACACCCCCACCGAGATCACCATCCAGTTCAAGAACGGCGACGCGGTCGGCATCAATGGCGAGGCCCTGTCCCCCGCCACGCTGCTGACGAAGCTGAACGCGCTGGGCAAGGCCAACGGCATCGGCCGGCTGGACCTGGTGGAAAACCGCTTCGTCGGCATGAAGTCCCGCGGCTGCTATGAGACGCCGGGCGGCACCATCCTCTCCGTCGCGCACCGCGCCATGGAGAGCATCACGCTGGACCGTGAGGCCGCGCACCTCAAGGACAGCCTGATGCCGCGCTATGCGGAGATCATCTACAACGGCTTCTGGTTCGCGCCGGAGCGCCGGATGCTCCAGGCGCTGATCGATGCCAGCCAGGCCAGCGTGGAGGGCGAGGTTCGCCTCAAGCTCTACAAGGGCAACACCATCGTGACGGGCCGCCGCTCGCCGCACAGCCTGTACTCGATGAAGCACGTGACCTTCGAGGAAGACCAGGGCGCCTATGACCAGTTCGACGCCCAGGGCTTCATCAAGCTGAACGCGCTGCGGCTGCGGCTGGGCGCCATGGCGGGGCGGCGCGGCGGGGCGCTGTAGGCCCCGCCGGCGTCCGATCGCCAAGCAAGTTCTACCGGGCCCGCGTCTCCACCATCACGGCGCGGGCCGCGACCTGCCCGCCCGCGCCGCGGCGCGCCTGGTCGAGTGCTGCGGCCAGGGCGGGGACCGTTTCCTCGTCGGGGCGGGGGTGGCGAAGAGCGGCCGCTCCGACGCCACCACCAGCACGAGTTCCAGCCCGAAGGGCTCGTCAATGATCCAGGGGAAGTCCGGGCTGGTCTCGCGCATGTTCACGCGGGCGCCGGGCGCCATGGGGCGTTCGCGGATCAGCTGCAGCGCGTTCCCGTCATGCATCACGAACCAGATGTTCAGGTGCGCGGCCCATTGCGGCATCTGCAGGGCCAGTTCCATCTGGTCGTTGCGGCGCAACAGGCGGGCACGCGGCTCCACCTCCAGCCCCGTGCCGGGTGCCGCGGTGATGGGGCGGATGGCGGCCAGCACCTCGCAATAGGGGGCGTCGAAGACATCGGCGGCGAGGCGCAGGGTCAGGTTCGCCTCGGCGGCGGCGCGGCGGAGGGCCGCGGCGTCCTCCTGGTGCAGGAAGCCGTTGACGACGAAGCCCGAACCCTCCGGCGCCTGTGACACCACGCCGCAGCGCACGCGGCCCAGGATGTCGGCCAGGATGGCGGCGGGTGCCGGGGCCGGCACGAGAACAGGCGCCTGCGGCTGCACCAGCACGGGCGGCGGCGGTTCGGGGCGCGGCTGCGCCACCGGTGGCGTTGGCTCCGGACGGGGTTGCGCCACGGGCGGCGCTGGCGGTTCGGGGCGTGGCTGTGCCACCGGTGGCGCGGGCGGCTCCGGCCGGGGTTGCGCAACCGGGGGCGCGGGCGGCTCTGGACGCGGTTGCGCCACGGGTGGCTCCGGCTCAGGCCGGGGCTGCACCACCGGCGGCGCGGGCGGCTCCGGACGCGGCTGGGCCACAGGCGGCGGCGTCACGGGCGGCGCAGGCGGCGGCTCGGGCCGTGGCTGCGCGACCGGCGGGGCCGGGGGAGGTTCGGATGGCGGCTGGGGCTGCGCCACCGGCGGCGCGGGCGGAGAGGCAGGCTCAGGGCGTGGCTCGGCCACAGGCGGCGCCTGCAAGGCGGCCGGTGCCTCCGGCTGGGGCGAGGGCGGCGTCAAAACCAGCGCCTGTTGCTGCTGCGGCGTCGGCGCGGGCGGCGCCTCGCCACGCGGCAGCAGGAAGACCACGGCGCCCACCACCGCCGCGACGGCCAATCCCGCCCCGGCCAGGAGGGCCGGCGACACCCCACCCTTCTTCGCGGGCGGCGGCGGCGCGGCGGGCGGAGGCGCCATGGCGGTCGCCCGGGTCTCATCTCCCCGCCGGGCGCGCGCGGCCTCCAGCAGCCCGGCCGCGAAGGCGCGGGCGTCGGGGTAGCGCTTCGCCGGGTCTTTCGCGAGCGCCCGCGCCAGCACCGCGTCGAAGGCGGGCGTCGCCAGGAAGGAGATGCGCGAGGGCGGCTCCGGCTCGGTGGTCAGGATGGCCTGGGTGACGGCGTCGGGGTGGTCGCCGGTGAAGGGCTTCTTCTCCGTCAGCAGCTCGTAGAGAAGGACGCCGGCGGCCCAGATGTCCACGCGGTGGTCGAAGGGCAGGCTCTTGGCCTGTTCGGGCGCCATATAGGCCGGCGTGCCGATGAAGCTCTCGGCCGCAGGCCGGGCGCCGGCCACCACCGTCACGTCATCGGCGAATTCGGGGCGGGAGCGGGCGATGCCGAAATCGGTCAGCTTCACCTCGCCGGAGGAGGTGGCGACCGTCAGCATGATGTTGGCGGGCTTGATGTCGCAATGGATCACGCCCTGATCGTGGCAATGCGCCAGCGCATCGAGCACCTGCACCACCAGGCGGACGATTTCGGGCAGGGTCAGGCGGGTGCCGCCACGGATCAGGTCGCGCAGGGAGCCGCCTTCCACCAGCTCCATCACCATCCAGCCGGTGCCTTGCTCCTCGCCGAAATCATAGACGCCGACGATGTGCTCGTGCTTCAGCCCGCCCGCCACCTGCGCCTCGCGCCGGAAGCGCTGGAAAGCGGCCATGCTCTCGGGGTCGCCGGGGATGGGCGGGTCGGCCAGCTTGATGGCGACGCGGCGGCGGATGGTGGTGTCGAAGGCGGCGAAGACGCGGCCCATGCCGCCCCGGCCGAGCAATTCCTGCCACTGGTAGCGCTTGGGCAGGCCGCTCGGGAGCGGTTCGGACTCGCTCATGCCGCGGCTTCCCTCAGCGCCCGAGGTTGATCACCTGCACCCTTCGGTTCTCGGCGCTGGGGGTGTTGTCCGGGGTGGGCACCAGGAGCTGAGTCTGCCCCAGGCCGATGGTCTCGAGCCGCCCGGCATCCACGCCGAAGCGCTGGGTGAGGTAGCGGCCCACCGCGGCGGCCCGGCGCTCCGACAGCGCCTGGTTCAGGCTGGCGGCCCCCACCGTGTCGGTGTGGCCCTCGATGCGGAAGCGATAGGGGCCAGGTCGGCCGAGGTCAGCGCCCGGCCCAGCCGGTCGAGTTCGCGCATGGCCGAGGGCGTCAGCTCGTCCGAGCCGGTGGCGAAGTTCACCGTCAGGCTGGCGGCGGGCATGCCGGCGGGCGCGGTCGTGCTCGGGCGCGCGGCCTGGGCCGCCGGCGCGGGGCGCGATGGCGGCTGGGGCGCCGGGGCGGCGGGCGTCAGTGTCACGGCCGGGGTAGCCGGGGCCTCGCTCGGCGTGGAGGGCGGGCGGCGCAGGCCGCGGGTGGCGTTCAGCGCATCCTGGCTCTGCGGACGAAGCTGTTCGATCAGCCGCTGGGTGGCGGGGTCCATCTGCGCCTGGACGGGAGCGGCAGGGAGCAGAAGGCCGAAGGCCAGAAGGGACACAGGCAGGAGATGAATGGTTCGCATGGAACGCCCCCTAGACGCTGCACGGCGCACAAGTGACGGTGGGACACAAATACTGTCCCGCCGATCGTGGCCGGATGTTTGGCCATCATTATAGGAGACGGACCGCCAACGACCAGAGAGAAACCCGAGGCCGCACCCATCACCGCCCTGGAGAACCGGCTTGCGACGCGCGCCCCTCGCTGATTTGATCGCTTCCAACCCCACGAGGCCGCACGCCCCGCATGAAACCTGCCCGCTTCGCGCACCACGCCCCCCTCGCCCTTGAGGAAGCGCTGGCGTTGCTGGCCGAACATGGGGAGGAGGCGCGGGTCCTGGCCGGAGGCCAGAGCCTCGTTCCCACCATGGCCTTCCGCATGGCAAGGCCCGCCGTGCTGGTGGACATCAACCGCATCGCCGCCCTCGATCACGCCACCGTCGAAGGGTCCGTGTTGCGGATCGGCGCCCTGGCCCGCCATGCCCGCTTCGAGACACCGGTGGTGGCGGGCCCGCTGGGCGCCCTGCTGGCGCAGGTGGCGCACCACATCGCCCACCCGCCGCTGCGGCTGCGCGGCACCTTCTGCGGAAGCCTGGCCCATGCCGACCCGGCTTCCGAATGGTGCGCCACGGCGCTGGCGCTGCAGGCGCGCATGGTCCTGGCCCGCGCCGATGGCCTGCGCGAGGTGGCGGCCGAGGACTGGTTCCAGGGCGTCTTCTCCACCGCCATCGCACCCGGCGAGATGCTGCGCGAGGTGGTGCTGCCCATCCCCGCCCCCTCCTGGCGCGGCGGCTTTGCGGAATTTGCCCGCCGCGCGGGGGATTTCGCGCTGGCCATGGCGGTTGTCGGGCTGCGACTGGAAGGCGGCGTGGTGCGCGGGGCGCGCATCGCCCTCGGCGGCATCGGCGGACAGCCCGTGCTGGCGCGCGAGGCCATGGCCCTGCTGGAAGGCCAGGCGCCCTCCTCCGCCCTGGTGGAGGAAACCGCGGCCACCGCCGCCCGCCACTGCGAGCCGCAGGACGATATGCACGCCCCCGCCGAATACCGCCGCGAACTGGTCGCCGTCATGGTGAAACGCGCGCTGCGCCAGGCGGTGGTGGCATGAACTGGGTCGGCCGCCGCCTGCCCCGCAGCGAGGACCCGCCGCTGCTGCGTGGCGAGGGCCGCTATGTGCCCGACATCGCCATCGGCGCGCGGGCGGTGCGTTTCCTGCGCAGCCCGGTGGCCTCGGGCCGCATCGTGGCACTGCGCCCGCCGCCCGCGATGCCGCCCGGCTGCCTCTTCGTGACCGGGGCGGATTTGGCCGGTGTCGGCGCCATCAAGCCCGGGCTGCGCCGCTTCAACTACCGCGCGGTGGAACAGCCCGTGCTGCCCGTTGAGCGCGTGCATTTCGTGGGCCAGGCCATCGCCGCCATCGTGGCCCCCAGCGCGGCCCTGGCGGAGGATCTGCTGGAGGAGTGCGAACTCGACATCGCCGTGGACGATCCCGTGATCGGCTTCGAGGCGGCGCTGGCCCCCGGCGCGGCCCTGGTCCACCCCATCGCGCCCGGCAATGTGGCGGTGGAGGGCGAAATCCGCCCCGAGGGCTTCGCCGAAACCCTCTCCGCCGCCGCGCATGTGGTGGAATTCGCCTTCCGCTCCGGACGGCAGAGCGCCATGCCGCTGGAGGGCCGCGGCGGCGTCGCGGAATATGACCGGGCGACGGGGCGCATCCGGCTTTCGGCCTCGGCACAGATGCCGCACCAACTCCGCACCGGCATCGCGCAATTGCTGGGGATGCCGGAGGCGGACCTCCAGGTCATCGCCCCCGATGTGGGCGGCGGCTTCGGGCAGAAGATGGCGCTGTTCCCGGAGTATCCGGTGCTGGTCTGGCTGGCGCGGAAGCATCGCGGCCGCTTCGCCTGGGTGGAGGACCGCAACGAGAACCTCATCGCCTCGGCCCATTCGCGGGACCAGCGGCATGTGCTGCGCGCGGGCTTCGACCCGGAGGGGCGGCTGCTGGCGCTGGAGGCGGACATCCTGGCCGATGTCGGCGCCTTCTCCGTCTTCCCCACCACCTGCGCGGTGGAGCCTTTGATGGCGCTGGCCGAATATCCCGGCCCCTACAAGGTGCCGGCCTATGCGGTGCGGGCGCGCGGGGTGCTGACCCACACCTGCCCCATGGCGCCCTATCGCGGCGTGTCGCGCCCCGTCATCACCTTCGGCATCGAGCGGCTGATGGACCGGGCGGCGGCGGCGCTCGGCCTCGCGCCCGACGAAGTCCGGCGCCGCAACCTACATGACAGCTTCCCCGCCCGCAGCGCCACGGGGATGGTGCTGGATGAGGCCAGCTACATCCAGGCGCTGGACGAGGCCGTCCACATCCTGGACATCCCCGCCTTCCGCGAACGCCAGCGCGCGGCGCGGGCGGAGGGGCGCTACCTCGGCCTCGGCCTTTCCGTCTTCAACGAACGCACGGGCTATGGCACGCCCGCCTTCGCCGCGCGCTCCATGGATGTGGTGCCGGGCTATGAGGTGGTGGACATCGCCATGCTGCCCTCGGGCGAGGTGGAGGCGCGCATCGGCTCCTCCCCGCATGGCCAGGGGCTGCGGACCACCCTCTCCCAGATCATCGCGGATCGGTTGGGGCTGGACCCTGGCGCCATCCGCATCATCCATGGCGACACGGACCGCACGCCCTATGGCTGGGGCAGCTTCGCCAGCCGTTCACTGGTGATCGGTGGCGGCGCATGCCAGGTCGCGGCGGACAGGCTGGCGGACAAGCTCAGGCGCGGGGCGGCGCGGCTGCTGCAATGCGACCCGGCCGAGGTGACGCTGCGCGATTGGCAGGCCGTGGCCGGCGCCGCCTCGATGCCCATCGCGGAACTGGCCCGCCTCGCGCACCAGCGCAGCGAGCTGCTCTCCGACGCCATCGGCTTCAACCTGGCCGAGACCGGCCAATACGACCCCGGCGGCACCTTCTCCAACGCCTGCCACGCCGCCATCGTGGAGGTGGAGGCCGAGACGGGGCATGTCCGCGTCGAACGCTACCTCGTGGTGGAGGATGCCGGGCGCATCATCAACCCCATGATCGCCGACGGGCAGGTGCAGGGCGGCGTGGCCCAGGGCATCGCCAATGCGCTGTTCGAGGAGGTGATCTACGCCCCCGACGGCACGCCGCTCACCGGCACGCTGGCCGACTACACGCCCCCCACCTGCGCGGAGATTCCCGAGATCGAAATCCACCACCTGGAGACCATCAGCGAGGCCACCATCACCGGCGCCAAGGGGCTGGGCGAAGGCGGCTCCATCGGCGCGCCGGCGGCCATCGTGAACGCCATCAGCGATGCGCTTTCGCCCTTCGGCGTGGATGTGGCGGAATTCCCGGCCACACCGCCCCGCATCCGCGCGCTGATCCGCGGGCGGGCGCCGCGCGCATGACGGAGGTGCGCTTCACCGTGAACGGCACGGCGCAATGCGTGGCGGTGGAGCCGCGCCTGACGCTGGCCGACATGCTGCGCGAGGAATGCGGCCTGACCGGCACGCATCTGGGCTGCGAGCACGGCGTCTGCGGCGCCTGCACCGTGCTGATGGATGGGCTGCCGGTGCGCGCCTGCCTCGTCTTCGGCGTGCAGGCTGAGGGTGCCGACATCCGCACCGTGGAAGGGCTGGCGGCGGCGGATGGCACGCTGAACGTGTTGCAGCACGCCTTCCAGGCGCAGCACGGGCTGCAATGCGGGTTCTGCACGCCGGGCTTCCTCATGCTCGCCACCTGGCTGCTGGAACAGAAGGAGGGCGTGGACGAGGCGCGGCTGCGGGAGGTGCTGGCCTCCAACCTCTGCCGCTGCACGGGCTACCAGAACATCCTGGCCGCCGTGCGGGTGGCGGCGCAGGAGATGGGGGTCTGGCGCGAGGGTTAGGCCGCCGGCGTATCCGGGTCCTCGACCTCCACACGCCCCGTGGCCGCCTTCCACAGCTTGGGCCATTGGAAGCCCAGCGTCAGCACGATGGCCAGCAGCGGCTGGATCAGCCATGACCAGACGCTGGCATCGCGCGCATCCATCAGCCCGTAGAAATCCGCGGCCCAGATGCAGAGCACGATGATGAGCGTGATGATGCCAAGCCCGATCGGCCCCAGCGCACGCCACGCCCCATAGACGTAAAGTCCGAAGCCCAGCAGCGCGAAGGCCGTCAGCAGCAGCTTGACGGGCAGCGCCACCTCGTTGGGCGCGGCCCAAAGGTGGAAGATCGAAAGCCCGGCCGGGTTGTACAGCACATAGACGTTCAGCAGGATCAGCAGGAACCAGCCCCAGATGGGGATGTTCCGCAGAAATCGTGTCATGCGGGGTCTCCAGACGCGTCGGCCCCTGCATAGCAGAGGCCGACGCGCCCGGCATCACGCCGCATGCAGCGCCTTCCACACCACTTCCGGCGTGGCCGGCATGTCGATGGCCGAGACGCCATCCTCGCGCAGGGCGTCAATCAGCGCATTGACCACGGCGGGCGGCGAGCCCACCGCGCCGGCCTCACCCGCGCCCTTCACGCCGAGCGGGTTGCTCTCGCAGGGCACCTCGATCAAATCCACCTCGATGTCCGGCAAATCCTCGGCGCGCGGCAGGCAGTAATCCATGAAGCTGGCCGAGAGCAGCTGGCCGCTGTGGTTGTCATAGGCCGTGCGCTCCAGGAAGGCCTGGCCGATGCCCTGCGCCACGCCGCCATGCACCTGCCCGCGCACGATCAGCGGGTTCAGCGCATGCCCCACATCATCCACCACGATGTAGCGCGCGACGGTGATGTGGCCGGTGTCCGGGTCCACCTCCACCTCCGCCACGTGGCAGCCATTGGGGAAGGTGTGGGCGTCGATGTTCGCGGTCTCGAGCGTGTCGAGCAGGATGGTGTCCTCGCCCGCCGCCACGCGCTGCCGCTGGCGGGCGGCCAGGTCCAGGATATTCACCGAACGGTCCGTGCCGGCCACGGCGAAGTCGCCCTTGGTGAACTCGATATCCACCACGGCCGCCTCCAGCATTTCGGAGGCTGCCTGCTTGCCCTTCTCGATCACGCTCGCGGTGGTGACGAGGATGGCCTGACCTTCGGAATAGAGGCTGCGCGCGCCGCCCGTGCCGCCGCCCGAGGGCAGGCTGTCCGAATCGCCCTGCTTGATGCGGATCTTGTCCATGGGAATGCCCAGCTCATGGCTGGTCATCATGGTGTAGGCGGTCTCATGGCCCTGGCCGGAGCTTTGCGTGCCCACATAGACATCCACCATGCCATCCTCGGCGAAGACGACCTTGGCGTTCTCGGTCGGGCTGCCGCCCGTGGCCTCCAGGTAGTAGGCGAGGCCGATGCCGCGCTTCTGCCCGCGCTTCGCGGCCTCCGCGCGGCGGGCGGGGAAGCCGGCCCAGTCGATCTTCTCCAGCGCGGCGTCCATGACGCGCGAGAAATCACCGCTGTCATAGCGCTGCTTCATGGCGGTGGTGTAGGGCATGGAGGCCTGGCCCACCATGTTGCGCCGGCGCAGCTCCACCCGGTCCATGCCCAGGTCGCGCGCCGCCTGATCAATGAGGCGCTCGACCAGGTAGTTGCTCTCCGGCCGGCCGGCGCCGCGATAGGCGTCCACCGGCACGGTGTTGGTCAGCACGCCGATGACGTTCGCGTGGATGGCCTGGAAGTCATAGACGCTGGCCAGCACCTTGGTGCCCGCGCCGGTCGGGATGAAGGGCGCGAAGGTGGAGAGATAGGCGCCCATATTCGCGTAGTTCTTCGTGCGCAGGGCCAGGAACTTGCCGTCCTTGTCCAGCGCCAGCTCGCCCAGCGTGATGTTGTCGCGCCCATGCGTGTCGGACTGGAAGGCCTCCGAACGGTCCGCCGCCCATTTCACCGGTCGCCCCACCTGCTTCGCCGCGATCGCGCAGAGCGCGTATTCGGCATAGAGATAGAGCTTCATGCCGAAGCCGCCGCCCACATCGGGCGTCAGCACGCGGATGTTCTCGGGGTCGGTCTTGAGCACGGCGCTCGCCAGCAGGTTCTTCACCAGCCAGGAGCCCTGGGTGCCCGTGTGCAGCGTGTAGCGGCCGGTGGTGGCGTCATATTCCGCCGCGCAGGCCCGCGCCTCCATGGAGGCCACGACCACGCGGTTGTTCACCACCGTCAGCCGCGTGACATGGGCGGCCTGGCCCATGATCTCCTCGACGATGTCCTTCTCGCCGGTTTCCCAGTCGAAGCAGATGTTGTTCGACGCGCCCTCCCAGATCTGCGGCTGGTCCGCGAGATGGGCGGTGGCGAGGTCGGTGGCGGAGGGCAGGATCTCGTAGTCCACCATCACATGCTCGGCCGCGTCGCGCGCCTGCTGCGGCGTCTCGGCCACGATGAAGGCCACCGGGTCACCCACATGGCGCACCCGGTCGGTGGCCAGCGGCAGGCGCGGCGTATTGGCGCGGTCCGTGCCGTCCTTGTTCTTCAGCGGAATGGCGCAGGGCACCTCGCCGATGCCGGCGGCGGCCAGGTCCGCGCCCGTGATCACGGCCAGCACGCCCGGCATGGCCTGGGCGGCCGAGACGTCCACGCCCTTGATCTCGGCATGGGCGTGCGGGCTGCGGAGCACATGGCCCGCCACCTCGCCCGGCAGGGAGATGTCGTCGGTATAGCGCCCCTGCCCCAGCAGCAGCCGGGGGTCCTCCACGCGGCGGACGGATTGGCTCAGACCAAATTTGGGCATGGTGTCTCTCCCGATCTCTTCCCCAGCATCATCTGACGATGGGAGGGGAAAGGGGAAGGGGTCCGGTGCCGCAAGCCAGGATTCGGCCGCTTGCGCGGGCGGCAGGCCCTCAATCAGGAGATGAAAGAGCGCCCGGCCATGTCCCGCCCCCATCGCATGGCTGCCCGTGCCGCCCCGCAACCTCGGGTCCGCCTTTCCGGGATTCAACTTGACCGAATGGAAAGCTTCCATGCCAAGGGTACAGCCAGAGGTGCATTTATCATGCTGCGATGGCTTCCTGTCCTGATTTCCCTCCTTGCCGTGGCCCCTGCGGCCCAGGCGCAATTCGGCCCCGCCGGCCCACCCTCGGTGGGTTTTGTCGAGGCCCGGCGCACGCCCGTCACGGAATTGTCCGAGTTCATCGGGCGCGTGGAGGCCATCGCGCGGGTGGACATCCGCGCCCGCGTCACCGGATTCCTGGAGGAGCGTCTCTTCCAGGAGGGCAGCGAGGTGGAGCAGGGCGCGCCCCTCTTCCGCATCGAGCGCGCGCCCTTCGAGGCGCAGCTGGAGGAGGCCCGCGCCAGCCTGGCCTCGGCCGAGGCCACGCAGCTCAATGCCCGCGTGGCGCTGAACCGCGCGCGGGAACTGCGCTCCACCGGCGCCGGCACCCAGGCCGCGCTGGACAATGCCCAGGCGCAGGAACGCACCGCGGCCGCGGGCGTGCTGGGCGCCCAGGCGCAGGTGCGCGTGGCCGAGATCAACCTGGCCTACACCGAGATCCGCGCGCCCATCGCGGGCGCCATCGGCCGGGCCACCTTCACGCCAGGCAACGTGGTCACGCCGCAAAGCGAGGCGCTGGCCACCATCTACAGCCAGGACCCGATGCGGGTGGCCTTCACCATCCCCTCCCGCACCGCGACCGAGCTGCGCAACCGCTATGAGGGGCGCGGCGGCACCTCGGCCGTCGTGGTCCGCATCCGCTTCGCCGGCGGCACCACCTATGAGCAGGTGGGACGGGTGGACTTCATTGACGCCGCGGTGAACCGCGATACGGATTCGCTGTTGGTGCGCGCCTCCATCCCCAACCCCGTCCGCCAGGGCGCGACCGCGGGTGAGCCCGGCGCGCGCGAGCTGCTGGACGGCCAGTTCGTGACCGTGCTGCTGGAAGGCGCCCAGCCGGTGAACGCCATCACCATCCCGCGCGCCGCCGTGGCGCAGGATCAGATGGGCTTCTTCGTCTTCGTGGTGGACGCCGAGGGCCGCGCGCAGCGCCGCAACCTGCGCCTGGGCCGCAGCACGGCCGAGACCGCGGTGGTCGAGGACGGGCTGCAGGAGGGCGACCGCGTCATCAGCGAGGGCGTGCAACGCGTCCGCCCCGGACAGCCGGTCAATGCCGCCCCCGCCGGCGCCCCGCCCCGGCCCGCCTTGGCGCCCGGCCAGGGCGGCTGACGCGCCATGATCTCCAACCTGTTCATCCGGCGGCCGCGCTTCGCGATCGTCATCTCCATCGTCATCACCCTCGCGGGCCTGCTGTCCATGACGCAGATCCCCGTGGCGCAGTTCCCCAACATCGTGCCCCCCGTGGTGCAGGTGACGGCGCGCTACCCGGGTGCGTCCGCCGCGGTGGTGGAGGCCACGGTGGCGCAGCCCATCGAGGGCGCCGTGAACGGCGCGGACGGCATGCTCTACATGCGGTCCAACAGCGCCAATGACGGGACCTATACGCTCAGCGTCACCTTCGCGCTGGGCACCAACCCCGACATCAACACGGTGAACGTGAACAACCGCGTGCAGGGCATCCTGGCGCGGCTGCCGCAGGAAGTGCAGCGCAGCGGCGTCACCGTCCGCAAGCAATCCTCGGCGGTGCTGCAGTTCATCGGCGTCACCTCCACGAACCCGGCGCATGACACGCTGTTCCTGTCCAACTTCGCCACCATCAACATGCTGGACACGCTGCGCCGCCTGCCAGGCGTGGGCGATGTGCAGATGTTCGGCGCGCAGGACTATTCCATGCGCGTCTGGTTCGAGACGGACCGGCTGAACAACCTCAACGTCACGCCCACCGAGATCATCTCCGCCATCCAGGCGCAGAACGTGCAGGCGGCGGCGGGGCGCATCGGCGCGCGGCCGATCGGCGACGACCAGCAATTCCAGTTCAACATCCAGACCTCCGGCCGCCTGACCACGCCCGAGCAGTTCGGCGAGATCGTCATCCGCGCCAACCCCGACGGCTCCACGCTGCGCGTGCGCGACGTGGCGAATGTGGCCCTGGGCGCGGCCAACATGGATGTGGAGGCGCGGCTGAACGGCCGGCCCACCATCACCATGGGCGTCTATCTCTCGCCCGGCGCCAATGCGGTGGCGGTGGCCTCGGCCGTGCGGGCGGAGCTGGCGCGGCTGCAGCAGCGCTTCCCCGAGGGGATGGAGACGGTGGTGGTCTACGACACCTCCTCCTTCGTGCTGGAGACGATGCGCGAGGTCATCATCACCTTGCTGGAAGCCTTCGTGCTGGTGGTGGTGGTGGTCTATCTCTTCCTGGGCTCCTTCCGCGCCACGGTCATTCCCATCATCGCCGTGCCGGTCAGCCTGATCGGCACCTTCGCGGTGATGCTGGCCATCGGCTTCTCGGCCAACACCATCTCGCTGCTGGCCATGGTGCTGGCCATCGGCATCGTGGTGGATGACGCGATCGTGGTGGTCGAGAATGTCGAGCGCGTGATGGAGGAGAACCCCGAATTCACGCCCGCCGAGGCCACGCGCGTCGCCATGGGCGAGATCACGGGGCCCATCATCGCCATCACGCTGGTGCTGCTGTCGGTCTTCGTGCCCATAGGCCTCATCGGCGGCGTGGCGGGTGTGCTGTTCCAGCAATTCGCGGTGACCATCAGCGTGGCCATGGTGATCTCGGCCATCAACGCGCTGACGCTCTCACCCGCCCTCTGCGCCATCATGCTGCGGCACACGGGGCCGAAGCGCGGGCCCATAAAGTACGTGCTGCGTGCCATCGACAAGCTGCGCGACGGCTACGCCGCCATCGTGACGCGGCTGGTGCGGGTGGCGGTCGTCTCGCTGCTGCTCACGGCCGCCATCGGCTGGGGCATCTTCGAGGTCGGCAAGCGCACCCCCTCGGGCTTCCTGCCGAGCGAGGACCAGGGCGCCTTCTTCATCCAGCTCCAGCTGCCCCAGGGTTCCTCCGTCGCCCGCACGCGCGAGGTGGTGGAACAGGTGGAGGCGATCCTCGCCCGCAACCCCGCCATCCAGGACCGGCTGGCCATCGTGGGCTTCTCGCTCATTGATGGCGGCGCGCAGTCCAACGCCGCCTTCCTGGTGGCGCGGATGCGGCCCTTCGAGGACCGGAAGGCCGCGCAGGACAGCGTCTTCGCCGGCATCGGCCGCGTCTTCGGCGAGGCGCAGGCCATCCGCGCGGCCGATGTCTTCGCCTTCAACATCCCGCCCATCATCGGCCTCGGCACCGGTGGCGGCTTCGAGTACCAGCTGCAGGACTTCGAGGGGCGGGAGCCCGCCGAACTCGCCTCCGCCATGCTCGGCATGATGGTGGCGGCGAACCAGGACCCGCGGCTGGTGGGCGTCTTCTCCACCTTCTCGCCCACCACGCCCTCGCTCTTCCTCGACGTGGACCGTGACCGCGCGCAGGCGCTGGGCGTGCGCATCTCGGACGTGTTCACCACGCTCCAGGCCTCGCTGGGCGGGTTCTACGTGAATGACTTCAACCTGTTCGGCCGCACCTGGCAGGTGAACATCCAGGCCGTGGCCGAGGACCGGGACGACATCCCCGACATCTGGCGCCTACAGGTCCGCAACAGCCGGGGCGAGATGGTGCCGCTGCGCGCCTTCGCCGATGTGCGGGTGGTGCTGGGGCCGCAGACCATCCAGCGCTACAACAACCTGCGTTCCGTCACGCTCAACGGCCAGGGGCGGCCGGGCGTCTCCTCCGGTGACGCGCTGCTGGCCATGGAGCAGATCTCGGCGCGGGTGCTGCCGTCGGGCTATGGCTTCGAATGGACCGGCACCGCCTTCCAGGAGAAACGCGCCGCGGGGCAGACGGGGGTGCTGGTGGCGCTGGCGCTGCTCTTCGCCTACCTCTTCCTCGTGGCGCTGTATGAGAGCTGGACCATCCCGATGCCGGTGCTGCTCTCGGTGGCGGTGGGGGGCTGGGGTCCTTCGCCGCGCTGTTCATCGCGCAGCTGCCACTCACGGTCTACGCGCAGATCGGCCTGGTGGTGCTGATCGCGCTGGCGGCGAAGAATGGCATCCTCATCGTCGAATTCGCGAAGGAGCAGCGCGAACGCGGCCTGCCCATCCGCGAGGCCGCGGTGGTGGGCGCGCGCATGCGCTTCCGCGCCGTGATGATGACGAGCTTCGCCTTCATCCTGGGCCTGGTGCCGCTGGTGACGGCCAGCGGCGCCGCGGCCCTGTCGCGCCAAGCGGTCGGCCTGCCCGTCTTCGGGGGCATGCTGGCGGCCTCGCTGCTCGGCATCTTCATGATCCCGATGCTCTACGTCGTGTTCCAGACCCTGCGCGAGCGGGTGAAGGCGCGCTTCGTGGGCGGGGCGAAGGCGGCCGCGCATTGATCCGCGCGGCGGCCCTGCTGGCAGCCCTTCTGGCGGCGGCACCCGCTTCCCCCAGCGAACCGCCGCAGCGGCGCCGCGCGGCCGAGATCGTGCAGGTGGTGCGGGCGGCCGCGGACGCGCTGGGCATGCGCCCCATCACCCTGGTCGAGCATGTGGAACCCGGCCTCTACCGCGTGCGCGGCGGCGGCTGCACCGTGATGGTGCAGATCCGGGTGGGATCCGACCGCCCAGCGCGCCCCGGCGCGCTGCCCCTGCCCGCCTTCGAGGCGGTGGCCGGCACGCCCGACTGCGGGTAGCGCCGGTTCAGGCCCGCCGCCACTCCCAGTAGAGGGGCTGGCGGCCCGCTTCCAGCGCCTTGGCCTCATAGCGCGTGGGCGGCCAGCCCTCGGGCCGCGCCTCGTGGAAGGCGTGGGGTGCGAAGAGGGATTGTTCCGCGAAAACCTCCCGCACCCAGTCCTGATAGGTCGGGTCATCGGATGCCACGCGCCAGATGCCGCCGGGCTTCAGCGCGCGGGCGACGATGGGCAGCATCTCCGGATGGACGAAGCGGCGCTTGGCGTGGCGCGATTTGGGCCAGGGGTCGGGGAACATCAGGAAGAGGCGGTCGAGGCTGGCCTCCGGCAGCGCCAGCAGCAATTCCCGCGCATCGGCCGGCCAGAGGCGCAGCAAAGGCGGCGGGGGCGCGGTGGCTTCCTGGCCCTCGGGGATGATCTCGGTCAGCAGGGAGCAGATTCCCTGCTCATAGACCTCGCTCGCGATGATGGCGGTGCGGGGGTTGGCGCGCATCTGCGCCAGCGTGTGTTCACCGCCGCCGAAGCCGACTTCGAGCCACAGCGCCTCGGCGCCGGCCGCGAAGTCCAGGCCTTCGAAGCGGATGCGCGGCAGGGCCTGTTCCAGCAGCCGCTCCTGCCGGGGCCGCAGCTTCTTGCCGCGCCGGCGGCCATAGAGGCGGTGGGGAATGCCCTCAGGCCAGTCATCTTCGGTGGTCATCGCCACGCCTCACAAAAAACCCCGCGCGGCAGACCACGCGGGGGAAATCAATGCAACAGTCGAGCTGGCCCCTGTCGGGCGGCGCCGTGGCTTCGCCACGGCAACGCGGCCCACCCGCACAGGACCAGCACCAATCCGGGGCCCCCGCAACGGCGCGAAGCGACGTTGTGGGGAGAAGCAGGGCCCCCACGAAAGCGCCAAAGGCGATTTCGTGGGGAGCGCGTCAGCGGGAGAAGGCCGACTTCAGCGCGGGAACCAGGTCCGTGCGCTCCCAGGTGAAGGTGCCCTTCTCCTCATCCGGCGTGCGGCCGAAATGGCCATAGGCGCTGGTGGGGACGTAGATGGCGCGGTTCAGGTGCAGGTGCTCCCGGATGCCGCGGGGCGAGAGGTTCACCAGGTCCTGGACCACCTTCGCCAGCTTCTCCTCGTCCACATCCTTGCCCGTGCCGTGCAGGTCGAAATAGACCGACAGCGGCTTGGCCACGCCGATGGCGTAGGAGACCTGGATGGTGCACTTCTCGGCGAGGCCCGCGGCCACCACGTTCTTCGCCACATAGCGCGCGGCATAGGCGGCCGAACGGTCCACCTTCGTGGGGTCCTTGCCCGAGAAGGCGCCGCCGCCATGGGGCGCGGCACCGCCATAGGTGTCCACGATGATCTTGCGGCCCGTCAGGCCGCAATCGCCGTCCGGCCCGCCGATGACGAAGGTGCCGGTCGGGTTCACGTAAAGCTCGCCCTCGGGGCACATCCAGCCCTTGGGCAGGCTGCTCTCGATGATGGGCTTCACCATCGCCTTGATCTGCGCCTGGTCCATGCCTTCCTCGTGCTGGGTGGACAGCACGATGGAGGTGGCGCCGACGGGCTTGCCGTCCACATAGCGCAGCGTGACCTGGCTCTTCGCGTCCGGCAGCAGGCCCTTCACGGCCACGTCGCCATTGCGGCGCATCTCGCTGATGCGGCGCAGGATCAGGTGCGCGTAGTAGAGCGGCGCGGGCATGAGCTCGGGCGTCTCGGTGCAGGCATAGCCGAACATGATGCCCTGGTCGCCGGCGCCCTCGTCCTTGTTGCCGGCGGCGTCCACGCCCTGCGCGATATGCGCGGACTGCGCGTGCAGGTGGCATTCCACATGGGCGTTCTGCCAGTGGAAGCCGTCCTGCTCATAGCCGATGTCATGCACCGCCATGCGCGCCTTGTGGATCAGCAGCTCGGGCGTGATCGAGGAGGGCCCGCGGGTCTCGCCCGCGATGACGATGCGGTTGGTGGTGACCAGGGTCTCGCACGCCACGCGCGCGTAGGGGTCCTGTTCCAGGAAGGTGTCCAGCACGGTGTCGCTGATGCGATCCGCGACCTTGTCCGGGTGGCCTTCGGAGACGCTCTCCGAGGTGAAAAGGTACTCGCCCTTGTCGCGCATGGCTTGGTTCGGCCTCTTGTCGCTGAGGATGTGATTCTCGGGTTGAGATCAGCCTCGGGCGACCGGACACCCCGGTCAGGCTGGCCCGCGTCGCGCGGGCGCGCGGTCTGTGGCAGGGTGGCGGGGCGCGGTCAAGCCAGCGCGGGGTCGAAACCATCGGTTGCGATGGGCGGCGGGCGCCCGCCAAGCTGCGCGGCAAGCACGGCGGCGCTGCCCATGGCCAGCGTCCAGCCCAGGCCCCCGTGGCCCGTGTTGAGGTAGAGGTTGGGCGCCGCCGGGCTGCGGCCGATCAGCGGCAGGCCGGTGGGGGTGTAGGGGCGCATGCCCGTCCAGGGCCGGAGTGGCCCGTCCCAGTCGCCCGCCTCCGGAAAGGCCTCGCGTGCCTGGCGGATCAGGGTGGAGAGGCGCTTTTCGTGCAGGCGGGGGTCCACGCCCACCAGGTCCGCCATGCCCGCCACGCGGAGGTCGCCGCCGAGGCGCGCATAGACCACCTTGGAGGCGCTGTCGGTCACGCTGACATGCGGCGCGGCGTCATCGCGCGTCACGGGCAGGGTCAAGGAATAGCCCTTCAGCGGGTAGATCGGCACCTTCTGGCCCAGCGGCCGCAGCAATTCGCGGGCGCCCAGGCCCAGGCACACCACCACCGCATCGGCCTCGATCACGCCCGCATCGGTGCGCACGCCGCGGATGCGTCCCTCGGCGCGGATGATCTGCCGCGCCCGCAGCCCCAGCCGGATGGCGACCTTGTGGTTCGAGCGCGCGAGCCAGGCGGCCAGCCCCTCGCAGAACAGGGCGCAATCGCCCGCATCCTCACCGGGCGTGTGGATGCCGCCCACGATCCGGTGCGCGATGCGCGCCAGCGAGGGTTCCAGCGCCACGCAGGCGTCGCGGTCCAGCGCCACCTGCACCGAGCCGAGCTTCGCCTGCAGCTCCATCTGGCGCTTCGCCCCCTCCATGGCGGCGGCGTCGGGCTGCAGCACCAGCTTGCCGGCATGGGCGAAGCCGAACTCCGCCACGCCCCGCGCCGCGACCTCCTGCGTCAGGTCGCGCGAGAGGTAGGCGAGGCGCAGCAGCCGCGCCGTGGTCTCGGCCGCCGTGGTGGCGTTGCAGGCGCGCAGGAAGCGCCAGATCCAGCCCCATTGGTGGGGGTCCAGCTCCGGGCGGAAGCGCAAAGGCCCGTCGGGGTCCATCAGCCAGCCGGGCACCTTCAGCGGCACGCCCGGCCCCGCGAAGGGCGCCACGTAGGAGTAGGAAAGCTGCCCGCCATTGGCGGCACTCGCGCCGCGCGCCACCGCCGGCTCGGCGTCCAGCAGCGTGACCTCATGGCCCTCGCGCGCCAGGGTGTAGGCGGTGCTGAGGCCGACCACCCCCGCCCCCAGGATCAGGACATGCATGACTGCTTCACTGCGGCCAGGCCGCGCCGCGGTCAACGGGGACAGGACGGATAGGCCGGTGGATGCGCCTGGATTGGCATGTTATCTCGGAGCAATGAGTGATGCGGCCTCTTTCTCCGATGACGAACTCCGGGCGCGGATCGCATCCTACACTTGGTTCCACAGTATGACTCTCCGCCCCGGCATCGTAACGCCCGGGAAAAAGACGGTCGAGACTCTGGCCGCTGAGGAGGATGCCTTGTTCTCCGCTGTGCGGATCAAGGGAGCCTCGGTCGTGGATGTCGGAGCGTGGAACGGATATTTCAGCTTCGCCGCAAAACGTCGCGGGGCGGCAAGTGTACTCGCCACGGATCATTTCATCTGGAAGCACCCAGACTACAGGGGCCGGGAGACCATCGAACTTGCCCGCCAGGTACTCGGTGCCGACATCTCCTTGCTGGATGTGGACCCTACGGCCATGACGGCCAAGCTCGGCCGCTTCGACGTCGTGATGTTCCTTGGCGTATTCTACCATCTTTTCGACCCGATTGACGTGATGAAGCGCATGCGCGCCATCACGAGCGGGGTCCTGTTGATCGAAACTCACCAGGACGCCCTCGAACAGCCCCGGCCTATGATGGTATTCTACCCCGGTTCTACCCTGGAGCGCGACCCGACCAATTGGTGGGGCCCCAATCCGCCACTGATGCTGTACCTATTATTGGAATTGGGCTTCGAGCGCATCGAATACCGCAACCACCCAGTGATGGGGCCGAGCCGCGGAATCTACGCCGCTTTCCTGCCCGGAGCCTATGAGCGCCTTGGCGGCCCTTTCGACGCGCCCTGGATTGGCATGACCCACCCACGCTGAGATGGGCCGCCCGCGGATCAGCCGTGGATGAAGACGGGGCACGGCGCGGCGCGCAGCAGCCGCGCCGTGGCACTGCCGAAGACGAGGCGGGACAGCCCGCCCTCCTCATCCGCGCCCAGCACCAGCATGCGCGCGGGCAGGCGCCGCGCCTCGGCCAGCAGGGTGTCGTGCTCGTCGCCGGTTACGGCCGTGGCGGACACCTTGCAGCCATGATGGCGCAGATAGGCCTCCATGCCCGCCAGCCCGGCGCCGCCGGGGCTGAAACCCAGCAGCCGCACCTCGCCCTCGCGGCCCAGCCCGAGCAAAGCGAAGAGCTGCACCGAGCGCATCCCGGCGAGCGACCCGTGATAGCCGATGAGCGCCGGGCCTTCCGCCTCGGCGGGCGCGCCGGGCGGCACCACCAACAGCGGACGCACCCCGTCGCGGATCAGCGCCTCGACGGTGGGGGAGAGCCCGTCCTCGCAGGCCTCGCGCCCCAAGGTGCAGTCGCGGCCGATGACGATGAGGTCATGCTGGGCGCCTTCGGCCAGGATGGCGGGCTCGGGCGCCTCCTCGCGCAGATGCACCTCGAAGGGCAGGTCTCCGGCGGCGGCGCGGGCCGCGGCGACGACCTCCCGCGCCTCCTCGCGCAGGGCCTCGGCCAGGCGCTTGTTGCGCTGGGCCGCGAAGGCCCCGCCGCCCACCGGCACGGGCTCGTGCACGTCGCTGGTGTGCGGGCGGTCCATGACGAAGACGCCGGTGATGGCGGCGCCCGTCCGCCGGGCAAGGGCGAAGGCCAGGTCGCGCGCCGCGGCGGCGCCCGGGGTGTCGTCGAGGACGAGCAGGATGGAGGCGATCATGCCCCGCAAATTGCGCCTGCCATGCGCGGCACGCAATACAGGCTTGGTTTGACTTTCATGAATGCCGCCGTCAGCTTGGCGGCATGGCTCACCTCGGCACATTCAGTGGCCGCGCCTTCAATGGCCCCTGCGCGCGTCACGGCTCCGGCCGTCTGAAGCGCCCGGCGCTGCTCGGCCTGCTGCCGGTGCTGCTGATGCCTGATCCACAGGGCGGCAAACGCGGCTGAACCCGCGCCCATTCCCGAACCGCCACCACTGGATCCCGAGGGGGCGCCCTTGCGCGCCCGATACATCATGTCCGCCACCACCCTGAATGCGGCGCCGCACGCGCCGCGCAACCCCTTCGCCCTGTTCGTGGGCGCGGCCACCTGCGCCTTCGCCGGCGTGTGGATGAGCACGCCGCTCGCCGCCATCCTGCTGACCGAGGCCGGAGTCTCGCCCGCGCTGGTCGGCCTCTATGCCGCCATGGTCTGGGGCTCGGCCCTGGCCACGGCGCCGGCCACGCCCTGGATCGCGGGGCTGGTGGGCGGCGCCTTCGCGCTGCACCGCATCGCGGGCGGCCTGGCCATCCTTGGGCTGATCGGCCTGGGCTTCAACCCGCCGCTCTGGCTGTGGTTCGTCTTCGGCGCGATGCTGGGCGTGGGCTCCTGCCTGACCTGGACGACGGCCGACGCCATCGCGGCGGCGCTGGCGCCGGAGGGGCAGGAGGGGCGCTCGCTCGGCCTCTACCAGACCTTCGTCTCGGCCGCGATCGGCGGCGGGCCGGCGGTGCTGCTGGTGACGGGCGTCACCTCCTGGGCCTTTTTCGTCTCTGCCGGCATCCTGGCCCTGGGCCTCGCGCTGGGCGCGGCCCTGCGGGACCCGCCGGGCACCATGCCGCGCCGCATGCGCTTGACCTTCGACCGGCTGCGGCCGGTGCTGTGGGTGCTGGCGGCGCCCGCGGGTGCCGCGGCACTCTGCGGCGCGCTGGAGGCGGCGGCGGGCGCGGTGTTCCCGGTGCAGGGCCTGGCGCTGGGCCTGACGGCGGGGGCGGCGGCGGCGATCGTCATCGCGTCCGGCTTCGGCAATGTGCTGGCGCAATACCCGGTGGGCTGGGTGTCAGACCGGCTGGGGCCGCACCGCGCGCTGCTGGGCTGCGGCGTGGCGGTGGCGCTGGCCTCGCTGCTCTGGCCGCTGCTGGCGCCGGGCTGGGGCATCTGGCCGGTGCTGGCCATCTGGGGCGGTGCGGCCGGCGCCATCTACACGCTGGGCATGGTGCGCGCCGTGCAGCGCTTCGCGGGCCCGACGCGGGCGCTGGGCATGGCGGGGCTGAACACGGCCTACCTGGCCGGCGGCGCGCTGGGCGCACCGGCCGCGGGCGTGGCGCTGGAAACCCTGCCCGCCTGGGGCCTGCCGGCGGCGCTCGCCGTGCTGGCACTGGCGGGCTGCGTGGCCCTGGCACGGGCCGCGCTGCGCCACGGCCACTGAGGGTGCCATGCTGAAGCAGTTCGCCGCCTGTTACCGCCCGCACAAGCGGCTACTGCTTCTTGATTTCGGCTGCGCGGCGCTGTCGGGGATGCTGGAACTCGGCTTCCCCATGGCGGTGCGCGCCGTCATTGACCACCTGCTGCCGCAGCAGGACATGCAGCTGATCGTGCTGGCGGTGCTGGGGCTGCTGGCCGTCTACATGGCCAATGCGGCGCTGATGGCCGTCGTCACCTATTACGGCCATGTGCTGGGCATCGCGATCGAGACGCGGCTGCGCGCGCGGGCCTTCGACCATCTGATGAAGCTCTCCTTCCGCTTCTACGACAACCAGAAGACCGGGCATCTGGTCGGCCGCGTCACCAAGAACCTGGAGGATATCGGCGAGGTCGCGCATCACGGCCCCGAGGATGTGCTGATCGCGGTGCTGACCTTCGCGGGTGCCTTCGCGCTGATGCTGCTGGTCAGCCCCACGCTCGCGCTCATCACCGCGCTGGTGGTCCCCGGCATCGCCTGGGTCGTGGCGCATTACGGCGGGCGGATGACGCTGAACTGGCAGGCGCAGTTCGGTCGCGTCGGCGCCTTCAACGCGCGCATCGAGGAGGCCGTGGGCGGCATCCGCGTGGTGAAGGCCTTCGGGCGCGAGGCGCATGAGCGCGCGCTGTTCGACGCCGACAACGCGAAATACCGCGACACCAAGCTGGAAGCCTATCGCATCATGGCCGTCAGCCAGACGCTGAACTACCTCGGCATGCGGCTCGTGCAGGTGATCGTGATGCTGGCCGGTGCGGTGCTGATCGTGCGCGGGCAGCTCACCATCGGCGATTTCGTGGCCTTCCTGCTGCTGGTGGGCGTGTTCTACCGGCCCCTCGACAAGATCAACGCGGTCATCGAGACCTACCCCAAGGGCATCGCGGGCTTCCGCAGCTTCCTCGACCTCATGGCGACGGAGCCGGACATCACCGACCGCGCCCAGGCGCGCGAAGTGGGCAAGCTGCGCGGCGAGGTGCGGTTCGAGGGTGTGCATTTCGGCTACACGCCCGACCGCCCTTTGCTGCGCGGCCTCGACCTGCACATCCCGGCCGGGCGGACGGTGGCGCTGGTCGGGCCGTCGGGCGCGGGCAAGACCACCATCTGCTCCCTGTTGCCGCGCTTCTACGAGGTGACGGGCGGGCGCATCAGCATCGACGGCATCGATATCCGCGACATGACGCAGGAGAGCCTGCGCGGGAACATCGGCATCGTGCAGCAGGATGTGTTCCTGTTCGCCGGCACGCTGCGCGAGAACATTGCCTATGGCCGCCTGGGCGCCACCGAGGCGGAAATCCGCGACGCCGCCCGCCGCGCGCGGCTGGACGAGGTGATCGCGGACCTGCCCCAGGGCCTCGACACCGTGGTGGGCGAGCGCGGCGTGAAGCTCTCGGGCGGGCAGAAGCAGCGGCTGGCGATCGCGCGCATCTTCCTGAAGAACCCGCCCATCCTGATCCTGGACGAGGCGACCAGTGCTCTCGACACGGTGACGGAGGCCGCCATCCAGGGCGCGCTGGCGGAACTCGCGGCGGGGCGGACCACGCTGGTCATCGCGCACCGGCTGGGCACCATCCGCAACGCCGACCGGATCATCGTGGTGACCGAGCAGGGCATCGTCGAGGAAGGCACCCACGCCGAGCTGGTGAAGGCCGGCGGCGTGTATCAGCGGCTGCACGCCCAGGCGGGCTGACCCCTACCCCGCCAGGAAGTCCCGCAGCACGCGCAGCACCTCGGCCGGAGCCTCCTCCATGGGCACATGCCCCACGCCTTCCAGCACCACGCGCCGCGCATTGGGCAGCGCACGCAGGTAATCCTCCGCATTCGTCACCGGCACCATGCGGTCAACCGCGCCCCAGAGCAGCAGCGTCGGCGCCTGGATGCGCGCCAGCAGCGGCTCGGGCGGCAACAGGATGTGCTGGGACATGCGGTCCAAAATGGCCTGCCGCACGCCGGGGGCGATCATCATGGCGTGGTAGCGCTCGACCAGCGCATCGGTCATGGCATTGGGGTCGGCATAGGCGGGCGCCATGCCACCGCGCACCGCGAAGCGCGGCAGGGTGTAGGGCAGCGCCCGCATCAGCAGCGGCACGCGCGGGCTGCGGTTGTAGTCGATGCCAGGCGAGGCGAAGCCATCCGGCGCCATCAGCACCAGGCGCTCCACGCGGGCAGGCTCGGCGGCGGCGAAGCTCCAGGCGATGCGCCCGCCCATGGAACTGCCCACCAGGTGCACGCGGTCCAGCCGCAGCCGGTCCAGCAGGGCTGCGATCACCACATGGGCGCGGGCGTCGCTGTAGTCGCCGGAAGGGTCGGGCCCGGTCAGGCCGAAGCCGGGCAGGTCCATGCGCAGCACGCGGAAACGATCTTCCAGCCCCGCCGCCACATCGTCCCAGGTGTGCAGGGAACTGCCGAAGCCGTGCAGCAGCAGGATGGCGGGCGCCTCGCGGGGGCCGGTGTCGCGCAGGTGCAGGCGCAGCCCCGCCACCTCGACGAAGGTTGAGGGCGGCGGCGCCCAGCGCGCCTCATGCGCCTCGCGCCGCTCATCGGGCGTGTAGAGCCAGATGGCCAGCCCCAGCAGGAGGACCAGCAGGCCGACAAGGATCCAGGTCATGACGCGCAGCAGCATGGCCGCAAGACTGGCCCTTTCGCCTCGGAAGTCCAGCGCCTCACCGGCCGGCGTAGAGCCGCAGCAGCCAGCGTGGCGGCACGCCCGCGAACCACAGCGACAGGACCATCAGGTTCCGCGCCGACCGCCGCCGCCACCCGTCGCGCCGCCAGCGCTCGGCCGAAGTGATGGCCGGCACGGGCATGGCCGCGATCCGCGCCCGGCCCAGGCGGCGCACCAGGTCCACATCCTCCATCAGCGGCAGGGGGCGGAAGCCGCCCAGCAGCGCGTAGAGGTCGCGATGGATCAACAGGCCCTGGTCGCCATAGGGCAGGGCGAGCCAGCGGCAGCGCCAGGCCACGGCGCGTTCCAGCCGGCGCGCCTCGGGCGCGTCATCATCCAGGGCGAAGGCGAAGTGGTGGGCGCGGGCACGCTCGGCCATGGCGGCGCGCAGCGCGCCCTCCCAGCCCTCGCCCAGCCGCGTGTCGGCGTGCAGGAAGAGCAGCCAGTCCCCCCGCGCCGCCTCGGCCCCCGCCGCCATCTGCGTGCCGCGCCCGCGCGGGGCGTGGAGAAGCCGCACGGGGGCGCGGCCTCGGGCGGGGCGGCGCTGCCGCCATCGGCCAGGATGACCTCGCCCACCCCGGCCGAGACCAGCTGCGCCAGCAGCGGCGGCAGCAGCGGCCCCGGGTTCAGGACCGGCACCACGACCGATACAGACGTGAGGCTCATCCCTTTTCCTTGACCCGACCCGCCCCCGGCCACAGCTTCACCCCATGCGAAACGGAGGCGCCACCATGCCCGACAATGGTCATCCGCCCATATGGCCGCCAATATGGCAGAAGGGGCGCGGCACCGCCTCCAACCCCGCCGTGCGCTTCGAAAGCACGGCGCGCGAGGCCTTCGACGATGGCTGGGGCAGCCTCACCGAGGACATGCCGCCGCTGCGCACGACCCTGACGCGCGAGGCAGCGAAATCCGCGCTGAACTACAATGACAGCCCGGACCTCAGCTTCGACCGCTCCCTCAACCCCTATCGCGGCTGCGAGCATGGCTGCGTCTATTGCTTCGCGCGGCCCTCCCACGCCTATGTGGGCCTCTCCCCCGGGCTGGATTTCGAGACGCAGCTCTTCTTCAAGCCCGACATACCGGAGCTGCTGGCGCGGGAACTGGCCAAGCCTGGCTATGTGCCGCGCGTGGTGACGCTGGGTGCCAACACGGACCCCTACCAGCCCATCGAACGCACCACGAAGCTGACGCGCCGCACGCTGGAGGTGCTGGAACGCTTCCGCCACCCGGTCAGCATCGTGACCAAGGGGGCGGGGGTGCTGCGCGACCTCGACATCCTCGCGCGCATGGCGAAGCTCGACCTCGTGCGGGTGTGCATCTCCGTGACCACCCTCGATGCGAAGCTGGCCCGCGCCATGGAACCCCGCGCCGCCAGCCCGGCCCGGCGCATCGAGGCCATCCGCCAGCTCCATGCGGCGGGCGTGCCCGTGGCCGTGCTGGCCGCGCCCATGATCCCCGGCATCAACGATTCCGAGCTGGAGCGCATCCTGGAGGCGAGTGCGGGGGCCGGCGCCGCGCTGGCCGGCTATGTGCTGCTGCGCCTGCCGCACGAGGTGCGGCAGCTTTTCGAGGAATGGCTGCACCAGCACTACCCCGACCGCGCCGCCCGCGTGCTGGCCCTGGTGCGGCAGACCCGCGGCGGCAAGCTCTACGACGCGGATTTCGAACGCCGCCAGACCGGCGAGGGCGCCTATGCCGAGATGCTCGCCCAGCGCTTCGCCACCACCGCGCGGCGCCTGGGTTTGGAACGCCGCGCGGAGACCATGCACCACCTCGCCACCCATCACTTCGACGGGCGCGTGGATGACGCGCAGCTTCGCCTGCTTTGACCGCCCCGCCCCCCGCGCGGCAGGATGGGGCCGCGATTCGCGCGGGGGGCATGGTGCCGGACTACACGCTGGAGGCAGACGCGGGTGGCCTTGTCGCCGGGGTGGACGAGGCTGGGCGCGGGCCGCTGGCCGGCCCGGTGCTGGCCGGCGCCGTCATGTTCCTCGCCCCCTGCCCCGCCCCGCTGGCCGCGCTGCTGGATGACAGCAAGCGCCTGAGCCCGGCGGCGCGCGAGGTGGCCGCCACCGCGATCCGCGCCGCCGCGCGCGACGGGAAGCTGGTCTTCGCCCTGGGGGCGGCCTCGGCGCGCGAGATCGCCACGCACAACATCCTGGCCGCCACCCACATCGCCATGTGCCGCGCCGTGATGCGCCTCACCATCCGGCCCGATGTGGTGCTGGTGGACGGCAACCGCGCTCCAAACCTGCCCTGCCCGGTGCGCTGCGTGGTGGGGGGGATGGGCTGTCGCTCTCCATCGCCGCCGCCTCCATCCTCGCCAAGACGGTGCGCGACGCGGGCATGGCCAAGCTGGCCCGCGCCTGGCCGCAATATGGCTTCGCGCGGCACCAGGGCTATGGCACCGCGCTGCACCGCGACGCCATCGCCCGGCACGGCCCCTGCCCGCACCACCGCCGCGGTTTCGCGCCCATCGAGGCCGCGTTGGAGCTTCAGCGCGGTTGACGGCACGACTCCCCGCCCTGCATGGTCCCTGACCGATTCGCGAAGGGGATGACGTGGGGGCCGGGCTCGATCTGCCGCTGGACAAGGTGCTGGTGGGCGACTGCATCGAGACGCTGCGCGCCCTGCCGCCGGCCAGCGTCCATGCCATCTTCGCCGACCCGCCCTACAACCTCCAGCTTCGGGGCGAGCTGCTGCGCCCCAACCACAGCCGCGTGGACGCCGTGGATGATGACTGGGACCGCTTCGCCGATTTCGCGACCTATGACGCCTTCACCCGCGAATGGCTGACCGAATGCCGCCGCGTGCTGCGCAAGGACGGCACGCTGTGGCTGATCGGCAGCTACCACAACATCTTCCGCCTGGGGGTGGCGTTGCAGGATCTGGGCTTCTGGATCCTGAACGACGTCATCTGGCGCAAATCCAACCCCATGCCCAACTTCCGCGGCCGGCGCTTCACCAACGCGCATGAGACGCTGATCTGGGCCGCGCACAGCCAGGACGCGAAGTACCGCTTCAACTACGCGGCCATGAAGTCGCTGAACGATGATTTGCAGATGCGCAGCGACTGGTTCATCCCGCTCTGCACCGGCGCCGAGCGGCTGCGGGACGAGGCCGGGCGCAAGCTGCACCCCACCCAGAAGCCCGAGGCGCTGCTGCACCGGGTGCTGCTCTCCTGCACCAGGCCCGGCGATGTGGTGCTGGACCCCTTCCTGGGCAGCGGCACCACGGGGGCGGTGGCGCGGCGGCTGGGGCGGCGCTTCATCGGCATCGAGCGCGACCCGGGCTACGCCGCGGCCGCCGAGCGGCGCATCCTCTCCATCACCCCGCATGACGAGGCCGCGCTGGTGGGCACCCCCTCGAAGCGCGAGCAGAAGCGCATCCCCTTCGGCGTGCTGGTGGAACGCGGCCTGATCGCGCCCGGCGACGCCCTGACCGACCGCCACCGCCGCTGGACCGCCACCGTCCAGGCCGATGCCAGCCTGGCCTGCGGCACGGCGCGCGGCTCCATCCATGCGGTGGGGGCGGCGGTGCAGGAGGCGCCTTCCTGCAATGGCTGGACCTTCTGGCACCTGGTGCAGCGCGACGGGTCGCTGCGGCTGCTGGACCTGTTCCGGCAGGAGCTCGGGGGCGAGGGCTGAAACTCAATTTGAAGTTTCGTCAACCCATTACCCGGCCTGCTCGTCCGAAATTGTCATGTGGATAACCCGGCGGCCCGTCTTGAAGCCCCGCGGCGAGACCGTTACGCCCCCGCGACCTCATCAGCGCGAAAGTCCTCCAGAATGGCGGAAAAGCGGGCGGCCCGGCGGGGCGAAGCCTTTCTCATCCTCTTGCGATTGACCCTGCTGCTGCTCGTGGCCGCCTTCCTGGCCGTGATGGCGCGCACCCTCTGGAAGGCTGTGGCCGGCGGCTGAGCTTTCGGCAAACGCCGCGCGCCATGGCAGTATGGGGCGCATGACCCTGCGGCGCCTCGCCTTCCTCGCCCTGTGCGGGCTGATCGCCCTCTCGGCCCTGCTGCTGGCGGGGCGCGCGGTGGGGGGGATGGGCTTTCCGCCCTCGACCTCGCCTGGCTGCTGGTGCTGGCCGGCCTGACGCCCTGGGCCGCCCTCTCCTGCGGGAATGGGCTGGTGGGGCTGGCCATCCTGCTCTTCACACCGCGGCCGGCCGCGCATGTGGTGCCGGCCCTGCGGGCGCCGGAAGGGCCGCCGCGCAGCCGCACGGCCATCGGCGTCTGCATCCGCAACGAGGACATGGCAGGGGTCATTCCGCCGCTGGAAACCCTGCTGGACGGGCTGCCCGCCCCACACTTCGCGCTGTGGTTCCTCTCGGACAGCACCGAGGGCGCGCCTGCCGAGGCCGAGGCCGCCGCCATCGCGGCCCTGCGCGCCCGCCGCCCGGCGGATGCCGCGCGCATCCATTTGCGCCGCCGCGCCGTGAACACCGGCTTCAAGGCCGGCAATGTCATGGAATTCCTGGAGGCGGAGGGGCGGGACTACGACCACCTGCTCTGCCTCGACGCCGATTCGGAAATGTCGCCCGCCGCCGTCCGCACCCTGGTCGCGACCATGGAGGCGGCGCCGCGCATCGCCATCCTCCAGCAGATCATCGTGGGGCGGCCGGTCACCGCGGCCTTCCCGCGCCTCTTCCAGTTCGGCATGCGGGCGGGCATGCGCGCCTGGTCAACCGGCCAGGGTTGGTGGCAGGCCGAGAAGGGCCCCTACTGGGGCCACAACGCGCTGCTCCGGGTGGCGCCCTTCCGGGAACATGGGCGGCTGGAGGCCCTGCCCGATGGCCGCGCCATCCTGAGCCATGACCAGGTGGAGGCGGTGCGGCTGCACGAGGCCGGCTGGGAGGTCTGGTGCGTGCCGGAGGAGGCGGGCAGCCTGGAGGGCAACCCGCCCGCCCTGCCCGAATTCCTGGCGCGCGACCTGCGCTGGGCCGAGGGCAACATGCAATACTGGTCGCTGCTGGGCGCGCCGGGGCTGACGCTGATGGCACGCTGGCAATTGCTCCAGGCGGTGCTGCTGTTCCTCTGCGCGCCGCTCTGGGTGCTGGCCTTCGCGCTGGCGGCGCTGATCGCGGCGACGGGGGGCTTTGACGCCGCGCCGGCCGGGCTGCTGGCCGGGGTGTTTCTCACTTTCTGGGCGTTGCCGGCGGCCTCCAAGCTGGCAGGCTATGCGCAGGTGCTGGCGCAAGGGCAGGTGGCCGCGACCTATGGCGGGCGGGGGCGGTTCCTGCGGGGCGCCCTGGCCGAATTGCTCTTCGCGCTGCTGCTGGCCCCCATCCGCGCCGTGCACCAGACGGGCTTCCTGCTGGCCCTGCCCTTCGGGTTGCGGATGGGTTGGAAGCCGCAGAACCGCGCCGACCGGGGCGTGTCCTGGGCGGATGCGGCGCGGCTGCTCTGGCCGCATTCGCTGCTGGGGGCGCTGGCGCTGCTGGCCGTGGCCGCCACCACGCCCTGGGCGCTGTGGTTCGCCATTCCCTGGGTGGGGGGCTTGGTCCTGGCCATCCCCTTCTGCGTGTGGACCACGGCGCCGGGCGCGGGGCGCTGGCTCAAGGCGCGCGGGATCGCCGCGACACCGGAGGAGGTTCAGGCCAAAAGCCGCGCGGGGTCCAGGCTGGCATAGACATCGCCGCTGTTGGCCTCCGGCGGCAGGGCGTCGAGCCAGGCGGCCATCTGCGCGGCATCCACGGCGGCGGGGAAGGCCCAGGACATGCTCTCACCGAGGCAGGCGTTGAAATGGGCGAAGCCCAGCGCCACCAGCCGCGCCAGCGCCGCATGGGCGACCTCGCGCTGGATGGTGGTGAATTCGAAGGAGAGCGCGGGCGGGGCCGTGGAAAGCCCGGCCAGCACCTCGGCCTCCCACCCTTCCACGTCAATCTTGATGAAGGCGGGGGCGCCGTGCTGGGCCACCAGCGCATCCAGGGTGGTGCGCGGCAGGGTGAGGGTCGCGTCCCATTCCTGCCCCTCCCAGCCCGGCGCGCCGGCGGCGGCGGCGATGAAGGCCTCGCTGGCCGTGGCGACGGTGGGGTTGGCGCGGTTCAGCCGCAGCACGGCCTCGCCCGGGGTGGCGCCGAGCAGCACCTCCTCCAACGCGAAGCCGGGGGCCCGGTGGAACAGGAGGCGCAACGTGCGCGCGAGTCGCGGCTGGGGTTCTACCGCCACCACCCGCGCGCCAATCCGCAGAAAGCTGGCCGCGCGGTCGCCCACATGGCAGCCCACGTCGAAGGCCAAATCCCCGAAGGACAAAAACCGCCGATAGAAGGCGTCCAGCCCCGGCCGCCGCGCCTTGTCGTGATACAGCCGCAGCGACCGCCCGATGGCGGCGGCGGGGATCACGGGGCGAAGACCAGCGCGGCCCCGGCGGCGAGCGAAGGCGGAACCATCAGGCGCCCGCCCGGCAGTTCCACCGCCTTGCCCGCCAGCAGGCGCGCGACGGCCGCATTGCCATCGCTGGTCCGCACCACGAAGCCGGCCAGGAAGGGCAGCGAGGGGATCTCCACGCCCGGCAGCACGGCGGGCAACGCCTCGGGTGGCAGCAGGCTCACCCGGGTTTCCATGGCGGGCGCGTTCGGCCCCGCGACACCCGCCCCGCCCGGGAAGCGCAGCACGAAGCCGCCCTCGGCGCCGGGTTCCAGCGGCAGGCCGGTCAGGCGGGAGAGGCGCGCGCCGCTTTCCGCGGGGTTGGGGCTGACGAGGATGAGTTCCTTCAGCAGATCCGCCTTGTTGGCGTGCTCCAGCAGATGCGGCTGCCACATCAGCTCCGGGGTGTGGTGCTGGATGAGCTGCAGCCGCCCCTCCGGCGCATCGGGCCAGGGCAGGCGCGAGAAGCGGGCGCGCGGGCCGTCGGGCTTGTCCACCGGCCGTTCCAGATGCGCGATGCCGGGGATGTCCACCCCGCCGCGCCGCAGCCGGGCCAAATTCGCCTCGGCATCGTCCATCGCCATGGCCAGGATGTGCAGCCCGCCATAGCGCCCCACGAATTCCGAGAGGCGGTTGTCCCAGCGCCCCGGCTCCACGATGGCCAGCAGCTCGATATAGCCATGGCGCAGGAAGGCGCAGCGATTGCCGGTGGCCATGCGCTCGGTCGGGCTGTCGGGCGTGCGCTTGCCCGATTGCTGCGCGATGGGCGAGAGGGTGAAGCCCAGCGCCTCATAGGCCGCCGTCATCGGCCCCAGTTCGAAATTGCAGACGCCCACATGGTCGAGGGCCAGCGCGGTGTCGGTCATGTCGCGGGGTTCTCATACTTGTCGAGCAGCCATTCCGCCGGTTCGGCGCGGGCCAAATCATACCATTCCGCCACCAGCGGGTGGGCGCGCACGGCCTCCACATAGGCCATGCTGGTGCCGGTGAGCTGCGGCTGCCAGGTGAGGAAACGCGCCACCACGGGCGCGTAGAAGGCATCCGCCAGGGTGAAGTTCGCGCCGAACAGATAGGGCCCGCCATGGGCGGCGAGGCATTCGGCCCAGAGCGCCTCGATGCGCGCGATATCGGCCAGGGCGCCGGTGGTGCGCCCGCGCCCGGCGAAGTCACGGCCGAGGTTCATGGGCATGGCCACGCGCAATTCGCGGAAGCCCGAATGCATCTCCGCCGTCACGCTGCGGGCATGGGCGCGCACCATGCGGTCGGCGGGCCAGAGGCCTGGCGTCAATTCCGCGCAATATTCCCCGATGGCCAGGCTGTCCCAGATGCGCGCCCCCCCATGCTCCAGGCAGGGCACCATGCCGGTGGGCGAGGCGCCCTTGATGGCGGCGGTGGATTGGGTGGCGAGGGCGATCACCACCTCCTCCACATCCAGCCGCGCGAGGCGCACGGCCAGCCAGCCGCGCAGCGACCAGGAGGAATAGCGGCGTGTGCCGATGAAGAGGCGACCTTCGGGCATGGGGCGTTCCTTTCCGGGAAGGTTTCTCGCACGGGCGCGGGAGGGAGGAAACCTTGGCGCGTGATCGCCGCAGGGCGGAACGCCTGGAGGCGTGAATCACGCGCGCTCATGGTCCTTGGCGGTGAGGCCCGGTCTGTGGTCTGGTCCGCCCCCATGATGCGGGGATGGTTTCTGGGGGCGGCGATCTGGCTGGCGGCGGGTGGTGGCGTGGCGGCGCAAAGTGCCGCCGAGGCGCAGCGCCAGGCCGCCGAGGCCCGCCGCGCGGCCGAGGCCGCCGAGGAACGTCGCGCCGAGGCCGAGGCCGAGGCCGAACGCCTGGCCACCGAGCGCGTGGCCGGCGCCGCCCGGGCCCAGGCGGCCGAACGCGCCCTGCTGGACGCCACCGAACGTGCGGAAGCCTTGGCCACCGCCGAGGCCGCGGCACGGGCGGAAGTGGCGGAACTTTCCGCCCGCATCGCCCCCCTGCTGCCGGTGCTGATGCGCGTGGCCCGCGAACCCGCCCCCCTGCTGCTCGCCGCCCCATTGCCCCCGGAGGAGGTCACGCTGGGACTGGCCGCCATGCGCGGCATGGTGCGGGAGGCGCAACTCCTGGCCGCCCGGCTGCGCGATGCCGCCACCCGCGCGCGGGAAGAGGCGGAGGCGTTGGACGCTGCCCGCGCGCGCCTCGCCGCCACCGAGGCCGCGGCCCGCGAGGCCGCCGCCGCGCTGGACGCGCAATTCGCCGAGGCGCAGCGCAACCTGACCCTCCAGACCCGCGCCGAGCGCCGCGCCGCCGAACAGGCGGAGGCCGCCATCGCCCGCGCCACCTCGCTGGCCGAGGCGCTGGCGCGGGTCGAGGCAGCCCAGGCGCGGGCGGAGGCGGCGCGCGCCCGGGCCGAGGCCCGCGCGGCCGCGGCCGCCGCCCGCCGCGCCCGGCCCGCCCCCGCCCCCGCGCCGGCCCCACCCCCGGCCGACCCCACACCCGCCGGCAGCATCCCCCCCGTCGCCGGGCGGCTGGTGCGCGGCTTCGGCTCGCCCGGCGAGGGCGGGCCGGCGCGGGGGCTGACCTTCTCGGCGGCACCCGGCGCGCGGGTGGTGACGCCATGCGCGGGGTCCATCGCCTTCGCCGCGCCCTTCCGCAGCTATGGGCACCTCGTCATCGTCGAATGCGGGGCGGGGCAGCACCTGGTGCTGGGGGGCATGGCGCGGCTGGATGTGCGGGCCGGCCAGCGCCTGCGCGCGGGCGAGCCGGTGGGGGTGCTGGCGCCCTCGGGCAGCCCCACCCTCTATGTGGAGCTGCGGCGGCGCGGCGAGGCGGTGGACCCCCGCCCGCTGCTGCGGATTTGACCCGGCGCCGTTCCGGGTTAATTCGGGGCAAGGATAAAGGAGACGACCATGCCCCAGCCCGCCCACCCGGCCGCCGTGAACGGCCTCACCCTCGCCCAGGCCGAGACCATCGCCGATGCCGCCCTCGCCAAGGGCCGCGAGCTGGGGCTGCTGCCGCTCTGCGTCGTGGTGCTGGATGCCGGCGGCCATGTGAAGGTGATGAAGCGCGAGGATGGCGCGAGCCTGCTGCGCCCCGAGATCGCGATGGGCAAGGCCTATGGCGCGCTGGCCATGGGCTTCGGCACGCGGGAGCTGGCGCGGCGGGCCCAGTCCATGCCGGGCTTCACCAACGCGCTGTCCGACCTGACGGGCGGCAAAGCGGTGCCGGCCCAGGGCGGCGTGCTGGTGCGCGATGCGGCCCATGTGCTGCTCGGCGCCGTGGGCATCTCGGGCGATGTCTCGGCCAAGGATGAGGAAGCCTGCATCGCGGGCATCGAGGCGGCCGGGCTGGCGCCGGACACGGGTGATCCCGCCTGACCCTCATCAGGGACTGACAGCGGCGCGCGGATGGGCCTAGGCTCCCTTCCCGAGGAACCGGGAAAGGGAGAACCATCATGCGCGCCAACAACCTGCACATGGCGGATATCGCCCATATGGTGCACCAGCAGACCGACCTCGACGCCCATGGGCGCGAGGGGGCGGTGCTGATCGCCAAGGGTGACGGCGTGCATGTGGTGGACACCGAGGGCCGGCGCTACATCGAGGCCATGGCGGGTCTCTGGTGCGCGTCGCTCGGCTTTTCCGAGAAGCGGCTGGCGGATGCGGCCTACAAGCAGCTTCTCGCCCTGCCCTACTACCACACCTTCTTCCAGAAGGGGCATGAGCCCTCGGTGCGGCTCGCCGAAAAGCTCGTGGAGATGGCGCCCGGCGACCTCAGCCACGTGATGTTCCAATGCTCGGGCAGCGAGGCCAATGACGCGGCCATCAAGGTCATCTGGTACTACAACAATCTGCGCGGCAAGCCGCAGAAGAAGAAGCTGATCGGGCGCATCCGCGGCTATCACGGCAACACCGTCGCCACCGCGTCCCTGTCCGGCCAGCCGCACATGCAGGCGGATTTCGACCTGCCCTATGGCGACCGCTTCCTGCACATCTCCAACCCGCACTACTACCGCTTCCACGAGGCGGGCGAGACGGAGCGCGAATTCTCCGCCCGCATGGCCGCCGAGCTCGAAGCCCTGATCGAGCGCGAGGGCGCCGACACCATCGCCGCCTTCTTCGCCGAGCCGGTGCAGGGCGGCGGCGGCGCCATCACCCCGCCGGAGGGGTATTTCGACCTCATCCAGCCCATCCTGAAGAAGCACGACATCCTCTTCGTGGCCGATGAGGTGATCTGCGGCTTCGGCCGCACCGGGAACCTCTGGGGCTGTGAGACCTATGGCATCACACCCGACATCCTGACCTGCGCGAAGCAGCTCACGGCCGCCTACCAGCCGCTCTCCGCCACGCTGATCAGCCGGCCCATCCAGGAGGCGCTGATCGCGGGCTCGAAGAAGCATGGCAGCTTCGGCCATGGCTTCACCTATGGCGGCCATCCGGTGGCCTGCGCGGTGGGGCTGGAGACGCTGGCCATCTATGAGGAGCGCGACATGGTGGGCCATGTGCGCGCCGTCTCGCCCGCCTTCCTCGACGGGCTGGCCGCCTTCCGCGACCATCCGCTGGTGGGCGATGTGCGGGGCGTGGGGTTGATCGCCGGCGTGGAACTCATGGCCGACAAGGCCACCCGCACGCCCTTCGCCCCCAGCCGCAAGGTGGGCGTGCTGGTGCAGAACAAGTGCCATGAGGCCGGGCTGATCGTCCGCGCCATCGGCGACCGCATCGCCTTCACGCCGCCGCTCATCATCAGCGAGGCCGAGATCCAGGACATGTGCCGCCGCTTCGGCCAGGGCCTGGACGCCGCCTGGGCCGAGCTGGGGCCGGAGGCACGCGCCGCCGCGGAGTGAACAAACCAGAAGTTACAAGCCTGTGGCGCAAGGCAGCCCCGCATGTTCAGGAATGCCTCGCAAACCGGGACGAATGCCGCTAATATAGGCGTCATGGCCCCCACAAAGCCACTTCTTGAGACGCGGCGGAAGGCCGGGGCTCCCGCCCCGCGCCGTTCCACGCGCCTCTACCCGACCGTGGCGGCCATCGTGATCCTGTGCCTGCTGGGCGTCTGGGGCATCGTCACCTATCGCGGCCACACCGAGGCGCGGCGCGAGGCGGAACGCCTGACCGAAGCCGTCGCCGTCGCCCTGTCCGACCAGCTCACCCGCGCCATCCAGACCGTGGACCTCATGCTGCTGGACGTGGCTGAGCGCCCGCGGGAACGGGTGGCGGCCGCGCTGGCCGGCGAACGTTCCAGCCTGCTGGGGGATCTCACGCAGCTTCGCGCGCTGGGCGTCACCGATACGGGCGGCGTGGTGATCCACGCCACGGCGGACCCGCTGGTGGGCGTGGACCTCGCCAACCGTGACTGGTTCCGCGTGCTGCGCTTCGGCGGGCAGCAGCTGCGCCTGGGCCCGCCCGAGGCCGGGCGCTTCCTGGCCGGCACCAACCCCCGCGCCATCGCGGAAAGCGGGCTGTGGTCCATTCCCCTCGCCCGCGCCATCCGCACGGCCACAGGCGAGTTCGACGGCGCCGTGGTGGCGCTGCTGAACCCCGACTACCTGATCTCCATCTCGCAGCAATATGCCAGCGCCTTCGGCGTCACGGTGCGGCTGCACGCCTTCAACGGCGCGCTGCTGGTGCGGTCCGACGGCGCGCGGGAGGGCATCGGGACCATCCATCCCGGCGCCTGGCCTTTCCGCAACTTCCTGCCCCGGCGCGAGAGCGGCACCTACACCGGCGCCGACCAGGACGGGCTGGACATCATCGGCAGCTTCGCCGTGACGCGGCAGGGGTTGTTCGTGGTGGAGGTGGTCCGCCGCCAGGACGACGCCTTCGACGGCATCCGCGCGCTGAGCCTGCTGCTGCTGGTGGGCATCGGCGTGGCGGGGCTGGCCATCCTGGGCGCGCTGGCGCTGGTCATCCGCCAGGCGCAGGCGCTGGAGGCCCAGGGCCGCCGCCTCAAGGAAAGCGAACGCCAGGCCCGCGCCGCCTCCCGCGCCAAGGAGGATTTCCTGGCCAGCATGAGCCACGAGATCCGCACGCCCATGAACGGCGTGATCGGCATGACCGGCCTGCTGCTCGATACGCGCCTCGACCCCCTGCAGCGCCGCTATGGCGAGACCATCCAGAACTCGGCCGAGCACCTGCTGATGGTGCTGAACGACATCCTCGACCTGTCCAAGCTCGAAGCCGGCGCGGTGGAGCTGGAGCGCGTGCCCTTCGATCTGGAGCGCGAGATCGGCACCATCGTCGAGCTCTTCGCCCCCCGCGCCGCCACCAAGGATGTGGAGCTGGTGGTGGCGCTCGATCCCTCCCTGCCCGCCCAGGTGGTGGGCGACCCGGGGCGCTTCCGCCAGGTGCTGTTCAACCTCGTCGGCAATGCGGTGAAGTTCACCGAGCATGGCTGGATCGAGCTGGAGATCAGCGCCGAACGCCTGCGCGGCAAGCGCGAATGGCTGCTGCGCTGCCATGTGCTGGACACCGGCATCGGGCTGGAGGCGCACCAGATCCCGCATCTGTTCGAACGCTTCACCCAGGCCGATGCCTCCATCAACCGCAAATATGGCGGCACCGGCCTGGGGCTGGCCATCTGCAAGCGCCTCGCGGAGGAGATGGGCGGCAACATCGAGGCCGCCCCGCGCGATCCGACGCTGCCACGCGGCGGCGGCAGCCGCTTCAGCTTCACGCTCCGCACCGGCGTCTCCGCCACGCCGGCCGAGCCGCCGCGCATTGATGGCCTGGTCGGGCTGCGCGTGCTGGTGGTGGATGACCTGGAGATCAACCGCGAAATCCTGGTGCGGCAGCTGACGGCCATGGGGGCGCTGGCCATCGCGGTGCCCGATGCCACGAGCGCCATGCAGACCATCCTCGCCGCGGCGGAGGCCAACCAGTCGGTGCAGGCGATGGTGCTGGACGGGCAGTTGGGCGAGACCAACGGCCTCGACCTCGCCCGCCGTGTCCGCGCCACGCAGGGGCTGCCGCGCATGGCCATCCTGCTGTGCAGCTCGGGCGCCGATCTCGCGCGCGAACAGCCGCATGAGGGGCTGGTGGACGCCATGCTGCTGAAGCCCACCCTGCCCGCCCGGCTGCGCGACGCCCTGCAGCACGCCATGCGAGGGCCAGGGGCGGCCGCACAGGTCCCCGCGCCCACGCCCGAACCCGCCGCCGAGATGCCGCGCCGCCATGTGCTGCTGGTCGAGGACAACCCGACCAACCAGATGGTCATGCGCGCGCTGCTGGCGAAGATGAACTGCGAGGTGGTGGTGGCGGGCGATGGCGATGAGGGTGTCACCATCGCCGAGGCCCATGCCTTCGACCTCATCCTCATGGATCTGCAGATGCCGGTGGTGGATGGGCTGGAAGCGACCCGCCGCATCCGTGCCGGGGACGGGCCCAACAGGCGCGCCCCCATCATCGGCCTGACGGCGGCGGTGGGGCTGGTCTATGAACGGCAATGCCGCGCGGCCGGGATGGATGACTACCTGCCCAAGCCCGTGCAGCGCAGCGCCCTGCTGGAACGCCTGATGGCAGCGCCGCATGGCGCCATCGCGCCGGCAGGCTGATCAACCCTCCCAGACCACCTCGCAGGCCAGGCCCGCGCGCAGCCAGAGCGTGGCGGGGCCGGGGCCTCGCGCCATGGGCGCATGCGGCAGGCCCCAGCGCAATGCGGCGCGCGGCAGGGGGCCGCGCAGGGCGCGCAGGCGGGGTTCGGGCAGCGTGTCCAGATGAGGCAGCGTGACCCAGGCGGCCTCGCCCGCCGCCAGGCGCAGCACCGGCCGCGCACCGCCCGCCCCCAGCGCCACCACCGCGCCACGGCCCAGGATGCGCGCGGCCTGCCAGGGGGGTTCGGGCGGGGCGTCCCAGGCGCGCAGGGCGGGGCGGCCGTGCTGGTTCAGGGACAGGGCGATGGGCGCGCCCTCGGCCCGCAGCGCCACGGGGCCGGAGGCGGCGCATTCCACCCAGCCCGCGCGCAGCAGCGCCCCCGGCAGGCGGGCGGCGCCCACCACCAGCACGGAGAGGGGCGCGGGGCGCGGCAGGTGCAGCGCCAGCGTGCCGGCCTGGGGCGCGTCCAGGCGGAAGGGCGCCTCGCACAGCCAGAAGCGGGCGGGGCCGGGCGGGCGGTCCAGGATCAGGCGGCGCATCTGGCGGCCGCAGCCTCGATCAGGCGGGCGGTGAGGGTGATCATGGCCGCCTCGTCGCAAGCCTCCGCCACCGCGCGTGCCGCCGCCACACGGGCCGCCGTGCCCGCGCCGTCGGCCAGCAGGGCGCGGAAAGCGGCGGCGATGGAATCGGCCTCGCGCGGGATGATGCGCGCCACGGCCTCGGGCGCCGGCCAGGCCTCCAGCGCGGCGCGGGTGGCCAGGATGGGGCAGCCGGCGCGGGCCGCCTCCAGCAGCACCAGCGGCGCGCCCTCATGCCGGGAGGGCAGCACCATCGCATCGGCCGAGGCGAGCAGCGCCGGCACATCCGCGACGCGGCCCAGCAGCCGCACCCCGGCGGCGGCGAGGGCGGGCGCGAAGGGCCCCTCCCCCGCCAGGGCCAGCAGCCCCGGCGCCACCGCCCAGGACAAGGCGGGGGCCAGGTGCGCGCCCTTGCGGTCATCGAGGCGCCCCACCTGCACCAGCAGCGGAACCCCCGAGGGCAGGTTGAAGCGGGCACGGTCCGCCACGGGGGGAGGCGCGGGTGGCAGCCCATTGGGCACCACGGCCACCTGGCCATGCGGCAGGTCGAACAGCGCCTCCAGCCGCCGCGCGGCCGGGGCGGAAACGGCGGCCCAGCCCAGGCGCAGCCCGGCCACCAGCGCGGCCTCGGCCGGGGTGGAGTTCCAGTCCACCCGGACCAGATGCGCCACGGCCAGGGTGGGGATCGCGGCCTCCGACAGCGCCCGCAGCGCGCCCAGCGCGGCATTGGGCAGGGGGCAGCAGACCAGCGCGGACTCGGCGCCGCGCAGGAACGGGCGCAGCGCCTCGCCTTGCCGGGCCAGGGCGACGGCCAGCGGCGCGTCGGGGTCCATGTGCAGCGGGGCGGGATGGGGGGCGCAGCCGGAAAGGGCCGCGCCCGCGGCGGCGAGCGTGGCGGGTTCGGCCACCACCAGCACCTCGGCGCCCATGCGCGCCAGGCCGCGTGCCACCTGCAGGGTCTGCGCCTCCGCGCCGCCGAAGCCGGGCGAGGGCACCACCACCAGCAGGCGGCGCAGCGCGATCATCCGCCCAGGACCAAGAGCCGCGCCTTGCCATGGGCGCGGTCCGTCAGCACCGGGAAGCGGGTTTCCGGCGCCTCGTCCTTGGGGCCGAGCTCGGCGCAGATGATGGCCCCGGGCGCGAACCAGCCGGCCGCGTCCAGCGCGTCCAGCGCGGGCTTCAGCAGGCCAGAACCATAGGGCGGGTCCAGGAAGGCCAGGGTGCAGGGGGTGACGGCGCGGGGCGGCCGGGTGGCATCGGCCGCCAGCACCCGCGCCTTCGCCCCCGCGCAGGCGGCGATGTTGGCGCGCAGCGCGGAGAGCGCCGCGCGGTCGGTTTCCAGGAAGGTGGCCTCCGCCGCACCGCGCGACAGCGCCTCCAGCCCATAGGCCCCGGTGCCGGCGAAGGCGTCCAGCACCACGGCCCCCTCCACCAGCTCACGCCCCGCCCAGGGGGCATGCCAGAGCATGTCGAACAGCGCCTGCCGCGCGCGGATGGCGGTGGGGCGCGTTCCCAGCCCCTCCGGGGCCTGAAGCCGCCTGCCCTTCCAGGCGCCGGCGATGATGCGCATCAGCGCTTGCGGGCCGGCGCCGCCAGCCCAAGCTGTTCGCGCACCACCTTCGGGTTCACCTCCTCCACCGCGCCACGGTCCATGGTGCCGAGCTGGAAGGGGCCATAGGCGACGCGGATGAGGCGCGAGACCTCCAGCCCCAGATAGGCCATGACGCGGCGGATCTCGCGGTTCTTGCCCTCGTGCAGGGCCACGGTCAGCCAGGCGTTGTCGCCCTTCTTGGAATCGAGCCCCGCCTCGATAGGCGCGTAGCGGATGCCCTCGATGGTCACGCCCTGGGCCAGGACCTCCAGCGCCTTCTCGTTCACCAGGCCGAAGACGCGCACGCGATAGCGCCGCACCCAGCCATTCGAGGGCAGTTCCAGCCGCCGCGCCAGCGCGCCGTCATTGGTCAGCAGCAGCAGCCCCTCGCTGTTGTAGTCGAGGCGGCCGATGGAGATGAGGCGGGGCAAATCCTCCGGCAGCTTCTCGAAGACGGTGGGGCGGCCTTCCGGGTCCTTGTGGGTCGTCATCAGCCCCGCGGGCTTGTGGTAGCGGAAGAGGCGCGTGCGCTCCGGCTCGTTCACCGCCTTGCCGTCCACGGTGACGATGTCGCCGGGCTGGACGAAGGTGGCCGGCTGGGTGACGGGCTTGCCCTCCAGCGTCACGCGGCCTTCGGCGATGATCTTCTCCGCATCGCGGCGCGAGGCGACGCCGGCACGAGCGAGCCATTTGGCGATGCGCTCGCCTTCGGGCTTCTTCACGTCAACCACGGCACGCCTCCACGAACGCCTTCAGGATCAACGGGTCGGCCGGGTCCACCGCATATTCGGGGTGCCACTGCACCCCCAGGGCGAAGCGATGCGCGGGCGCCTCGATGCCCTCGATCAGCCCATCGGGGGCGCGGGCGTTCACCACCAGCCCCTCGCCCACGCTCCGCACCGCCTGGTGGTGCGCGGAGTTCACCGCCATGCGCGCGCGGCCCGTGATGCGCGCCAGCAGGGTGCCGGGTGCCACCTCCACCTCATGCCCCGGCTCGGTGCGCGGGTTGGGCTGTTCGTGGGCGATGTCGGAAGGCGCCTCGTCCGGGATGTGCTGGTGCAGGGTGGCGCCGAGCGCCACCGCCAGAAGCTGCTGCCCGCCGCAGATGCCCAGCACCGGCATGTCGCGCGCCAGGGCGGCGCGGGTCGCGGCCAGTTCGAAATCCGTCCGGCCGGGCTTCAGCACCACCTTGGGGTGGGGCGCGCCGCCGCCCCACAAGGCGGGGTCCACGTCGAAGGCGCCGCCCGTCACCAGCAGCCCGTCCAGCGCGGCCAGGTAGTCCAGCGCCAGCTCGGGCGCATGGGGCAAGGCCACCGGCAACCCGCCGGCCGCGATGACGGCGGAAAAGTAGTTCTGGCGCAGCGCATACCAGGGCAGCTTCGACCAGCCGCCGGCGGCCTCGCTGTCCAGGGTCAGGCCGATGAGGGGGCGTTTCTCCATGCGCCCTTGTGACGCGGGGGCGCCGCCCGCCGCAAGTGGCGCGGCCGCGACTTCTGCGGCACAAGCGCCGCATGTCGCCCATGGAGATCGCGCTGGAAGAGGCCCGCGCCGCCGCCCTGCGCGGCGAGGTGCCGGTGGGCGCAGTCGTCACCGACGCCGCGGGCACCGTGCTGGCCCGCGCCGGTAATGAGGTGGAGGCGCGCCACGACCCCTCCGCCCATGCCGAGATCCTGGCCATGCGCGCCGCCGCGACCCGTCGCGCCGACAAGCACCTGGAGGACGCGACGCTCTGGGTCACGCTCGAGCCCTGCGCCATGTGCGCCCAGGCGGCCAGCCTGTTCCGGGTGAAGCGCGTGGTCTTCGGCGCCTATGACCCGAAATCGGGCGGGGTGGAGCATGGCGCCCGCGTCTTCGCCCACCGCCAATGCCACCACGCGCCCGAGGTGGTGGGCGGCGTGCGCGAGGCCGACGCCGCCGCCCTGCTGCGGGACTTCTTCCAGGCCCGGCGGTAACCCCGGGGGGCCCCGACCGGCGGATCACCTGCTCAGCGACGGGTGTCCGGATGGATGGTCCCGGCCCGGTCGCGCCGCATGAAGAGCGGTGCCAGCCCCGCAAGCCCGATCAAGCCGAGCCAGCCCCAGTTGAACCCGTCGGTGCGCCCGCCGCCCCCCTGGAAGCCGCCCGTGGCGGGGGCGGTGGTCGTGCCGGTCGTGGTCGTGGCGGGCTGCGCCTGCACCGCCGGGGTCAGGACGGGCGCCGAGAGCAGGGCAGCCACCAGGGCCGCCTGGCAGACGCGAGTGAATCTGGCCATGGAACATCTCCGTTGCACTGTGGTGTAGCAAATGAACGCCACGCTACGACGCCCGTTGCACCGATATTCCATCATGATGCAGAGGAATGACAGTAATAAAGCCATCCTGTTATTGATATTTACAGGCCTGCCTCCACCCTTCCGACCCATAAGCTTGGCAGTTACGCGCAAAATATTTACGGTCAAGCACCAGCTTCTGCGCGCGGGGCGGCAGGGGCCGGCGTCTCCTCATGGATGGCGACCATGGGCCGCCCGCCCGCGCGCCAGGCGCCCCGATACATCCCCTCCGTGTTGAAGGGCAGCGCGGCATGGCCCGCCGCATCCACCGCGATCAGCCCGCCGCGCCCGCCCGCCGCCGGGACATCGGTGCCGATCACCCGCGCGCAGGCCTGTTCCAGCGTCTCGCCCAGATGGCGCATCCGCGCGCTGATCTCATGCGCGGCGGCGGCGCGGATGAAGGCCTCGCCCGTGCCGGTGCAGGAAATGGCGACGGTGCCATCCGCCCAGGTGCCCGCGCCGAAGACCGGGCAATCCCCCACCCGCCCCGGCCGCTTGTTGGTCATGCCGCCCGTGGAGGTCGCGGCGGCGAGCCGCCCGGCCGCATCGCGCGCCACCGCGCCCACGGTTCCCATCCGGGCCGGCACGTCATGGTCCAGCGCCACGCGGTCCTGTGCGCGGGCAGCTTCCAACTGCGCCAGGCGGTGTTCGGTGCGGAAATAGTCGGCCGGGGCCAGATCGAGCCCCGCGGCGGCGGCGAAGGCATCGGCCGCGGCGCCGGACAGCAGCACATGCCGCCCGCCCTCCAGCACCGCCCGCGCGGCGCGGATGGGGTTGCGCGGGCGTGTCACACCCGTCACCGCGCCGGCCTTTCCTTCGCCCAGCATCAGCGCCGCGTCCATCTCGATGGTGCCGTCCGAGGTGAAGGTGCTGCCGCGCCCGGCGTTGAACAGCGGGCAATCCTCCAGCGCGCGCACGGCCTCCACCACCGCATCCCCGGCCGTGCCGCCGGCGCGCAGCACCGCCGCGCCGGCCTCCAGCGCCGCCATCAGCCCGGCGCGATACTCCGCCTCCCTACCGCCCGTCAGCGCCGCGCGCGGAATGGTGCCCGCGCCCCCGTGAATGGCGAGCGTCCAGCCCGCCGCCTCCCTGTCCATCGTCATATCCTCCTGCACGGCCAGCATTCGCCGCGCGCGCCCGCGCCGCAAGCCGCTTGCGGGGCGCCCCGGTTCCGCCTATCCGCGCAGACACCCGAGGGAAGGAAACCGCACATGAACCGCCGCGCCCTGCTGTCCGCGATCCCGGCCGCCGCCATCGCCACCTCCGCGTCCGCCCAGACCTGGCCCGCGCAGCCTGTCCGCGCCATCGTGCCCTTCGCCGCCGGCAGCGCCACCGACATCCTGGGCCGCCTTTTCGCCGAGCGCATGCGCGACAATCTGGGCCAGCCGGTGGTGGTGGAGAACCGCGCCGGCGCCTCGGGCATGATCGGCGCCGAGGCCGTGGCCCGCGCCGCCCCCGATGGCTACACGGTGCTCTTCGGCACCAACTCCACCCAGGCCGCCGCCAACGCCCTGTTCCGCCGCGTGCCCTATGACCAGGAGCGTGACTTCGCGCCGGTCTCGACGCTGGCCTCCATCCCGCTGCTGGTGGCGGTCGCCGCCAACTCGCCCTACCGCACCCTGCAGGACCTGATCACCGCCGCGCGGGAGCGGCCGGAGAGCATCAGCTTCGCTTCCGCCTCCTCCTCGCAGCAGGTGGCGGCCGAGATGCTCGCCGCCATGGCCGGCGTGAAGATGCTGAACGTGCCCTACCGTTCCTCGCCCAACGCGGTGCAGGACCTGATCGCGGGGCGGGTGAACCTCTTCGTGGCCGACCAGGCCGTGATCCTGCCCGGCGTGCAGGGCGGGCAGCTGCGGGTGCTGGGCATCACGACCCGCACGCGCTCGGCGCAATTGCCGGACGTGGCGCCGGTGGCCGAGCAGGGCCTGCCCGACTACGAGCTGTTTGCCTGGTTCGCGCTGATGGTGCCCGCGGCCACCCCCGCCCCCATCATCCAGCGGCTGAACGTGGCGGTGCGCCATGCGATGTCGGACAGCACCTTGCAGGAGCGCCTCAGCACCGGCTTCGGCATGGCGCTGCTGCCCTCGACGCCGGCCGAGGCCGCGGCCTTCATCCGCGCCGAAACCACCAAGTGGACCAACGCCATCCGCGCCGCGGGGATCGAGCCGCAGTAAAACGCACCTCCGCTGGAGCTTTCGGAAAGCCGCACGCCTGTGATGGGCGCGCGGCTTTTTCGTTGAGGTGGGCCTGCCTCCCCAAACGGCACATGAAATCCTGGCGGCGGGCGGCCCCCATACCCGAGCTGATGAACCCGACGGGTTCCGCAGGGCGCTTGAGAATGCCAGCAGGGGCAAGGCCGCCCAGCGCCGCAGCTGGGAAGAATCACCGTGGGATATCGGAAGCCATCCTCGCCGGGGACGAGGCGTTGGCCGCCCGCCGCGCCGAGGCCCATGTCCGCAGCGCCGGGGCTCCGGACTGACCTGCCGCGCGTGGACTTGCGCGCGGGCCACGGGTAATCAGGTAAGGACGGCCCACCCCTCGCGCGCCCCTCGGAGCCACGCCGCCTTGAGCCATTCTGTCTCGGACATCGACGCCCGCCTCTCCGGCAGCCTCGACGACAACCTGGCCGGGCGCCTGCCCGACGCGGCGACGGTCGCCGCCGCCGATGCCCGCGCCCGCCACTGGCACAGCCCCGAGCCCGGCCGGCTGCGCCCCGGCTCGCCCGAGCACAAGCGCGCCGTCTGCCGGATGTTCGAGGAGACCTTCAACCCCTACAAGCCGAGCGTCATTCCCTGGCCCAAGCTCGACGCCGAGGCGCTGAACCGCATCACCTCGCTCCCCATCTGGGACATCGCGGTGCAGACCGAGGGCAAGGCGCGGCTGCGCATGGCCGCCTATGCCGCCACCATCCAGGACCCCGAGATGCGCGAGACCATCGCGCGCAATGGCTGGGAGGAGAACCGCCACAAGGAGGTGCTGTCGCGCCTGGTGGCCGCCTATGACATCAAGCTGGCGCCCGAGCCCGAATACGTCCACCCGAAGGACGCGGAATGGGCCTATCTCGTCACCGGCTTCAGCGAATGCGTGGACAGCTTCTTCGCCTTCGGCCTGTTCGAGATGGCCCGGCGCTCCGGCTTCTTCCCCACGGAACTGACGGACACCTTCGAGCCGGTGATCCAGGAGGAATGCCGGCACATCCTGCTCTTCGCCAACTGGCTGGCCTGGCACCGGGCGAACATGCCGCTCTGGCGCCGCCCCTGGTTCGAGCTGCGGGTCTGGGCCGTCTGGGCCTTCCTGGGCTGGGAGCGCATCGGCCTGGCCAAGACCGTGGATGGCAGCGGCCAGGAACAGAAGCAGGACAACAATTTCACCGTGACCGGCGCCAAGTCGGTCTCCGCCGAGGACTACACCCTGGCCGACATCATTGACCTCTGCCTCGCCGAGAATGACCGGCGCTTCGCGGGCTATGATGCCCGCCTGCTGCGCCCCACCACCATGCCGGCCCTGGCCCGCTTCGCGCGCTTCTTCCTGCGCGCCCCCAACCGCATGGCGCCCCCCGCCACGCCGGCGGCGGGCTGAGCGATGACGGAGGGTTGGTTCCTCTACGCGCTGGCCATGCTCGCGCGCAGCGCGGCGCTCGGCAGCGCCGCCTTCCTGCTGGTCGCGGCCCCGCCCGCGGTGCGGCCTTTGGCCCGCTATGTCACCACCGTGGCCGCCGTGCTGGCGGTGCTGGTGGCGCTGCTGGTCCTGCCCTCCACCGCGGGTTGGGGCGGCTTGATCGGCGCGCTGATGGCGCTGGGCGGCGGGGCGGCGACGGCCGCGCTGGCCTGGAAGGACGGGCCGCCGGCCCCCATCGTGGGCGCGGCCACCGTGTTGCTGCTGGGCGGCATCCTGCAGGGGGGCGCCCATGCCGGCGCCCTGCCCGTTCTGGCCACCTTCCTGCGCGAATCGGGCGCGGCCATCTGGATGGGCAGCCTGCCTTTGCTCTGGTTCGCCCTGCGTGGCACCGGCGCCATGCGCAGCGCCCGCAACCACCGGATGCTGGCGCTGGGCGGCATGGCGCTGGCCCTGCCGGGCGTGCTGATGCTGGGCGCGCAGATGGGCCCGGGCGTCGCGGCCCCCGGCGGCATGATCCTCGCCACGGCGGGGCTGATCCTGGGGCTGGTGAAGCTGACGCTGTGGCAGGCCTGGCTGCTGCGCGGCGAGGTCCCGCCCGACCGGCTGCTGGCCCTGACCGAGGCCTCCATCCTGATCGCTACCGCCCTTTGCGGCCCCATCGCCGCGCTGTTCATGGGGGTGCCGGTGCCGGGGCTCTGGGCCGTGCTGCCGGTCTTCCTGGTGGCGGCGGCGCTGGCGCTGAGCGTGTGGTTCACCTCGCTTCCGGGCGGCATCCTCGCCCTGCTGCTGGTCGCGGCCGGCACGGTGGCGCTGGGCGCGGGTGCGGCGCTGGTCGGCCTGCTGGCCGTCATGGCGGGCTGCCTGCGCTGGCTCGCCCGGCGCCAGCCCGAGACCTGTGAGGGCAGCACCAGCCAGGCCTTCTGGCCCGGCGTGGCGCTGGCGGCCCTGGTGGCGGCGCTGCTGGTGCATGCGGTTTAGGCCATGAATGCCTCCCCGCAGCCATCCCCCCCGGGGGCGCTGCTGGGGCGGCTGGTGGTCGCGCTGGTCGGCCGCTCGGTGCGCTGGCCCGTCGCCACGCTGCTGCTCTGCGCGGTGGTGACGGTCTTCGCGGCCTGGCTCACGGTCACGCGCTTCACCCTGGATTCGGACGTCTCGAAGCTTTTCCCGGATGAGCTCGGCTGGCGGGTGTCCGAGCGCACCCTGGCCGAGGCCTTTCCCGAACGCACCGACCTCGTCGTGGCCGTGCTGGACGGGCCCGATGCCGGGCGCCTCGACCGCGCGGCGGAGGCGCTGGCCGAGCGCCTGCGCGCCCAGCCCCAGCTCTTCCGCACCGTCCGCCGCCCCGATGCCGGGGAATTCTGGGACCGCCACGGCCTGCTCTTCCTGCCGGAGGCCGAGGTCGCGGCCGTCGCCGAACGCCTCATCGAGGGCCAGGCGCTGCTGGGCACCATCGCGGCCGACCCCTCGCTGCGGGGCCTCGCCGAAATCAGCCGCCTCATGGCCGAGGGGCTGGCGCGGGGCGAGGCGGAGCCCGACCGCGTGGCCGGCCCCCTGCACGCGCTCGCCGCCGCCGCCGAGGCCGCCACGCGCGAGGCCATCGCGCCCCCCGACTGGCGCGCCCTGATGACGGGGCAGACGCCCCGCCCCTCCGAGTTGCGGCGCTTCGTCATGATCCAGCCCACGCTGGACTACGCGCAGCTTTCCGCCGGCGCCGCGGCGTCGGAGGTGATCCGCGAGGAGGCCCGCATGCTGGGCCTCGCGGAAGAGGGGATGCGCCTGCGCCTGACCGGCCCCGTGCCCATGGGCGATGAGGAATTCGCCACCGTGGCCGACGGCGCGGTGCTGACAGGCGTGCTCTCCTTCGTGCTGGTGGGCATCCTGCTCTGGATGGCGCTGCGCTCCTGGCGGCTGATCTGGCCGCTGCTGGCGCTGACCATCGTGGGCATCTTCTGGACGGCCGCCTTCGGCATATTGGCGGTGGGCAGCTTCAACCCGCTCTCCATCGCCTTCGCGGTGATGTTCATCGGCCTGGGCAATGATTTCGGCACGCAATACGCCGTGCAGTTCCGCGCCGAGAGCGCGCGCCTCGGCCAGGTGCGCCCCGCGCTGATCGAGGCCGCGCGGGTGGCCGGCCCGGGCATGACGCTGGCGACGCTGGCCATCGGCCTCAGCTTCTTCGCCTTCATTCCGACCGACTACCGCGGCGTGGCGGAGCTGGGCCTCATCGCGGGGGCGGGCATGTTCATCGGCTGGCTGCTGGCCATGACCATGCTGCCCGCCCTGATGCTGCTGGCCCGGCCGGGGCGCGAAATGCGGGAGGTGGGCTACCCCGCCCTGCGCCCGGTGGACCAGTGGCTCTCCCGCCATGCGCGGCTGGCCGGCACGCTCGCCTTGCTGCTGGCGCTGTTCTGCGCCGGCGCCAGCTACTGGCTGCGCTTCGACACCAACCCCATCAACCTGCGCGACCCCCAGGCGGAATCGGTTTCCACCTGGCGTGACCTGGCGCAGGACCCGGACACCGACCCCAACACGCTGGAAATCCTGGCACCGGACCTTGAGGCGGCGCAGGCCCTGGCCGCGCGGCTGGACGCCCTGCCCGAGGTGGCCCGCGCCACCACCCTGGCCGACTTCCTCCCGGGCGGGCAGGAGGCCAAGCTCTTCCTCATCGAGGACGCGGCCATGCTGTTGGGGCCCGCTTTGGCCCCCACCCCGCGCGAGCCCCCCACCGAGGCCGAGACCATCGCCGCCCTGCGCGAGGCGGCCCTGGCGCTCGCGGCCCTGCGCGGCACGGGGCCCGTCGCGGCCGATGCCCGCGCGCTGGCCATCGCCTATAACCGCCTCGCCGACGGGCTGCCCGCGGGGCGCGAGGCCCTGGCCGAAGCCACCCTGCCCGGCCTGACCGACACGTTGCGCCGGGTGCGCCTGCTGCTCTCCGCCGGCCCCGTGACGCTGGAAACCCTGCCCGAGGCGCTGCGGCGCGACTGGATCACCGCCACGGGACAGGCGCGCATCGAGATCGCGCCCTCCCCCGGCGAGGGCGACGAGACCACCCAGCTGCGCCGCTTCGCCCGCGCCGTGCAGGCGGTGGCGCCGGATGCGACGGGGCTCGCCATCTCGGCGGTGGAATCCTCCGCCACCATCCAGGGGGCCTTCATCCTCTCGGGCGTCATCGCCATGACGGTGGTGGTGCTGCTGCTCTGGGTGGCGCTGCGCTCGCTGAAGCTGTCGGTCCTGGCGGTGGCGCCGCTGGCGCTGGCGGGGCTACTGACCATGGCGCATTGCGCCCTGCTGGGGCCGGACCTGAACCTCGCCAACATCATCGCCCTGCCGCTGCTGTTCGGCATGGGTGTCGCCTATGACATCTACTTCGTGACCGCCTGGCAGCAGGGGCGGCGCGACCTGCTGGCCAGCCCGCTGAACCGCGCCGTGATCTATTCCGCCGTGACCAACGCGGCCGCCTTCGGGGCGCTGATGGTCTCGCCGCACCCGGGCACGGCCAGCATGGGCGTCGTGCTTTCCATCAGCCTTGTCTATTCGCTGGCCTGCGTGATGCTGGTGCTGCCGCCCTTGCTGAAACTCTTCGCCACGCCGACGGAACGCCCCCAGACGGAACGCCCATGAAGCTTGCCATCTTCGACCTCGACGGAACCCTGGTGGACAGCGCGCCGGACATCGCCGCCGTGCTGAACCGCGCTTTGGCCCGGCAAAAGCTGGCCCCCTTCACCGTGCCCCAGGTGGCGGCCATGGTGGGCGACGGCGCCCATGCCCTGCTGGTGAAGGCCTTCACCGCCCGCGGCGCCACCCTGACCGATGACGTGATCCCGCCCTTCCTGGCCGATCTGGAGGCCAACAGCGCCAACCTCACCCAGCCCTATGAGGGGATCGAGGCCGCGCTCGCCACCATGGGCGTGGCGGGCTGGCGCGCCGCCGTCTGCACCAACAAGCCCGTGGCCGCCGCCCAGGCGCTGCTGCGGGCTTTGGGCATGCTGCGCTTCTTCGAGCTGGTGGTGGGCGGCGACACCCTGCCCGTCCGCAAGCCCGACCCCGGCCATGTGCGCGGCGTGCTGGAGGCCATGCACATGTCCCCCGCGCAATCCGTCATGATCGGCGACCACCAGAACGACATCCTGGCCGCCAAGGGCGCCGGCGTGCGGACGGTCTTCGCCGCCTGGGGCTATGGCAGCGGCGAGGGCGCGGATCTGGTGGCCAGGCGCCCGCAGGACCTGCCCTTCCTGCTGGGGGGCTGAACTCAGTTGCTGGCCGGCGCCTCGCGCCGCAGATCCATCAGCGTCGCCTCGATGGTGCCCCACCAGCGGCTGCCGAGTTCCACGCGCTCCGGCACCGCCGGGTGGCCGGGTGCGCGGGGGCCGAAGTCGGCCAGGATGCGAAGCGGCTCGCGCGCCTCGGCCGCGTCGCGGTCCAGGGCATAGCCGGCCAGTGTCCGCGCCTCGATCACGCAGCGCAGGCGGGGCCCTTCCGCCGGCGCGGGGTCACGCGCCACGGCGAATTGCGTGAGGCGCCGCCCGTCGAAGCCGCGCGCCCCCGTCTCACAGGTCGAGGTTTCGCGCACATGGCGCGCCAGCCCCGCCAGGGCGGACAGCCCGTCCATGGTGCCCGGAATGGCCGAGGCCGGCACGGGGCTGCGCGGCATGTCCTGGGCGGGCGTCAGCACCGCCACGCGCGGCGCGCCATCGGGCCCGTATTCCAGCCGGGTGCGGCGCATGACGCCGCGCCAATTGCCTTCGCTGACATGGACGCGCGGCCGGGGCAGCCCGGCCACCCACTGCCCCTCGGAGCGCGAGACCTGCTCGCCGCGCAGGAACAGCCGTGCCACGCCCAGCGAGCGCGCGCGGGTCTCCACCCTGTAGCCGGGGCCGTCCAGGGCGAAGCGCAGCTCGACCTCCGCGATGGGCAGGCCGGCAGCATTGATGAAATAGGTGGCACGCCAGGGTTCGGCCGCGGCCGGCGTGGCGAGAAGCAGCAGCAGGGGAAGCGCGCGCAGGGCCATGCTTGCGCATATGCGCTTCACGGCCGCCCATACAACCGGCAGGGACCGCGCTTGACAGATCGCCGCCTTCGCCGCAAAGGAGCGGCCACGGATGGGCGCGTAGCTCAGCGGGAGAGCACTGCCTTCACACGGCAGGGGTCACAGGTTCAATCCCTGTCGCGCCCACCATCCTTTCAAGCACTTACAGCGCATCGCGGCCAGGCGGCGAAAGCCTCGGAAGCACATAGGTAGCAGCGCCGCACGCTTGGCCCTCGGCCGAGTCCTGTCCCGGCCATCGGTACAGGCTGGTTATCCGCTGGCGTCCGCCACCTCCCCGAGCAGCCAGTCGCGGAAGGCGCGCAGCACGGGATGTCCCGCCGCCCCCTCCGGATAGGCCAGGCTATAGGCCTCGCCATCATCCAGCGGCAGGTCGAAGGGGACCACAAGCCGCCCCGCCGCCAGCTCCGGCTCCACCAGGAAGCGCGGCATCAGCGCCACCCCCAGCCCGGCCGCCGCCGCTTCCGCCACCATGGCGTGGTGCTGGTATTGCGGGCCGCGCAGCCCATCCACGCCCGTCACGCCATGCGCCTGCAGCCAATGCAGCCAGGCGCGGGGCCTCGTGGTCTGCTGGAGCAGGGTGTGGCGGACCAGCGCCGCGGGCGCCGGCAGCCCGCCCCCGGCCAGCAGCGCCGGCGCGCAGATGGGCACCCGCACATCCCGCACCAGCGGGTGCAGCGTGACGCCCGCGCGCGGCACCGCGCCCATGTAGATGGCGGCGTGAACCCCCTCGCCCGCGAAATCCAGCGGCCGCGGCAATGTGGTGTGGTTGCGGATATTCACCACGACCAGCCGATGCCGCGCCTGGAAGCGCGGCATGCGCGGCATCAGCCACCTCGCGCCGAAGGTGGGCGAGACGACCAGGTTCAGCGTGCCGCCCGCGCCGCGATGCGCCAGCACCTCCTGCGTCGCGCTGTCAATGCGCGCCAGCGCAGCACTCACCTCCGGCGCATAGCTGGCGGCCGCGGCGGTCAGCACCAGGCGCTGCCGCACCCGCTGGAACAGGCGCAGGCCAAGCTGGCCCTCCAGCGCGGCCAGCTGTCGGCTCACCGCGCTCTGGGTCAGGGACAGCTCCTCGGCCGCGCGCGAGACGCTCAGATGGCGCGCGCAGGCCTCGAAGGCCCGCAGCCAATGGGTGGGAGGCGTGTGGCGATGCATGGCGCGTCTCCGGTCACTTCATTCCATACCCTCATGGAAACATGACGGCTTTTCAGTAGCGAGCAGGACATTCCTGCCCTTACGCTCCTGCTTAACGGTCTCGGACAGAAAGACATCATGCAGCATGGACATGACCCGCGCTGGACGCGGGCGGCCATGCGCTCAAGGGGAAGGGCAACGCCGGTCATGGCCCACGGAAGGAATTGCGCATGACCGACGCCATCACCTCACGCCGAATGCTGCTCGCCGCGGGCTTCGGCACCGCGGCCGCCCTGCCGGCACGCGCCGCCTGGACGCCCAGCCAGCCCGTCCGGCTGCTGATCGGCTTCCCGCCCGGCGGGGCCGTGGACATCGTGATCCGCATCGTCGCCGAGGGCATGCTCCGCCTGCGCGGCGTCGCGACCGTGCCCGAGGTGCGCAGCGGCGCCTATGGCTTCATCGCGGCCCAGGGCGCGGCCCGGGCGGCGCCCGACGGCTACACCCTGGCCAGCGCCATCATGGGCAACATGTCCGTGGCACCCGTCATGCCCGGGGTGGCGGTGCCCTTCGACCTGGACCGGGAGCTGGTGCCGGTCTCCAACCTCGCCGGCACGCCCATGGCGCTGGTGGCGCGGCCCGATGCCCCCTTCGCCGACCTCGACGGCCTGGCCGGCTTCGCGCGGGGCCGTGACGGCGCGGCCACCTATGCCTCGGGCGGCACCGGCTCGATCAACCACCTGGCGGGCGCCCTGCTGGCGGGGGTGCTGGGCGTGCGGATGACGCATGTGCCCTATCGCGGCGGCGCGCCCGCCGTGCTCGACGTGACGGCGGGGCGGGTGGATGTGATGGTGGCGAACCTCGCCGAGGTCGCGGGCCAGCTCCGCGCGGGGCAGCTCAAGGCCATCGGCATCACGGCCGCGCAGCCCAGCGCCATGGCGCCCGATCTCGTCCCCCTCGCCGCCCGCGTCCCGCAGCTCGACATCACCAACTGGTTCGGACTGGTGGGCCCCGCGGGGCTGCCGGCCGATGTCCGGACCGGCCTCGCCGACCTCTTCGACGTGGTGCTGCGCGACGCGCAGACCGCGAACACCCTGCGGCAGCGCGGCCTCGAACCGCTGCCCGAGGCGGGCCCCGCCTTCGCTTCCCGCATCCGCCGCGACCGCGAGCGCTGGCGGCAGGTGATCGAGGCCAACGCCATCCGCAGCGACTGAACCGCGGCCAAGACGGGGCCCCCGTGCCCAGCAAGGCGCCATGCGCGCAAGGATATGGAAGTTCATGACAGCGTCACTTTCCCTCGGCATCGACATCGGTGGCACCTTCACCGACCTCGTCCTGCTCGACCCTTCCGATGGCCGCATCGTCATCTGGAAGGAGAGCACCACGCCTGACGAACCCGCCCGCGGGGCCATGACGGGCGTGGCCCGGCTGCTGGAGAAGGCCGGCGTGGCGCCCGGCCGCGTGGGCCGCGTGGTGCACGCGACGACGCTGTTCACCAACGCCCTGATCGAGCGCAAGGGCGCCCCCACCGGGCTGCTGACCACCGCGGGCTTCGCCGATGTGCTGGAGATCGGGCGCGAGCGGAAATACGAGCTCTACGACCTGTTCCTGGAGATGCCACAGCCCCTCGTGCCCCGCCCCTGGCGGCGCGAGGCGCGCGAGCGCCTGGCGCCCGACGGCAGCGTGGAGGTGCCGCTCGATGTGGACGCGCTGCTGGAGGAGGTGGCGCTGCTGGTCAGCCAGGGCGTCACCAGCCTCGCGGTCTGCTTCCTGCACGCCTACGCGAACCCCGTGCACGAACGCGCGGCGGAGGCGGCCATCGCGGCGCGCTTCCCGGGGCTTTCCCTCTCGCTCTCGGCCGATATCGCGCCCGAGATCAGGGAATATCCGCGCACCGTCACCACCGTCGCCAATGCCTATGTGCGCCCGCTGGCCGAGACCTATCTCGACCGGCTGGAGGCGGAGCTGAAGCGCGCCGGCATCCCGGGCGAGCTGTTCCTCATGCTGTCCAGCGGCGGCTTGACCCATGTGGCGGAGGCCAAGCGCGCCCCGGTGCAGCTGCTGGAGAGCGGCCCCGCGGCCGGCGCGCTGGCCGGCGCCTGGTTCGGCCGCCAGGCGGGGCTGGACCGGGTGCTCGCCTTCGACATGGGCGGCACCACCGCGAAGCTCGCCCTGGTGGATGAAGGGGAGCCGCTGGTCGCCTGGGGCTTCGAGGCGGCGCGCACCAAGCGCTTCCTGCGCGGCAGCGGCCTGCCCATCCAGATCGCCACCGTGGAGCTGATCGAGATTGGCGCCGGCGGCGGCTCGATCGCGCGGCGCAGCGAGCTCGGCACGCTGCATGTGGGCCCCGAAAGCGCGGGCGCGCAGCCCGGCCCCGTCTGCTACGGAAGGGGCGGCACCGAACCCACCGTGACCGACGCCGATCTCGCCCTCGGCTATCTCAACGGCGATTTCTTCCTGGGCGGGGCCATGCGCATCGACGCCAACACGGCCACCGAGGCGCTGGGCGCGCTGGCGGGGCGCATCGGGCTCGATGCATCGCGCGCGGCCTTCGGCGTGCATGACGTGGTGAACGAGAACATGGCGGGGGCGGCGCGCGTCGCCATCGCCGAGCGCGGGCGCGTCCCGCGCGACTACGCGCTGCTGGCCACCGGCGGGGCCGCGCCGGTGCATGCCTGGCAGGTGGGCGGGAAGCTCGGCATCGGGCGGGTCATCTGCCCGCCCGGCGCCGGGGTGGGCAGCACCATCGGCATGCTGATGGCGCCCGCGCGCGTGGACCGCGTGGCCTCCTTCAACCAGCCGGTCGCGGCGGCGGACTGGGCCGAGGCACAACGGCTGCTGGCCGCGCTGGAGGCGGAGGCTGCCGGGATCATCCGCGCGAGCGGCGCCGATATGGACCGGCGCACCACCCGCCGCCTGGCCGACATGCGCTATGTGGGCCAGGGCTCCGAGATCACGATCGCGCTGCCCGAGCCGCTGTCGGAGCAAGGGGTGCTCGCGGCGTTCGAGGCCGCCTATCGCCGCCTGTTCGGCCGCACGCCGCCCGGCGCCGCGGCGCAGTTCGTGGCGCTGCGCCTGTCGCTGGCGGCACCCATGCCGGGCGCGGGCTCGGCCCTGCGCCTGCAGACCCACGCGGCGGACACCGCGCTGAAGGGCCGCCGCCCCGTGCATTTCCCGGAGGCGGAGGGGATGGTCGAGACCCCCGTCTATGACCGCTACGCCCTGGCCGCTGGCACGCAACTGCCCGGACCCGCGGTCTTCGAGGAGGACGAAAGCACCTTCGTCGTGGGCCCCGACGCGCGGATCAGCGTCCTGCCCGACCTTTCGATCCTGGCCGAGCGGCTGAGCTGAGGATGCCCGACATGGAACACACCCCCCGCAGCTTCGACGCGGTCGAACTCGAACTGCTCTGGCGCCGCCTGATCTCGCTGGTGGACGAGGCGGCAGCGGCGCTGGTCCGCACCTCCTTCTCGACGCTGGTGCGCGAGAGCTATGACTTCTCCTGCGTGGTCACGGATGCCCAGGGCCAGTCGCTCGTGCAGGCGACCGAGAGCATCCCGAGCTTCATCGGCACCCTGCCCGAGACGGTGAAGCACTTCCTGCGCTTCTTCCCCGCCGAGGCGCTGCGCCCGGGCGACGTGCTGATCACGAACGACATCTGGCTCGGCACCGGCCACCTGCCCGACATCACGGTGGCCAAGCCCATCTTCCGCGAGGGCCGGCTGGTGGCGTTCAGCGCCTCCACCGCGCACGCGCCGGACATCGGCGGCAAGATCCGCAGCCCCGAGCCGCGCGAGGTGTTCGAGGAGGGGTTGCAGATCCCGCCCATGAAGCTGCTCCGCGCGGGTGAGCCGGACGAGACGCTGGTCGCGATCATCCGCAAGAACGTCCGCACGCCCGAACAGACCATGGGCGACCTCTGGGCGCAGGTCGTGGCCCTCGACCTGATGGAGGAGAGGCTGCACGTCCTGATGGAGCAGGCCGGGCTGCACGACCTGTCGGACCTGGCGCGGGAGGTGCAGGCGCGCTGCGAGAACGCGATGCGCGCGGCCATCGCCGCCCTGCCGGACGGCACCTACCACAGCGCCCTGCAGACCGACGGGCTGCTGGACAAGCCCGTGACGCTGCGCATGGCGCTCACCATCGCGGGCGACCGCATCGAGGTGGACTACAGCGGCACCGACCCGCAGGTGGACCGCGCGATCAACTGCGCGCTCTGCTACACCTATGCCATGACGATGTACGGGGTGAAGGTCTGCACCACCCCCACCTTGCCCAACAATGAGGGTGCCTGGCGCCCCATCTCGGTGAAGGCGCCCGAGGGCTGCATCGTGAACCCGGTCTTCCCGGCCTCGGGCGGCTCGCGCATGCTGATCGGGCATTACCTGCCCATGCTGGTCTTCGGCTGCCTGGGCCAGGTGGTGCCCGAGCGCGTGATGGCCGCCTGCGGCTCGCCCATGTGGGGCATGAACCAGTCGGGCGTGAACGCGGCCGGCAAGCCCTATGCGAACATGTTCTTCTTCAACGGGGGCATGGGCGGGAACGTGCATGGGGATGGCATTTCCTGCCTCTCCTGGCCCTCCAACGTCTCCTCGACGCCGGTCGAGATCAGCGAGCACATCGCGCCCCTGCGCATCCACCACAAGCGGCTGCGCCCCGACAGCGGCGGGCCGGGGCGGCACCGGGGCGGGCTCGGCCAGGAAATCCTGATCGAGAGCCGCTCCGACACGCCCATCGCCGTCTCCTTCCTGGCCGAGCGCACCATCTTCCCCGCCTTCGGCATCGAGGGCGGGCAGGCCGGCGCGCCCGGCATGCTGCGCATCAATGGCGAGAAGGTGGACCCCAAGCGCCAATACGTCCTGCAACGGGGCGAGACGGTGCTGCTCGCCACGCCGGGCGGCGGCGGCCATGGCGACCCTGGCCTGCGAGAGGCGGGCGCGCGCGCGGCCGACCTCGCCTCCGGCCATGTCACCGACGCCACGCCCTACGGCCCGTGACGGCGCCCTGCGGCGCCCCACCGGCATCACCGCTTTCGGACCAGAACAGGGAAGGATGAACATCATGCGTAGACGCAGCCTCGCACTCCTGCCGCTTGCCACATCGCTCGGCGCCGCGCCGCTGGGCGCGCCTTCCGCCCAGACGGCGGCCTTCCCCACGCGGCCGGTGCGCATCGTGGTGCCCTTCGCCGCCGGGGGCACGGCCGATGTGCTGGCCCGCCTGGTGGGGGAGCGCCTCTCGGCCAAATGGGGCCAGCCCGTGCTGGTGGAAAACCGCCCCGGCGCGGGCGGCAATATCGGCGCGGAGCAGGTGGCGCGTGCGGCGGGTGATGGCCACACCCTGCTGCTGGGCACCATCGGCATCCACGCCGCCAGCTCGATCTACGCCCGCCTGCCCTACAACCCGGACACCGATCTCGCACCCGTTACGGTGCTGGCCGAGATGCCCAACGCGCTCATCGTCCACCCTTCGGTGCCGGCGCAGAACCTCCAGGAGCTGATCGCGCTGGCGCGGGCGCGGCCCGGTGCGCTCACCTTCGGCTCGGCCGGCAGCGGCAGTTCCACCCACATGGCGGGCGAGTTGTTCATGCAGGTGGCCGGCGTGCAGATGACGCATGTGCCCTATCGCGGCAGCTCCGCCGCCCTGACCGACCTGATGGCCGGCAGCATCCAGCTCATGTTCGAGAACGTGCCGACCGTGCCGCCCCTGGCCCGCGCGGGCAGCGTGCGGGCGCTGGCCGTCACCTCGGCCGAGGCGGTGGACGCGCTGCCCGGCGTGCCGCCCGCGACGCAGGCGGGCCTGCCCGACTATGTGGCGACCGCCTGGATGACGCTGGCCGCCCCCGCCAGCGTGCCCGCGCCGCTGCTCCAGCGCCTGAACGCCGACACGGTGGCGGTGCTGAACGAACCCGCCATCCAGGACCGGCTGCGGCAGCTCGGCGCCATCAAGCGCGGCCTCTCGGTCGAGGAGAGCCGCCGCTTCTTCGCGGAGGAGACGCGCAAATGGACGCGCGTGATCCAGACCGCCAACATCAGGGTGAACTGAGGCATGGCTACGGCGCCGCGGGCCTTCGATCCCGTCCTGCTCGAACTGCTCTGGACCCGCCTCGCCTCGTCGGTGGACGAGGCGGCCGCGGCGCTGCTGCGCACCTCCTTCTCGACGATCGTGCGCGAATCCCACGACTTCGCCTGCGTGCTGGCCGACGCGCAGGGCCGTTCGCTGGTGCAGGCGACGGATGGCGTGCCCTCCTTCCTCTGCACCGTGCCGCGCACCATGCGGCACTTCCTCGACGAATACCCGGCCGAAACGCTGGCGCCGGGCGATGTGCTGCTGACCAACGACATCTGGATGGGGACAGGCCACCTGCCCGACATCACGGTGGCGCGCCCCATCTTCCGCCAGGGCCGCCTCGTCGCCTTCGCGGGTTCGGCCGCGCATGCGCCGGACATCGGCGGGCGCATCCGCACCGCCGAAAGCCGCGAGGTGTTCGAGGAAGGCCTGCAGATCCCGCCGCTCAAGGCCGTACGTGCGGGCGTGCTGGACGACACCTTCGCGCGCATGCTGCGCAAGAACACGCGCGTGCCCGACCAGGTGATGGGCGACCTCTTCGCCCAGTTCACCGCGCTGGAGCTGATGGAGCGCCGGCTGCTGGCGCTGATGGACGAATACGGGCTGGACGACCTGGGCGCGCTCGCCACCGAGATCCAGTCGCGCTCCGAACGGGCCATGCGCGCGGCCATCCGCGAGGTGCCGGACGGAACCTACCGCGCCGAGGTGCTGACCGACGGCCTCGAACAGCCCATCCGCCTCGTGCTGGCGCTGCACAAGCGGGGCGAGGACATCGTGGCGGATTACACGGGCACCGACGCGCAGGTGCCGCGCGGCATCAATGTCTGCCTCTCCTACACCTTCGCCTACACCGCCTTCGCCCTGAAGGCGGCGCTCTGCCCGGAGGTGCCCAACAATGAGGGCGCGTTCCGGCCTGTGACGGTGGAGGCGCCGCGCGGCTGCATCCTGAACTCGACGCCGCCGGCGGCCGGCGCCAACCGCGCGCTGACCGGACATTTCCTGCCGCCGCTGATCCTGTCCGCGTTGGCCCAGGCCATTCCGGAGCGCGTCATCGCGGGCGTGGGTTCGCCCCTCTGGAGCCTGAACTTCGCCGGCCAGCGCGCGGATGGCAGCACCACCGCGAACCACTTCTTCATGAATGGCGGCTACGGCGCCTCCGCCCTGCGCGACGGGCCCAACGTCCTCTCCTGGCCGAGCAACGTCTCGGCCGCGCCCGTCGAGATGATCGAGCAGCACAACCCCTTCCATGTGCGCCACCGCCGGCTGCGCGCCGGCACGGGCGGGCGGGGCCGGCACCGTGGCGGCACCGGGCAGGAATGGCTGTTCGAGAACCGCGCGGCGGGCCCCGTCGCCGTCACCTTCATGGCCGAGCGCACCCGCATCGAGGCCGCCGCCCCGGGGCTCGCGGGCGGGGAGGCCGGCGCGCCCGGCGCGGTGCTGGTCAATGGCGTGCCGGTGGACCCCAAGCGCCAGCACATCCTGGCGCCGGGCGACACGGTCGAGCTTCGCACACCGGGCGGCGGCGGCTTCGGCCCGCCCGCCGAGCGCGACCCCGCGGCGATCGCCGCCGACATCGAGGATGGCTTCGTCGCATGAGGGCCCCGCATCTCGCCCTCGCCGTGGACATCGGCGGCACCTTCACGGATGTGGTGGTGCTGGACCAGCGCACGGGCCGCTTCCACGCCCATAAGGAACTGACCACTCCGGACAACCCCGCGCGCGGCGTGGTGACGGGCATCGCGCGGCTCTTCGCGCGCGAGGGGTTGGCCTGCGCCGATGTGGGGCGCATCGTCCACGCCACCACGCTGTTCACCAATGCGCTGATCGAGCGGCGGGGCGCGCGCACCGGGCTGATCACGACGGCCGGTTTCCGCGACACGCTCGAAATCGGGCATGAGCGGAAATACGAACTCTACGACCTGCATCTGCCCCTGCCGGAACCGCTCGTCCGCCGCAGCCTGCGCGAGGAGGCGATCGAGCGCATCGGCCCCGATGGCGGCATCGAACAGCCGCTCGATGGCGGCAGCCTGCGCGCCGCGGCGGCGCGGCTGGTGGACAAGGGGGTGGAATCCCTCGCGGTCGTCTTCCTGCACGCCTATGCGAACCCCGCGCATGAACAGGCGGCGGGGCGGATCCTGGCCGAGGCGCATCCGGGGCTGCCGGTCTCGCTCTCCAGCGAGGTCGCGCCGCAGATCCGGGAATACGACCGCACCTCCACCACCGTCGCCAATGCCTACATCAAGCCGCTGGCCGATGCCTATCTCGGCCGCCTCTCGACCGATCTGCGGGAGCTGGGGCTGCGCGCGCCGCTGTTCATGATGCTGTCCAATGGCGGCCTCACGCATCTGGAAGAGGCGCAGCGCGTGCCCGTCCAGCTGCTGGAGAGCGGCCCGGCGGCGGGGGCGCTGGCGGCGGCGGTGTTCGGCGCGCGCTCGGGCCTGCGGGACCTGCTGGCCTTCGACATGGGCGGCACCACCGCCAAGCTCTGCGTGGTGCAGGGGGGCGAGCCGCTGGTCGCGCACCGCTTCGAGGCGGGGCGGGAGCGGCGCTTCACCCGGGGCAGCGGCCTGCCACTGGCCATCTCGACCGTGGAACTCATCGAGATCGGGGCCGGTGGGGGCAGCATCGCGCGGCTGGACGCGCTGGGCCTGCTGAAGGTGGGCCCGCGCAGCGCGGGGTCCGAGCCTGGGCCGGCCTGCTACGCGCGCGGCGGCACCGCGCCCACCGTGACCGATGGCAACCTGCTGCTCGGCCTGCTGGACGCGGAGGGCTTCGCCGGCGGGACCATGCGCCTCGACGCCGGCGCCGCCGAGCGCGCGGTGGGCGAGGTGGCGACGCAGGGCGGCCTCGCCACGACGGAGACCGCTGCCGGCATCCATGCCGTCGTGAACGAGACGATGGCCGCCGCCGCACGGGTGCATGTGGCCGAGCATGGCCGCGACGCGCGCGACTTCGCGCTGCTGGTCACGGGCGGCGGCGGGCCGCTGCATGGTTGCGAGGTGGCGCGGCGCCTGGGCATCCGGCGCGTGGTCTGCCCGCCCGCGGCCGGCGTGGCCTCGGCACTCGGCCTGCTGCTGGCGCCCGCGCGGGTGGACCGGGTGGCGACGCTGGCGCGCAGGCTGGACCAGCTTCCGCCCGAGGCGCTGGAGGCCGCCTTCCAGCGCCTGGAGGAGGAGGCCGGCGCCGTGGTCGCGGCCACGCTCGGCCCCGATGTCCCGCGCGAGGTGCGCCGCGGCGCGGACATGCGCTTCGCCGGGCAGGGCTACGAGATCGTGGCGGCCCTGCCGCCCGGGCCTTATGACGCCGCCTCGCTCGCGCCCCTGCGTGACGCCTTCCTCGCGGCCTATGACGCGATCTTCACGCGCCGCCCGCCGGTGCAGGGGATCGAGTTCGTGAACATCCGCGTCTCGGTCAGCGCGAAGCCGCCAGGAACTGCCCTGGAGCCCGGCCTCGCGGCCGCGCCGACGCCGGTGGGCGAGCGTGGGCTCCGCATCGAGGGGAGACTGGTGCCCGTGCCCGTCCATGCCCGCGCGGGGCTCGTAGCCGGCGCCCGCCTGCAAGGGCCCGCCCTGGTGGAAGACGGCATGTCCACCCTGGTGCTGCCGCCCGGCGCCGTGGCCTCGGTCGAGGCGAATGGCAACCTGGTCGTCACCCTGCCCGGGCCCCGGCAGGCGGCGCACACCCCCTGATGGAGCACGCCCCATGAACGAGGCCCGCATACGGCTCGATGTCGAGGACGGCATCGCGCGCCTGACCTTCGACCATCCACGCCGCCTCAACGCCATCACCGCCGCGATGTGGCGCGAACTGGCCGAGGCGCTGGCGCGGGTGGAGGCCGACCCCGCCGCGCGCGTGCTGCTGCTGGAAGGCGCGGGCGACCGCGCCTTCTGCACCGGCAACGACATCAGCGAATTCGAGACGCTGCGCGCCGACCCAGACGCCGCCGCGCGCTACAACGAATTGCAGCACGTGGTCGCCGCGCGCCTGCGCGAGCTGACGAAGCCCGCCATCGCCGCCATCCACGGCCATTGCCTGGGCGCGGGCATGGAGATCGCGCTGATGTGCGATCTGCGCCTGTGCAGCGCGGAGGCCACCATGGGCGTGCCGGCCGTGAAGCTCGGCCTGCCCTACCGCGCCGAGGACATCGTGAAGCTGCTCGACGTGATCGGCGAGGCGGCGGCGCGCGAGATGGTGCTGCTGGGCCGCCGCCACGGCGCGGAGGATATCCGGCGCCTCGGCCTGGCGCACCGCGTCCTGCCAGACCGCGCGGCGCTGCGGGAAGAGGCGAAGGCCATGGCGGAGGAGTTGGCGACGAATGCGCCGCTCAGCCTCGCGGCGGCGAAGATCGCCTTCCGGGAACTGGCCCGCCGCGACGGCCCGCCCGACCTGGCGCGTGCCCAGGCCTGGGCCGACCGTTGCTATGCGAGCGAGGATTACGCCGAGGGAAGGCGCGCCAAGCTCGACAAGCGGCCGCCACGCTTCACGGGACGCTGACGCCCGCCGTGGTTGCCCCGCCGGACGGGGCCCGCCTAAGCTTTCCTCGGCAACTCCCGCCCGCGACATGATGGCGGGAGGCCACCCGGAGGAAAACCAAGATGCTGCAACGCCGTCGGCTCATCGCCGCGTCAGCGACCCTTCCCCTTGCCGCGCCGGCCCTGGCGCAACGGCCTTGGCCCAACCGGCCTGTCCGCGTGATCGTGGGTTTCCCGCCGGGCGGCTCGCTCGACGTGATGACACGGCTGGCCTGCGAGCAGATGCAGAACAGGCTGGGCCAGAGCTTCTATGTCGAGACGCGCTCGGGCGCGTCCGGCAATATCGGCACCGAGGCCATCGCGCGCGCCACCCCCGATGGCTACACCATCGGCACGGTCAGCATGCACAACCTGCTGATCAACCCGCTGCTGTTCCGCCGCCTGCCCTATGATCCGCAGCGGGATTTCGCCTGGATCAGCGCGATGTGGGACCTGCCCAATGTCGCCGCCGTGCCGGCGCAGCACGTGCCGGCGCGCACCCTGGCCGAGTTCATCGCCTGGGCGCGGGAAAGGCCGCAGGGGGTCAGCTTCGGGTCCTCGGGCGTGGGCACCACCATCCATCTCTCCGGCGCCTATCTCATGGCCCAGGCGGGGCTGCGGGCCGAGCACGTCACCTTCCGGGGCGCGGCGCAGACCATCCCCGCCATGCTCTCGGGCGATATCCAGATCGCGGTGGACAACCTCGCCTCCTATGTGGGCGTGATCCAGGACAACCGCATCCGCCCGCTCGCCGTCACCACGCAGGAGCGCTGGCCGGCCCTGCCCGATGTGCCGACCATGGCCGAGGCCGGCTTCTCCGGCCTCTCCTACGGGCCCTGGCACATGTGGGCCGCGCCGGCCGGCACGCCGCGTGCGGTGATAGACCGGCTTTCCGAGGAAGTCCGCGCCGCCTTCTCGGATACGGCGTTGCAGCAGCGGGTCATCGGGATGGGCGCGCGGCTGCTCGGCACCACGCCCGAGGCGCTTCAGGAAAGGCTGGATCGGGAGCGGCCGATCTGGGGCGAGATGGTCCGCATCTCCGGCGCGCAGCCCGAATAGGGCGAGGGCGGCGCGGGTTCGGGGGGCGGCCGGCTACCGTCCCCCCTCCGCGATCAGGCGTTCCTTCGCCAGCGTCACGAGCTGCAACAGCGCCGCCCCCAGCGCCAGGCCGTCCAACCCCGCATCATCCTGCATGTCCGCGTGGCGGCGCATCTCGCCGGCGAACTGGTCCAGCATGCCGGCGGGGTCCGGGTGCTGGCGGGCCTGGGCCAGCAGCAGCCGCGCCACCACCGCCTCCAACGCGGCCAGGCGGATTTCGGGGTCGAGAGCGGGCATCGGGGGTCTCCATGATCCGGTGGGCGCATGGTGGGCCCGGTCATGGCGTCCCGGCAATCACCCCTCGCCGCGCGCCGGTCGCCGCAGCCCCAGCAGGTCGCGCAGGGTGGTGCCCTCGTAGCGCGTGCGGAACAGGCCGCGGCGTTGGAGGATGGGCACCACCAGCTCCACGAAATCCTCCATGCCGCCCGGGAAGTGCGAGGGCATGACGTTGAACCCGTCCGCCGCGCCATTCTCGAACCAGTGCTGCAAGGTGTCCGCCACATGCTCGGCCGCGCCGCACAGCACCCAGTGGCCGCGCGCCGCGCCCAGCAGGTTGTAGATGTCGCGCAGCGTCAGGTTGTCGCGCCGCGCCTTGTTCAGCAGGGCGCGCGCGAAGCCGTGCCCGCCGTCGAAGAGCGGCATCTCGCCCAGCGGCGCGTCCATGTCGCGGCCCGCCAGGTCCACGCCCAGCCGGTCCTGCAGAAGCTGCAGCGCATTGGTCGGGCTGATGAAGGATTGCAGCTGCGCCAGCTTGTCCAGCGCCTCGCGCTCCGTGCGGCCGACGATGGGCATGACGCCGGGCAGCACCGCCACCTCCTCCGCCCGGCGGCCCTGGGCGGGCAGGCGGGATTTCAGCGCGGCGTATTGCGCGCGCGCCTCCTCGAAATCCTGCACCACGGCGAAGACGACATCGGCGGTGCGCGCGGCGAGGTCGAGCCCGGCATCGGACCCGCCGGCCTGCAGGATCACGGGCCGCCCCTGCGGCGAACGGCCGATGTTGAGCGGCCCCTGCACGGAGAAATGCGGCCCCTCATGGTTCAGCTTGTGCAGCTTCGCCGGATCCACATAGAGGCCCGTGGCGCGGTCCGCGACCAGCGCATCCTCCTCCCAGCCATCCCAGAGGCCGCACACCACCTCCACGAATTCGGCGGCGATGGCGTAGCGTTCGGCGTGGTTGGGATGGAGCCGCCCGAAATTGGGCCCCGCCTGGGCGGAGGACCCCGTCACCGCGTTCCACGCCGCCCGCCCGCCGCTGATATGGTCCAGCGAGGCGAAGGCGCGGGCCACGCTCCAGGGGTCGCTGTAGGTGGTGGCGACGGTGGCGCCGAGGCCGATATGCTTCGTGACCATGGCGAGGGCCGAGAGCATGGTCAGCGGCTCCAGCCGCACCGTGTAGGAGGGATGGGCGCCCGGGTCGGCGTAGAGGTTGTCGCCCATGAAGATCAGGTCGAAGCAGCCGCGCTCGGCCTGGGCGGCCATGGCCTGGATGGCGCGGATGTCCTGGAAGCTGGTGACGGCGCCCGGCATGCGCCAGCCCGCCACATGGCTGCCGGTGCCGAGCAGGAACAGGCCGAGATGCATCTGCCGCATGAAACGCCTACCGCCAGAAGATGAAGCGCCGCTCCAGCGCGCCCACCGCGCCGAAGAAGGCGAGGCTGAGCGCGGAGGCCACCAGGATCGCCGCCCAGACCTGCACGAAATCAATCAGCGTGACGGACTGGTAGATGATCCAGCCCAGCCCCCCATAGGCGCCCAGCATCTCGGTCACGATGGCCACGATCAGGCTGCGGACGGTGGCGACGCGAAGCCCGGCCGCGATCAGCGGCAGCGCGGCCGGCAGGCGCAGCCGCCAGAAGATGCCGAGGCGCCCCGCGCCGAAGCTGCGCATCAGGTCCACGCTGCGCCGGTCCACCCGGTCGAAGCCCGCCAGCGCGCTGAGGAAGATGGTGAAGCCCACCGCCAGCGCCACCATCACGATCTTGGAGGAGACGCCCACGCCGAACCACAGCAGCACCAGCGGCGACCAGGCCACCACCGGCACGGAGTTGATGGCCAGCAGCAGCGGCAGCACGCCGGCGCGCAAGGGCCGCGCCAGCACCAGCAGCGTCGCCATGCCGATGCCGGCGAAGGCGCCGATGGCATAGCCCGTCACCGCCTCGAAGCCCGTGACGAGGGCCGCCGCCTGCAAGGCTGCCCGATGCTCCCACACCGCGCCCAGGATCTGCGTCACAGCCGGCAGGGTGTAGGCCGGCAGGGCGAAGCCGCGCGCGGTGACCTCCCACAGCGCCAGGATCAGCACGGCGCCGAAGACGCCGCGCGCGGTGGCGGAGGCCCTCATTGCTCCGCCCCCCAGAACACGATGCGCCGCTCGGCCCAAGCCACCAGCGCGTAGAAGCCCGTGCCCAGCAGCGCCGCGCAGAGGATGGCGGCCCAGAGCGCCACCACGCTCTCATTGTACATGGCCTGGAGCAGCAGCACGCCGATGCCGGTGTTGTCGCCGAACCATTCGCCCACGATGGCGCCCACCAGGCTGAGCGAGGCGCCGAGGCGAAGTGCGACGAAGATCTGCGGCAGGGCCATGGGCAATTGCAGGCGGAACAGGATCTGCCGCGGCGTGGCGCCGAAGCTGCGCAGCAGCGCCGCCTGGCGCGGGTCCACGCTGTTCAGCCCGAGCAGCGTGTTCACCGTCACGGGAAAGAAGGTGAGGTAGAAGGCGATCACCGCCTTGGCCATCAGCGTGTTGCCGAACCACATCACCACCAGCGCGCCGAAGGCGATGACGGGAATGGTCTGCGACACGACGAAGACCGGCAGCAGCATGTCGCGCAGCAGGGGCGCGCGGAAGAAGACCAGCCCGTTGATGATGCCCACGGCCGTGCCGGCGGCGAAGCCGATCAGCGTCTCGGCGGCGGTGCGTTGCAGCCCGGCCCAATAGGCGCCGGGCGTCAGGGCGATGGCGGCGAAGATGTCCGACAGGCGCGGCAGCAAATGCGGGCGGATGCCGAAGCCCACCACCACCGCCTCCCACACCAACCCGGCCAGGATCACCCCGCCCAGCAGGCGGAGCGCCGCCATCGCCGTGGACTTCATGCCATGCGGTCCGCCAGCGGGATCGCCTCCAGGAAGCTGGAATTGTAGGCGGCGGCGAGGTCGAGCGGCGTCTTGATCACCTCATGCCGCAGGAAGAAGTCATGCGCGGCCTGGATCACGGGCCGGTCGATCCAGAACAGCCCGTTCTGCGCGGCGCCGCCGGCGACCATCAGCTTGCCGGCCTCCTCCATCATGAATTCCTGGTGGGGGCGGTTCAGCGTGGGCGCCACGGACATGACGGAATCCACGCCGAGCTTGCCGTCGCGCAGCGCGTCCCGCCAGCCGCGGATGGTGGCGCGCAGGAAGGCGGTGACCATCTGCGGGCGGTCGCGCGCCGTCTGCTCGCTGACGATGACGGTGTCGCGCGGGAAGGTGATGCCGTGGTCGTCGGGGACGAAGCTGCGCAGGTTGTCGCGGCCCACGCGCTGCATCAGCGTGAAGAACTCGTTGTAGCGAGTGGCCGTCACCACATCCACCTGCCGGTCCACGAAGGGCTGCACGCTGACCTGCTGCGGCTGCATGGTGAAGTCACCACGGCCGAGCCCGGCCTGCGCCAGCATACCCAGCAGCACGAAGTTGGCGCCGGTGAACCAGGTGGTGATGGTCTTGCCGCGGAAATCGGCCAGCGTGCGGATGGGGCCATCGGCGCGCGTCACGAAGACGAAGGGCGTCTGCTGGTGCATCACGCCGGCGCAGACGATGGGCAGGTTGCGCTCGCGCGCCGCGAAGACGCTGTCCGTGCCGCCCGAAAGGCCGAAGGTGTCGGCACCCGAGGCGACCAGGTTTTCCGTCAGCAGGTTGGGCCCGCCGGGGTTGATGGTGAGGTCTATGCCCGCCTCGCGGTAATAGCCCTTCTGGAGCGCCACGTAGAAGCCCGCGAACTGCGCCTGGGTCAGCCATTTCAGGCGCAGCGTGGCGCGCACCAGGTTCTGCGCCCCGGCGGGGCGGATGAAGGGGGTGACGGCGGCTGCGCCCGTCGCGGCCAGAAGGTGGCGCCTGTTCATCCTGCTCTCTCCTGCTTGGGTTGGGTCAGTCACGGAAGCCTGGCTCCTCGCGGTCGAGGAGGCGGAGGAAGGCGGGCCATTCGCGCTCGCCGGGGCCCAGGATGTCGCCCTGCTGCTGCCAGAACTGGTCGGCGGCGCGGGCGCAGATTTCGGGCGCCGGCTCGATGATGGGCTGGCCGGAGGATTGCATCATCAGCTGGATGCGGGCCGCGCGCTCGAAGTAGTAGAGCAGCATGAAGGCCGCCCCCGGCGTGCGCCCCACGGTCAGCGTGCCGTGGTTGCGCATGAGCATGACGGGATGCGTGCCGAAGTCGCGCACCAGGCGTTCCTGCTCGTCCAGATCTATCGCGACGCCCTCATAGTCGTGGAAGGCCTGGCGCTGGTGGAACCACATGGCGAACTGGCTGAGGGGGCGCAGCCCGCCCGGCTGCGCCGACACCGCCACCGCCGCATCCGAATGCGCGTGCAGCACGCAGGCCGCGTCGTGCCGCGCCTTGTGGATGGCGGCATGGATGACGAAGGCCGCGACATTCGCCTCATGCGGGCTGGGCGCGAGCTTGCGGCCCTGCGTGTCGATCTTCACGAGGGAGGAAGCGGTGATCTCGCTGAACAGCATCCCATAGGGGTTCAGCAGGAAGGCGCCGTCCTCGCCCGGCACGCGCAGCGAGATGTGGTTGTAGATGACGTCATCCAGCCCCAGCCGCGCCACCATCCGGTAGCAGGCGGCGAGCGAGATGCGCGCCTCGCGTTCCGCATCGGTCATGGCGCGGCCGCCGTGCCGGTCAGGAAGGACTTCATGGCTTCCTCCTCGATGGCGTCGAGCACCTCGCGCTTGATGGCCGTGAATTCCGGTGAGGTGAGCAGTTCCGGCGCGCGCGGGCGGGGCAGGTCCACCGCGCGCATCAGCTTCACGGCCCCTGGCCGCGCGGTCATCACCACCACGCGGTCGCCCAGGAAGATGGCCTCGTCCACGTCATGCGTGATGAACAGGATGGTGCGGCGGTGGCGCTGCCACACATCCAGCAGCCAGCGCTGCATCATGCTGCGCGTCAGCGCGTCCAGCGCGCCGAAGGGCTCGTCCAGCAGCATGAGCTCGCGTTCGAAGAGGAAGGTGCGCATCAGCGCCACGCGCTGCCGCATGCCGCCGGAGAGCTGGTGGGGATACTGGTTCTCGAACCCCGTCAGGCCGAATTCGGGCAGCATGGACAGCGCCTTCGCCCGCGCCTCGCGCCGGTTCGCGCCCTCGATCTCATTGGCGAGGATGGCGTTGTCCACCACGTTGCGCCAGGGCAGCAGCAAATCGCGCTGCGGCATGAAGGAGACCTGTCCCAGCAATTCCCGTGCATGGCAGCCGCGGCCCTTGAAGCGCAGGATGCCGCCATCATCGGGCTCGTCGAGGCCCGCCACGATGTTGAACAGCGTGCTCTTGCCGCAGCCCGAGGGGCCGACGACGGTCACGAACTCGCCTGGCTGCACATCCAGGCCGAAGCCCTCCAGGGCCTGCACCGCGCCGAAACGCTTGGAGAGGCCACGCAGTTCGAGAAGAGGGGCGTTGTTCAATCCGTGACCTGCCTTCTGCGCCCCGGGATGAGGCTCTAAAACATCTTCACGACAGCGGCGCCGATTTGGAATACAAAGACGGGCGTCTTTGCACACATGAATGAGGCTCCCGCACACAAATGCGCGCGAAACAGGCAATGCCCGAGGCAGAATGGTCAGCTTCCGGGCGCAGGGCACCCGCCGCCCCCGGTGCCGGCACCCTGGCCAACACCCTCTACCGCCGCCTGCGCGACGACATCGCGGGCGGGCGGCTGGACCCCGGCGCACGTCTGGACGAACAGGAAATCGCCGACCGGCACGGCTGTTCCCGCACCCCCGTGCGCGAGGCGTTCCGCCTGCTGGCGAGCGAGCGCCTGGTGGAACTGCGCGGCCGGCAGGGCGCCGTGGTCCGCAGCATCTCCGCCCAGACGCTGATCGAGATGTTCCAGGTGATGGGAGAGCTGGAGGGGCTCTGCGCCCGGCTGGCCGCCCGGCGCAGCACGCCCGCCCAGAACGCGGCGCTCCAGGCCATCCATGCCCGGCTGGAGCAGGCCGCCGGCGACACGGCGGACGCCTTCTACGACATCAACGCCGAATTCCACGAAGCCATCTACGAGGCCGCACACAACGCCTTCCTGGCCGAGGAAACCCGCCGCCTGCGCAACCGGGTCGCCGCCTATCGCCGTCGCGTCACGCACATGCCCACGCGGGTGGAGGACACGCTGCGCGAGCATGCCGAGGTCATGGCCGCCATCCTGGCCCGCGACCCGGAGGCCGCCCACCGCGCCATGCGCGCCCACCTGACCCTGCTGGGAGAGAACCTGCTGGACCTGATCGCGGGGCTCGACTGACGCCCGCCTCCATGTTGGTATGCATATTGCTAGTCAATGCATACAACATGGATAACGGAGCGCCCCTTGCAGCTTGATCTCGCGGGAAAGACCGCCCTCATCACCGGGGCTTCCAAGGGCATCGGCCTCGCCTGCGCCGAGGTGCTGGCCGAGGAGGGCTGCCACCTCCACCTCGCCGCCCGCAACGGCGCGGCCATGGATGAGGCGGCAGCCAAGCTGCGCGCCGCCCATGGCGTGCGCGTCACCACCCATGCGCTGGACCTCTCGACCACCGCGGCCATGGAACAGCTGGCCGAGGCCGCGCGGGACGCCACCATCCTGATCAATAATGCGGGCGACATCCCGGCCGGGCCGCTCGACGCCGTGACCGATGCCGCGCTGCGCCAGGGCTTCGACCTGAAGGTCTTCGGCTACATCACGCTGACGCGCCTGTTCTACCCGCGCATGAAGGGGCGGGACGGCGTCATCGTGAACGTCATCGGCAACTCCGGCGAGAACTGGGATGCCAGCTATTTCGCCGGCTCCACCGGCAATGCGGCGCTGATGTCCTTCACCAAGGCCATCGGTGGCCGCAGCCTGGATGACGGCATCCGCGTGGTGGGCATCAACCCCGGCCCCGTCGCCACCGACCGCATGCTCAAGATCATGAAGGTGAAGGCGCGCGAGATGCTGGGCGACGAGGCGCGCTGGGAGGAGCTCTTCGCCAAATACCCCGGCAAGCGCCCCGCCACGGCGCGCGAGACGGCGGATCTCTGCGCCTTCATGGCCTCTCCGCGCGCGGGCTACATCACGGGCACGGTGGTGACGATTGATGGCGGCATCTCGGCGCGCGGCTCCGTCATCTGATGGCCGGCGCCCTCACCCGCAACCGCTATTTCGACGCGCTCAGCGCCACGCCGGGCCTGGCCTGGATGGGCCAGAACACAAACCACATCCCGGCCCACCCCGCGGTGCTGGGCGCCATGCACGCGGCGGTGGACGGGCTGGAGTTCAACGCCTACGCGCCGCCGCTGGGCTTCGAGGCGCTGCGGGAAGCCATCCTGGCCGACCTCGGCGTGCGCGGCGCGGAGGCCCTGGTGACGGAGGGCGGCGTGAACGCGCTGGCGCTGGTCTGCCGCGCGCGCTGCCGGCCGGGCACCACCTTCGTCACCACCGACCCGACGTGGAAATGGCCCTGCCTCTTCGCGCGCCAGGCGGGGGCGGAGGTGGTGGAAATCCCGATCTACGACGCTGGCTGCCAGTATCGCCTCACGCCCGAGGCGCTGCGCGCGGCGGTGGATGCGCGCACCAGCGTCATCTACATCGTGGACCCCAACAACCCGCTCGGCATCTGCTACACGCGGGACGAGATCGCCGCCTTCGCCGCCATCGCGAAGGAAGTGGGCGCGCTGCTGGTGCATGACTGCACCTATCGCGACTTCGCCGATGGCCACCACCCGGCGCTGCTGGAGGCGCCGGACCATGCCGTCGTCTCGCTGTCCTTCTCCAAATGGCTGGGCCTCGCGGGGCTTCGCATCGGCGCGCTGGTGGCGCCGGCGGCGCTGCTGGAGGAATTCGCGGACCAGGCCACGGGCGTTCTCGGCGCCAGCGTCATCGCGCAGCGTGCGGCGCTGGCGGGCCTCGCCGTGAAGCCCGAATGGATGGCTCAGGTGCGCGCCACCACGCGCGCCAACAACGCCATGATCCGTGACGCCGCCCTTCGCATCCCGGGCTTCTCCGTGCCCGTCTGGCCGAGCCACGGCAACTTCCTGGTGGTGGAGACCGAGGCCGCGAATATCCGCCCCGAGGCCCTGGTGGAGGCGGCGCGGCGCGAGGGCATCATGATCCGCCAGGGCAGCTACCACACGGCACGCTTCGGGCATCGCTTCATGAAGATCAGCACCTCCGTCCCTGGCGAATGGGCGGAGAAGCTGGCCGATCGCCTGCCCGCCCTGGCCGCCACTGCCCGCACGCTCAACGACCTCACGCCGCAATTCTGAGAGGGACACATCATGCCGCGCATCACCACGCCCGACGGCATCAGCCTGCATTACGAGGAAGCGGGCACCGGCACGCCCATCCTCTTCATCCACGAATTCGGCGGCAACCATGAGAGCTGGGAGCCGCAGATGCGCCATTTCGCGCGGCGGCACCGCTGCATCACCTACGCCGCGCGCGGCTACCCGCCGTCGGACGTGCCGAGCGATGTCGAGCAGTATTCCCAGGCCATCGCGGTGGCCGATGCGGTGGCGGTGCTGGACGGGCTGGGCATCGCCAAGGCGCATATCGTGGGCCTCTCCATGGGCGGCTTCGCGACCGTGCATTTCGGCCTGCGCGCGCCGGAACGTGCCCTGTCGCTGACCGTCGCCGGCGCCGGCTATGGCTGCGAGAAGGAGCATGAGGAGTATTTCCGCGGCGTCTCCCTGGAAGTGGCCCGCCGCTTCGCCACCGACGGCGCCCGCGCCTTCGCGCCCATCTACGCCGAAGGCGCCAGCCGCGTGCAGTTCCAGAACAAGGACCCGCGCGGCTGGCGGGAATTCGCCGACCGGCTGGCCACGCATTCGGATGTGGGCGCCTCGCTCACCATGCGGGGCGTGCAGGCGCGGCGGCCCTCCTTCTGGGATCTGGAGGAGGAGCTGCGCGCCATGCCCATCCCCACCCTCGTCATCGTGGGCGATGAGGATGACCACTGCCTGCAGCCCGGCATCTTCCTCAAGAAGACGCTCCCCGCCTGCGGCCTGTCGGTCTTTCCCAAGACCGGCCACACGCTGAATCTGGAGGAACCCGCCTGGTTCAACATGCACCTCGCGGAGTTCATCGCGCAGGTGGAGGCCGGGCGCTGGGACAAGCGCGACCCCCGCGCGCTGCCCGGCCAGATCATGCGGACGGATTGAGCATGTCGCGCCTATGGGACCGGCTGATGCGCCTGGCGGAGATCGGCGCGCGGGGCGATGGCGGCGTGGATCGCCAGGCGCTGACGCCGGGTGAGATCGAGGCCTGGCGGCTGGTGCTGCAATGGGCGTCCGAGGCGGGGTTGGAAGCCGCCACCGATGATGCCGGCAACCTCTTCCTGACCCGCCCCGGCCGCGACCGCAGCCTGCCGCCGGCCGTGATCGGCAGCCATCTCGACACCCAGCCCAATGGTGGAAAGTTCGACGGCGCCTGGGGCGTGCTGGCCGCGCTGGAAGCCGTGGCGGACCTAGGGTTCACCCCCGCCCGCGACATCAGCGTCGTGGCCTGGAGCAATGAGGAAGGCAGCCGCTTCGCCCCGGGCATGACAGGCTCCGAGGCCTTCGCGGGCGTGCGCACGCTGGCCGCCATCCGCGCCCTGCGCGACGCGGACGGCGTGACCCTGGGCGAGGCGCTGGACACGCTGCACGCCGCCTTCCCGCATCTGCCGCGCCTGCCCCTGAACCGCGAATTCGCCTTCTGCATCGAGCCGCATATCGAGCAGGCGACGCTGCTGGAGGAGGCCGGCATCCCCATCGGCATCGTCACCGGCATCCAGGGCAAGATTACATGGGAGATCACGCTGGAGGGCGAGGAAGGCCATGCCGGCACGCGCGACATGGCGCTGCGCCGAGATGCGGTGATGGCATTCGCCCGCATCGCCGCCCGCATGCAGCGCGAGGTGGGCGAGGCGGACCCCATCGTGAAATTCACCATCGGCATGGTGCGGGTGGTGCCCAACGCGCCCTCCGTCATCGCCGGGCGCGTGGTGTTCCGCATGGATCTTCGCCACCCGGACAATGCCGCGCTGGAACGCGCCGGCGCGCGGCTGGAGGCCATCGCGGCGGAAGAAGCCGCGCCCTGCGGCGTCACCATCACGCGGCTGGTCCACGCGCCTTCCAACGGTTTCGACGAAGGGCTACGCGCGCGCCTCGCCGCCAACGCCACGCGGCTCGGCCTGCCGCACATGGCGTTGCTCTCCGCCGCCGGGCATGACGCGCGCCACATGGCGCCGCGCTGTCCCACGGCCATGATCTTCATCCCCTGCCGCGGCGGCATCAGCCACTCGCCGCTGGAATGGGCGGAGCCCGAACATGTGGAGGCCGGCGCCGCCGTCCTCGCCGAGACCGTGAAGGAGTTGTGCGCATGATGGACATGGCCGCGCTGCCCGTGCAGCGCCCCGAACGCCCCGCCAATGCCGCGGCCGCGCGGGCGCGCTTCTTCAACTCGGGCAATGCCTTCAACGTGAAGCTGGCGCCCGTGCCGGCTGCGGATTTCGGCGCGGTGGCCGCCGCGGCCTTCGCCCCCGGCGCCGCGACCGGCGTGTATCCCTGTGATCAGTCAGCGGCCATTGGCTGCCCCTTCCCGGCCACCACGCCGCTGATGCTGGCGCGCTACGCCGTGATCCGCGCGGGCGAGACGCTGGCCTTCGACAGCAGGGCCACCGGCCTCATCGGCTGCGTGTTGCGCGGCATGGGCGCGGCCGATGCCTTCACCTGGGGCGAGGGCGATGTCTTCCTGCTGCCTGGCGGACATGTGGCCCTGACCGCCTCGGCCGATGCGGTGCTCTGGCTGGTGGGCAATGAGCCGCTGCTGGCCTTCGAGGGCCTGCGCCCCGGCCCCGCCACCCTGGCGCCCGTGCATTTCCCGGCGGCCGAGATCGAACGCCAGCTCGCCGTCATCGGCGCCTGCACCAGCAATGACGGCACGGCGGGGCTGGCGCTGATCTTCAGCTCGGACGGGCTCGAGGCCTGGCGGAATCTGACGGCGAGCATGACGCTCTCCCTCAACACCCTGCCGCCGCGCGAAAACCAGCGCGCCCATCGCCACAACGCCGCCGCCATCACGCTGGTGCTGCAGGGCGAGGATTGCCATTCGCGCATTTCCGGCGAAACGCGGCGCTGGAGCCTGCACAACACCCTCGTCACCCCGCCGGGTGAGCCGCACTCGCACCACAATGGCGGCGATGTGCAGGCCCGCTTCCTGATCGTGCAGGATGGCGGGCTGCACTATCACGCGCGCACGATGGGCTTTCAGTTCCTGGAGTGAGCCCCGTCTAGAAGGCCCCCAGGAAGGTCGCGGCCAGGATCGCCACCACCAGCGCCAGCAGCGGGAACACCACCGCCACCATGGCCAGGTCGCCATAGGATTGCCGGTGCGTCAGCCCGCAGATGGCCAGCAGCGTCACCACCGCGCCATTGTGCGGCAGGCTGTCCAGCCCGCCCGTCGCGATGGCGGTGATGCGGTGCAGCGCCTCCGGCGCGATGCCGGCCGCGGCCCCCATCTGCACATAGGTCTCGCCCAGGGTGGAGAGCGCGATGCTCATGCCGCCTGAGGCCGAGCCCGTGATGCCCGCCAGCACATTCACCGCGATGGCGAGGGAGACCAGCGGGTTCTCGCCGCCAATGCCCAGCACGCCCTGCCGCACCAGGTCGAAGGCCGGCAGGGCCGCGATCACGGCACCGAAGCCCACCAGCGAGGCCGTGTTGAAGATGGGCAGCACCGAGGCATTGGCGCCCGCGTCCAGCGAGGTCTTCACCGAAGCAAGCCGTCCCCAATTCGTCGCCACCAGCACCAGGATGGCGGCGCTCAGCGCCAGGATGATGGACCAGACGCCCAGCACGGAGGAAAGCCCCACGCCGCCGAAGCGCGGCTCGGCCAGGAAGGCGGTGTCCCAGGCGGGAATGACGAAGCTGGAGAAGATGAGGTTCGCCAGGATCACCACCACCACCGGCAGCACGGCCAGCAGGAAGGGCGGCTGGGCGGGGGCGGGCGCGGGTTCGATCTCGGCCACATCGAAGCCCTCGCCCGCCGCGCGCTCGCGCATGTCGGGGTTGGGAGCGGGGGCGTGGTCGGGGTGGTCGCCATAGCCCTCGCCGCGGGCGCGGGCGGAGGCGGCGCGGCGCATCAGCCACCATTGCCCCGCGCCGAACATCACCAGCGCGGCCAGGATGCCCAGGCCGGGTGCGGCGAAGGGCGTGGTGCCGAAGAAGGGCATGGGGATGGCGTTCTGGATGGCGGGCGTGCCCGGCAGCGCCGTCATGGTGAAGGTGAAGGCGCCGAGCGCGATGGTGGCTGGGATCAGGCGCTTCGGGATGTCGGCCTCGCGGAACAGGCTGGCCGCGATGGGGTAGATGGCGAAGGCCACGACGAAGAGCGAGACGCCGCCATAGGTCAGGATGGCGCAGGCCAGCACCACGGCCAGGATGGCTTGGCCCCCGCCCAGCCGCGCCACCAGCCCCTGCGCGATGGCGCGCGCCGCCCCGCTGTCATCCATCAGCCGGCCGAAGATGGCGCCCAGCAGGAACAGCGGGAAGAAGGAGATGACGAAGCCGCCGGCCGAGGTCATGAAGACCTGGGTGTAGAGGCCCAGCAGCGGCGCGCCCGCGAACACCGCCGCCAGCAGCGCCATGGCCGGCGCCAGCAGCAGCACCGAGATGCCGCGATAGGCCAGGAAGATCAGCAGCCCCAGCGCCAGCAGGACACCCGCCAGCCCGATCATTCGGCGGACCCCTTGGGCGCCTTGCCGGGTTCGCGCAGCGTGCCCAGGAACAGCGTCTCGGGGTCGAAGGTGGAGCGCTGGCCGATATCGTCGCGGTGCTGCGCCAGCCAGGCATCGGCCGCGGCGCGGCCATGGTCGCGCAGATGCGTCAGGAAATCCCATTCGGCATTGAGCTTGGAGGAGGCGGAGAGATGCTCCAGCCCATGCCCGCCGATGCGGTGCAGCCGCATGTCGCGGTAGCGCTCATTCTCCAGCCCCTCCGCCTTGATCAGGCGGCGCAGCAGGGTGATGGCGCGGAGTTCCTTGATGAGGGCCGCGTTGAAGGTGATCTCGTTCAGGCGGTTCTGGATTTCGGCCGCGGTGGTGGGCAGTTCGTCGCTGCGGATGGGGTTGATCTGCACGATCATCAGGTCGCGGCAATCACTCTCATCCACCAGCGGGTAGAGGGCGGGGTTGCCCATGTAGCCGCCATCCCAATAGGGCTCGCCGTCAATCTCCACGGCCTTGTAGAGGGTGGGCAGGCAGGCCGAGGCCATCACCGCATCCACCGTCAGCTCGCCGCGGCGGAAGGTGCGCGGCAGGCCGGTGCGGACATTGGTGGCCGTCACGAACAGCTTCACCGACTGGCACGCATTGACGTTGTCGAAATCCACCGAGGCTTCGAGCACGTCGCGCAGCGGGTTCAGGTCGAACAGGTTCAGCTCATAGGGCGAGGCGAGGCGCGACAGCAGGTCCATCGCGATGTAGCCGGGCGAGGTGTCCAGGCTCCATCGCCCCATCAGCCGGTCTATCGGGCTGCGCTGGATGGGGCTGAAGCGCGCGGCGTCGCTGACCGCGCGCCAGAATTTTTCCAATGCCTCGCGCGCGCCTTCGCGGCCGCCGCGCACCATGCCATCGGCCAGCACCACGGCGTTCATGGCGCCGGCGCTGGTGCCGCTGATGGCCTCGATGTCGAGCTGGCCATCCTCCAGCAGGCGGTCGAGCACGCCCCAGCTATAGGCGCCGTGCGCGCCCCCGCCCTGCAGGGCCAGTTCGATCTTCTTGTCGCCGGTCATGCGCGCCTCCTGCCAGTGTCGCCCCCGGTGTTGCCACCGGAGGCGTCCAGACCTGTTCAGCGCATGAGCTTACCAAACGATGCTGCGGTGCAGCAAATTTTCTGACGGCGGGTTAATCCAGGCGCGCTAATCCACAGTCGCGCCGGAGGCCTGCACGATGGGCCGCCAGCGCTCCAGCTCCGTCGCCACGAATTGCGTGAACTGCTCGGGCGTCATGTCGCCCGGGTCGCCGCCCAGCTCCGCGAAGCGGGCGCGCATGGCGGGGGCGGTGATGATGGCCATGGTCTCGCGGTGCAGGCGCTCGGTGATGGCAGGCGGCATGCCGGCGGGGCCGGAGAGCGAGAACCAGGTCGTGCTCACCAGATCCACATCCTGCTCGCGGAAGGTGGGAACGTTGGGGAAGGAGGGGTGGCGCTGCGCGCTGGACATGGCGATGGGCCGCACCACGTCGGCGCGGATATGCGCCGCCGCCGAGGGCAGGCTGTCCGACATCATCGGCACCTGCCCCGCGATGACGGCCGCCATGGCCGGGCCCGCGCCGCGGAAGGGCACATGGGTGTATTCGATGCCCATCAGCCGCGCGAACTGCACGATCATCAGGTGGTTGGAGGAGCCGGCGCCGGAGCTTGCCATGTTCATCCCGCCCGGCTGCGCGCGGGCCAGGCGCACGATGTCCGCCAGGTTCTGGATGGGCGTGTTCTTGTTCACCACCCAGACCGAGGGGTTGGTGATGACCATGGCGATGTGCGTGAAGCTGCGCACCGCGTCATAGCGCAGATTGCGGTAGAGCGAGGGGCCGATGGCGTGGCTCGCGATGTTGCTCATCAGCAGCGTCTGGCCGTCGGGCGCGGCATCGGCCACCAGCTGGCTGCCCGTGGTGGCGGTGGCGCCGGCGCGGTTCTCGACGACGAAGGGGGTGTTAAGGCGGAGGGCCAGCTGGTCCGCCACCAGCCGCGCCACCAGGTCGGTCGTTCCGCCAGGGGCGAAGGGAACGACGAGGCGGATGGGGCCGGAGGGCCAGTTCTGCGCCTGGACGATGGCCGGGCTGGCGATCAGGCCGGCACCGCCCAGCAACAGCGGGCGGCGATTGATATTCTTGAGCATACGTCTCCCCTCCACGACATCGGAACAGCGTCGTTGAAGGGGTGAGATGCCATGCCGCGCGGGCGCGCGGCAAGTCAGGGCGACTTCGCGGTCGCGCCGGACTTAGCCGACCGGGTCGCCCTTCACGGCCATGCCATCGGCGCGGCGCTGGGCGCGCTTGCGCTCATTGGGGTCGAGGTAGCGCTTGCGCAGGCGCACGGCGCTGGGCGTCACCTCCACCAGCTCGTCATCCTCGATGTAGGCGATGGCCTGCTCCAGGCTCATGCGCCGGGGCGGGATCAGCAGCAGCGCGTCATCCTTGCCGGCGGCGCGGATGTTGGTCAGCTTCTTCTCCTTGACCGGGTTCACCTCCAGGTCGTCATCGCGCGAATTCTCGCCGATGATCATGCCCACATAGACCTTGGCGCCGGCGCCCACGAACAGCGCGCCACGCTCCTGCAGGGCGAAGAGCGCATACTGCGTCGTCTCGCCATCCACGTTGGAGATCAGGCTGCCATTGCGCCGCCCCTCGATCACGCCCGCCCATTCCTGGTAGCCCAGGAACAGCCGGTTCATGATGCCGGTGCCGCGCGTGTCGGTCAGGAATTCCGAGTGGTAGCCGATGAGGCCGCGCGAAGGCATGTGGAAGGTCAGCCGCGTCTTGCCGCCGCCCGAGGGCCGCATGTCCTGCATCTGGCCCTTGCGGACCGACAGCTTCTCGACGACGACGCCGGAATAGGCCTCGTCCACGTCCACCAGCACTTCCTCGTAGGGCTCCTCGCGCGCGCCGGTCTCGGGGTTCTCGCGCACCAGCACGCGGGGGCGGCCGATGGTCAGTTCGAAGCCCTCGCGGCGCATCTGCTCGATGAGGACGCCGAGCTGGAGTTCACCGCGCCCGGCCACCTCGAAGGCGTCCGTCTCCTCGCTGTCGCGGATCTGGATGGCGACGTTGCTTTCCGTCTCGCGGAAGAGGCGGTCGCGGATCTGGCGCGAGGTCACCTTCTTGCCCTCGCGGCCGCCCAGCGGGCCGTCATTCACGCGGAAGGTCATGGCGAGCGTCGGCGGGTCCACCGGCACGGAGGGCAGGGCCACATTCTGCTCGGGCGCGCAGATGGTGTCGGGGATGGTGGTGTCCGACAGGCCGGCGATGGCGATGATGTCACCCGCCTGCGCCTCGTCCACCGGCACGCGCTCCAGGCCACGGAAGGTCAGCAGCTTGGTCAGCCGGCCGGTCTCGACCTGGGTGCCATCGGCGCGCAGCACCTTCACCGGCATGTTCACGCGGGCCACGCCCTGCTCGATGCGGCCCGTGAGGATGCGGCCCAGGAAGTTGTCATATTCCAGGATGGAGGCGTTCATCGCGAAGGGCGCGGCCGCGTCCACCTTCGGCTCCGGCACATGGCGCACCACCAGGTTGAACAGCGCGTCCAGGTTCTCGCGCGGGCCTTCCATGCTCTCATCGGCCCAGCCCTGGCGGCCGGAGGCGAAGAGCATGGGGAAGTCCAGCTGCTCGTCGGAGGCGCCGAGGTTGGCGAAGAGGTCGAACACCTCGTCATGCACCTCATGCGGGCGGGCGTCCTGGCGGTCCACCTTGTTCACCACCACGATGGGGCGGATGCCGCGCGCCAGCGCCTTGCCGAGGACGAACTTGGTCTGGGGCAGCACGCCCTCGGCCGCGTCCACCAGCAGGATGGCGCCGTCCACCATGGAGAGGATGCGCTCCACCTCGCCGCCGAAATCGGCGTGGCCGGGGGTGTCCACGATGTTGAGCTTGGTGCCCTCCCATTCCACGGCCGTGCACTTGGCCAGGATGGTGATGCCGCGTTCCTTTTCGAGGTCGTTCCGGTCCATCGCCCGCTCGGCGACCTGCTGGTTTTCACGGAAGGTGCCGGCCTGCTTGAGCAGTTGGTCCACCAGCGTGGTCTTGCCGTGGTCGACGTGCGCGATGATGGCGAGGTTGCGCATCGGCATGGGGCAGGCTCCGGGCATGGGCAGGCCCGGGCGCGAATTGCCCAGGCGGCGGGGAAACGGATTTTGGGCTTGTGGCGCGGTATCTAGGGGGTCAGGTGAGAAATAGCCAGTGCAACTCGCACCTTTTGCCGCGTTCAAATGTTATGGCAGGGCCCCGCCACCGGAATTGCGCGAGGCATAGGCCGCAGGTCAGCCGGGGAGCAGCTGGTTTTGCCCAGACGGAACGCCGCCCCGGCGCTGCAACCATAGCCGGGAAGCGAATGCGATGAAGCGAGTTCTTGCCCCTACCCTCCGCCTGCTGGGTCTGTGCGGCCTGGCGAGCCTTTTGCTGGCGCAACCCGCCCAGGCCCAGGCCCCGACCCAGACCCAGACCCAGCCCCAAGCCCGGGCCCAGAGCACCCCCCTCGGCCGCTACGGCGCCTGGTCCGTCTATTCCATGGTGACCCCCGCCGGCCGCGACGTGTGCGGCATGGTCGCCCAGGGCAGCGAAGGGCGCCGGGTGCACGTCCAGCATGTGCGCGGCGGCAACTACCTCCTGTTCCAGGCCTTCAAGGCCAGCTGGCGCATCCCGCCGGGCACCCGCATGGCCATCAGCATGCGGATCGACCAGGGGGCGGCCTGGGCCGCGCCCCAGGCGAGGGGCCAGCGCAACTCGATGCAATGGACCATGAGCACCGGGATTCCGCGCTTCGAGACGGAGTTCCGCAACGGCAGCCGCCTCATTCTCTCCTTCCCGGATGGCAGCGAGCCCGACTGGGCCGTCAGCCTCAATGGCTCCTCCGAGGCGATGGCCCGCATGGTGACCTGCATCCGCGCCCATGGCGGAGAGCCGTCCCAGCCCTTCGGCGGCAGCCCGACGCCGCCGGCCCAGCCGAACCAGCCCAACCAGCCCACGCAGCCCTTCTCCGCGCCCGGGCCCTCCGCGCCGGCACCGGGCGGCCCGTCGGGCAAGGGCGCGCCCGGCACCCCGGCGCCGCCGGTGCGGGGCCAGCCGATCGGTTATTGAGCGGGTTGCGCCCTCACTCCGGCGCCAGCCGCGTCAGGCGTGAGGGCGTCATCTCCGCCAGCAGCACGCTGCCATCGGGGTGCAGGGCCATGCCATGCGCCCCGTTCAGCACCGCCCGCGCCTTGGACATCAGCACCCCCTGGCGGGAAAACACCGAGAGGCTGGGCACCTGGTCGGTCACCCACCAGTTGCCCTCGGCATCGGCCGTCACCGCCATGGGCTTGTGCAGCAAATAGAGGGAACGGAGGAACCGGCCCTCGGCGTTGAAGATCTGCACGCGGTTGTTCTCGCGGTCGGCCACCGCCACCTCGCCCTCCATGCCCACGCGGACGGAATGGGGGGTGGAAAACTCGCCCGCCCGCTGGCCGGGCGTGCCCCAGCCGCCCTGCGGCGTGCCGTCGGGCGCGAAGACATGCACGCGGGAGGCCGCGTAGCCATCGGCCACATAGGCCGTGCCGTCGGGCGCGAAGCCGATGTCGCAGGGGGAGTTGAAGGGCTGGCCGGCCTGGTGGCGGGTGCCGAGGCGCCGGCGGACCACGCCCTCGCGGTCGAAGGCGATGATCTCATGCGCGTCGCGGTCCACCACATGGATCAGGCCGTCGGGGGCCACGTCCAGCATGTGCAGGTCCGCCACCTCCTCGCCGAAGGCGCCGATGCGCCCACCCGTGGCGTCCAGCACGATGACCGTGGGGCCAGGGCCAGAGGTGTAGGAATCCCGCCGCAGGCCCACATAGATGCGGCCATCGGCATCGGTCGCGACATCGGTCACGCCGCCCATGTCGGTGGGAAGGTCGCCCCAGGGGCGTTCGATGCGGTAGCGCTGCGCGCCAAGCGTCACATAGAGCATCCGCCCATGTTGCCATGCCCGCGCGCCCACGGCCACGCTGGACCCATGCGGGAATCGGATGCGCGCCATCAGAGGGCCGAGGGCGAGGCGCGGCTGGAGGTCGGGCCGGGCGGGATCACGCGCCTCTACCAGAAGGCGCCGCTGCGCCTGCTCTTCCCCACGCCCGAACCCGGCGAGCCGCTGCAGGCCGCGCTGGTGAACACGGCGGGCGGGCTGGCGGGGGGCGATGCGGTGCGGGCGGCGGTGACGCTGGCCGCTGGCGCCCAGGCCCTGGTCACGACCCCGGCGGCGGAGAAGCTCTACACCAGCCTGGGCCCCGTGGCCTTGCTGCGGACCCACATCGAGGTCGGTGAGGGCGCCGCGCTGGAATACCTGCCGCAAGAGGCCATCCTGTTCGATGGCGCTCGGCTGGACCGCCGCACCGAGGCCCATGTGGCCCCCGGCGCCACGCTGCTGGCCTGCGAATCCCTCGTGCTGGGCCGCATCGCCCGCGGCGAGGCCTGGCGGCGCGGCACGGCGCGCGAGTCCTGGCGCCTGCATCTGGATGGCCGCCTGGCCTGGGCCGATGCCCTGGCCCTGGACGAGGCCGCCCGCGACGCGCCCCACGCGCTGGACGGCGCCGAGGCGCTGGGGCTGATGCTGCTGGCCCACCCCGACGCCGCGCGCCACCGCGACCTGGCGCGCGAGCTGACCCAGGGCCAGGCCAGCCTGCCCCGCCCCGGCCTGCTGCTGCTGCGCTTCCTGGGCACGGCTGGTGCCGTGCGGGCCGGCATCACCGCCGCCATCCCGGCCCTGCGCTCGGCCGCCCTCGGCCGCCCCGCCACCCTGCCGAGACTGTGGACGTGCTGACACCGAACGTTCCATGATGCTGCGATGCAACTGACGCCCCGCGAAAAGGACAAGCTGCTCATCGCCATGGCCGCCCAGGTGGCCCGAAGGCGGCTGGAACGCGGCGTGAAGCTCAACCACCCCGAGGCCATCGCCCTCATCACGGATTTCGTGGTGGAGGGCGCGCGGGATGGGCGTTCCGTGGCCGACCTCATGGCCGCCGGCGGCGAGGTGCTGCGGCGCGACCAATGCATGGAGGGTGTGGCGGAGATGATCCACGACATCCAGGTGGAAGCCACCTTCCCCGACGGCACCAAGCTCGTCACCGTCCACAACCCGATCCGATAAGGGCCAGGCGCATGATTCCAGGCGAGGTGATCTGCGCCCCCGGCGAGATCGAGCTGAATGCGGGCCAGCCCGTGACGGAACTCGACGTGGCGAACACAGGCGACCGTCCCATTCAGGTCGGCAGCCACTACCATTTCTTCGAGACCAACCCCGCACTGGATTTCGACCGCGCCGCCGCGCGCGGCCAGCGCCTGGACATCCCGGCCGGGACCGCGGTGCGCTTCGAGCCCGGCCAGAGCCGCCGCGTGAAGCTCGTGCCCCTGCGCGGCGCCCGCGTGGTCCATGGCTTCCGCGGCGATGTGGAGGGCGCGCTGTGAGCCGCCTGTCGCGCAGCGCCTATGCCGGCATGTATGGCCCGACGGTGGGCGACCGCGTGCGGCTGGCCGATACGGACCTCTTCATCGAGGTGGAGAAGGACTTCACCACCCATGGCGAGGAGGTGAAGTTCGGCGGCGGCAAGGTGATCCGCGACGGCATGGGCCAGTCCCAGCGCACGCGCGAACAGGGGGCGGCCGACACCGTCATCACCAACGCCCTCATCCTCGACCATTGGGGCGTGGTGAAGGCCGATGTGGCGCTGCGCGACGGGCGCATCAGCGCCATCGGCAAGGCGGGCAACCCGGACACGCAGCCGGGCGTGGACATCGTGATCGGCCCGGGCACCGAGATCATCGCGGGCGAGGGCAAGATCCTGACCGCGGGCGGGATGGACGCGCATATCCACTTCATCTGCCCGCAGCAGATCGAGGAGGCGCTGGCTTCCGGCGTCACCACCATGTTCGGCGGCGGCACGGGCCCCGCCCATGGCACTTTGGCCACCACCGTCACGCCGGGCCCCTGGCATATCGGCCGTATGCTCCAGGCGGCGGAGGCCTTTCCGATGAACTTGGGTTTCCTCGGCAAGGGCAACGCGGCTTTGCCGGCGGGGCTGGAGGAACAGGTCCGCGCGGGCGCCGCCGGCTTCAAGCTGCATGAGGATTGGGGCACCACCCCCCAGGCCATCCGCAACTGCCTTTCCGTCGCGGACCGCTTCGACGTGCAGGTGGCCATCCACACCGACACGCTGAACGAAAGCGGCTTCGTGGATGACACCATCGCCGCCTTCGAGGGCCGCACCATCCACGCCTTCCACACCGAGGGCGCGGGCGGCGGCCACGCGCCGGACATCCTCCGCCTGGTGGGCGAGGCCAATGTGCTGCCCTCCAGCACCAACCCCACCATGCCCTACACGGTGAACACGGTGGATGAGCATCTGGACATGCTCATGGTCTGCCATCACCTCGACGCGCGCATCCCGGAGGATGTGGCCTTCGCCGAATCCCGCATCCGGCGCGAGACCATCGCGGCCGAGGACATCCTGCACGACATCGGCGCCATCTCCATGATGTCCTCCGACAGCCAGGCGATGGGCCGCGTGGGCGAGGTCATCATCCGCACCTGGCAGACCGCCCACAAGATGAAGGTGCAGCGCGGCCGCCTGCCGGAGGAGACGGGCGAGAACGACAATTTCCGCGCCCGCCGCTACATCGCGAAATACACCATCAACCCGGCGCTCGCGCAGGGCATCGCGCAGCATGTGGGCAGCGTGGAGGTGGGCAAGCTCGCGGACCTCGTGCTCTGGTCGCCCGCCTTCTTCGGCGTGAAGCCCGACATGGTGATCAAGGGCGGCAGCATCGCCATGGCACCGATGGGCGACCCCAACGCCTCCATCCCCACGCCGCAGCCCGTGCATTACCGGCCGATGTTCGGCAGCTTCGGCCGGGCGATGACGCTGGGCTCCGTCACCTTCGTCTCGGGCGCCGCGCTGGACGCCGATGTGGGCCGCGCGCTGGGTTTGCAGCGCCCGCTGCTGGCCGTGGGCAACACGCGCGGTGGCATTTCCAAGCGCGACATGGTGCTGAATGGCGCGACACCCCGGATGGAGGTGAACCCCGAGACCTATGAGGTCCGCGCCGATGGCGAATTGCTGATCTGCGAGCCTGCCAAGGTGCTGCCCATGGCGCAGCGCTATTTCCTGTTCTGAAGGAAGACGCCATGCACGACATGCTCCCGCGCGCCCGCGGCGTGAAGCCCGCCGGCAGCTTCACCCCCGATGGCGAGGTGCGCCTCGACTTCGACGACCGCTTCCGCCGCCGCAAGCGCTATGAGACAGCGGGCGGGATCGCCTTCATCCTGGACCTGAACGAAGCCCAGGTGCTGCGCGATGGCGATGGGCTGGAGCTGGAGGATGGCCGCGTCATCCTGGTCCGCGCGGCGGACGAGCCGCTGGTGGAGGTGCGCGCCGGCACCTCCATGCCGCTGATGCGCATCGCCTGGCATCTCGGCAACCGGCACCTTCCCGCCGAACTGCACCAGGACCGCATCCTGATCCGCGAGGACCATGTCATCGAGGACATGCTGCGCGGCATGGGCGCGGTCATCGCCCGCGTGCGCGCGCCCTTCAACCCCGAGGGCGGCGCCTATGGCGAGCACAACCGCAGCGCCCATCAGCACCACCATGGGCATGGCGACCACCACCACCACCATGGTGAAGGCCACCACCATCATCACCACGACTGACCGCATGGAACTGCCGGAGGGCGATTTCTTCCGCCTCCTCGCCTGGACCTCGCCCGCCTATCCGGTGGGCGGGTTCAGCTACAGCCATGGCATCGAGATGGCGGTGGAGGAAGGGCGCATCCCGAACGCGCATGCCCTCACCGCCTACATCACCACCGTGCTGATGCGCGGCGCGGGGCATGTGGATGGGGTGATGCTCTGCGCCGCCCATGCGGCGGCGGGCGATGACGCAGCGCTGGACGAAGTCGCGGAGGAAGGTTTCGCCTGGCGCGGCACGGCGGAGCACGCGCTGGAGGCCACGCAGCAGGGCGGCAGCTTCGCCTCCGTCACCGCCACCACCTGGCCTGATGCGCGTTTCGCCAGCTTCGCCGCGCGGCATCGCGGGCGACTGACCCATGCGGTGGCCTTCGGCGCGGCGGCGGGCTTCGCGGGGCTGGCGCGGCGCCCGGCTTTGCTGGCCTATCTGCACGGCTTCGCGGCGAACCTCGTCAGCGCGGGCGTGCGCCTGGTGCCGCTCGGCCAGACGGATGGGCAGCGCGTTACGGCCGCGCTCGGCCCCGTCATCGCCGCCGCCGCGGACAGCGCCCAAGCCACCGACCGCGAGGCGCTCGCCACCTCCGCGCCGCTGCTGGACATCCTCTCCATGCGCCACGAAACCCAATACACAAGGCTCTTCCGCTCATGACCCAAGGAACCACGAATGGCCCGCTGCGCGTGGGCGTGGGCGGCCCGGTGGGCTCCGGCAAGACGGCGCTGGTGGAGCGCCTCTGCCGCCTGCTGTCGAAGACGCATGACGTGGCCGCCATCACCAACGACATCTACACCAAGGAGGACGCCGAGTTCCTCACGCGCGCCGGGGCGCTCGCGCCCGAACGCATCATGGGCGTCGAGACCGGCGGCTGCCCGCACACCGCCATCCGGGAGGACGCCTCCATCAACCTCGCGGCGGTGGAGGACATGAACGCGCGCTTCCCGCTGCTGGAAGTGCTGTTCATCGAAAGCGGCGGCGACAACCTGGCCGCCACCTTCAGCCCGGAACTCGCGGACCTGACCATCTACGTCATCGACGTCAGCGCCGGCGACAAGATCCCGCGCAAGGGCGGCCCCGGCATCACGCGCTCGGATTTGCTGGTCATCAACAAGATAGATCTCGCCCCGCTGGTGGGCGCGGACCTGTCGGTGATGGACCACGACGCGCGCAAGATGCGCGGCGCGCGGCCCTTCATCTTCACGAACCTCAAGGTGGATCACGGCGTGGCCGAGATCGCGGATTTCATCCTGGAACAGGGCGGCCTCAGGCCGCGCTGATCCGAACCATCTGCTCCATCCCCGGGCTGTAGGGGAAGGTGCGGCGCCAATGCTCCGCGATCTCGATGCGCCGCGCCACCCACACGCCCTCATGGCCACGGATGTAATCCAGGAAGCGCGCCAGCCCCACGGCGCGCGCGGGGTGGCCGATCAGGCGCAGGTGCAGCCCGCAGGACATCATCTTTGGCTGCGTGGCGCCCTCGGCGTAGAGCATGTCGAACTGGTCGCGCAGGAAGGTGAAGTAGTCATCGGCCGTGCTGAACGGCCCGCGCCCGAACTTCGCGTCATTGGTCACCAGCGAATAGGGCACGACCAGCACGGGCTTGCCGTCCTGCAGCACCCAATAGGGCAGCTCGTCATTGTAGGCGTCGCTGTCGTAGAGGAAGCCCCCTTCCTCGGCCAGCAGCGCGCGGGTGTTCACGCTGGGTCCGTAGCGGCAATACCAGCCCAGCGGGCGGTTGCCGATGGTGCGCGCGAGGCTCTCCACGGCGAGGCGGATATGCTCGCGCTCCTCCTCCCGCGTCAGCTTGAAATGCTCGATCCAGCGCCAGCCATGGCAGCAGATGTCATGCCCGGCTTCCCGGATCGCGGCGGCGGCGGGCGGGTGGCGTTCCAGGGCCAGGGCGCAGGCGAAGATGGTCATGGGCAGGCCGCGCTCGGCGAAGAGGCGCATCACCCGCCAGAAGCCCACGCGCACGCCGTATTCGAACATGCCCTCGGCCGCGAGGTCGCGCTGGCCCGCCGGCACGGGCGAGGCCGCCATCTCGGTCAGCCCCACCTCCGACCGGCCGTCATTGTCCATGAAGGAGGGTTCGGAACCCTCCTCGTAATTCATCACGAAGTTGACGGCGATGCGCGCACCGCCCGGCCAGCGCGGGTGTGGCGGCTTCGCTCCATAGCCGATCAGGTCCCGCGCGAAGGCGGGGTTGCCGTGAATGCTCATGCCGCCTTGCTCCCCCTATATGATCTGTCTTGCATCCCATACCGGGGCATGTCCTATGGTTGACATTGTAACTCTTTTGGTCAACTCGCGTCGCCCAGTCGCATCTTGTGGCGCATCCCGCGACGCATCATGACGGCGGCGACCATTCCGGTGGGAGAGGTCATGCAGGAGCGTGCCAAGCGTCAGGGACGGCCCCCGCCCCCCGCGCCATGCGCCACGCCCGAGCTCCTGCGCGGCGCGACCGAGGGGCTGCGCCTGCCCGTTGTGGTGCTGCAAGGCGGGGCCGGCGCCAGCATCCTCTTCGCCAACGCGGCCTTCGGCGCGCTGAGCGGCTTCACCCCGGCCGAGCTGGAGGGCCGCGCGCTCTGTGGCCTGCTCGGCCGCAAGGGCGATACCAGCCTGGAGGAAGGGCTGACGCTCGCCGATACCGGCATGCCCGGCGGCCCCACGGAATACTGCTTCCGCCGCAAGGACGGGACCACCTTCTGGGCCGCGCTGTCCATCACCAGCCTGCCGGGCGCCGAGGGCACGCCAGGCCACCGCGTGCTGGCCATGCACGACGTCACGTCGCAGCATCAGGACATGGACCGGATGCGCCTGCTGCTGGTGGAGATGAACCACCGCACGCAGAACATGTTCTCCGCGGTGGTGGAGACGCTGACGGGGCGCGTGCTCGCCTTCTCCCGCGCGCAGGCCATGCTGCGCGACGAGATGGACGGCCACATCACCCTGCGCCAGGTGCTGGGCGTGGCGCTCCAGCCGCCCACCATCCCGCGCGACCTCTCCGAACGGCTGGTGCTGGAGGGCGAGGATGTGCGCCTGCCCACCAATGTCGCGCTGACCACCGCCATGGCCTTGCACGAACTTGCGGTCAACGCGGTGCGCCACGGGGCGTTATCAGGAGATGATGGCGTTGTTCGCATCCAATGGTCGGTACGCTCGCCGCCGCGCGGCGGAGTGCTGGCCCTGCGCTGGCGGGAGGCGGGCGGCCCCCGCATGAAGCCGCTCTACGAAAAGGGCTTCGGCATGCGGCTCATCGAGGGTGGCGTGCAGCACGGGCTGGGCGGCACCGCGACGCTCAGCCTGGAGGCCACGGGTCTTGTGTGCGACATCACCCTGCCTCTGCGGGTGGATGGGAGGACTTCATGACCGAGCGCCTCGCGGGGCAACGCATCCTCATCGTCGAGGACGAGGTGATACTGGCCTGGGCGTTGCAGGACATGCTCACCTCCTATGGCTGCCAGGTGGTGGGCCCGGCGGCGGGCGTGGCCGAGGCGCTGGACCTCATCGGCCGCGAGGGAATCGACGCCGCGGTGCTCGACGTGAACCTCAACCGCGAGAAGTGCTATCCGGTGGCCGATGCGCTGGTGCGGCGCGGCCTGCCCTTCGTCTTCTCCACCGCCTACAGCGCCGACAGCATCGAGGAGGGTTACCGCCACCACCCCTCCGTGCAGAAGCCGCATTCGGCGCCCGAGCTGGCGGATGCCCTTTCGGCCCTGCTGCCCATGCCGGCCAGCCTGCCCTTCCCGACGGAGGCGGCGCTGGCAGCCGCGGGCATCGGCCTCTGGAGCTTCAACCGCAAGCGCGACGCGCTGCGCCTGGATGCCGGGGCGCAGTCCCTGCTGGGCATGCCCGAGGGCCAGACCACCCTCGCCACCCTGCTGGCACGGGTGCATGAGGAGGATCAGGCGGGGCTGCGCGCCGGGCTGCGCGCCGCCTGCGCGGAGACAGTCGCACGTGACGTGCGGTTCCGCCTTGTCACGCCCGAGGGGCCGCGCGCCCTTGTGATGCGCGGGACGGCGGGCGCCGAGGGGAATGGCGCGTCCGGCGCGATCTTCCCCCTGCCGGAGGTTTGACCTTCCCTTTCCGCGCCAACCCACCATTTCCCAAGATGCCCGGTCGGTGAATACTGCCAGCAAGCCCAGGGGAGGTGGCCAAGCATGACGCCAGGCTTTTCGTCGAACCTTCCATGATATCTGCGCCGATCCGCCTTCCGCCCGGACGCGCGCCCTGCCGCTGACGCCGCCCGACCTCCCACCCGGCGCGGCCGCGCCGCGGGCCGAGCCCCCTTCCGCGCGCCTGCAGGTCGGCGTCGGCACATGGCTGCTGGGCCTCGTCCTGGCGGCCGTGCTGCCCGTCGTGATGCTGACGGTCGCGGCGGCCTGGATCGCGGCCGAAGGGGTGCGCGCAGGCCTCGATGACCGCGTCGGGCGTGTCGCCCACACCTTCGCCATGGCGGTGGAACAGGATATCGCGCTGACCCGCACGGTGCTGGAGGGCATCACGACCGACCCTCTCCTCTCCATGCCACCGGGCACCGACCCTGATCCCGAACAGCTGGACCATATCGTTGCCCATGCCGAGCGGCTTGCGGGGCGGCTCGGCGCCTTCCTCACCATCACCGGCCCGGACGGGCGTGAATGGGTGCGCGTGAACGCCGCGCCCGGCGAGGTCCCCCCCACGAGGCGGCGCCCGCGGCCGCGTCCCGCGCGCTGGCGACCAACGCCGCCGTGGTGAGCGACCTGCTCTTCGCGGACCGGCCGGAGGCGTCGCGGCTCGCCTTCTTCCTGCCGCTGGTGGGAGAGGAGGGGCGGCCGTTCGGCCTCCTGGGCGCCACCCTGCCGCCCAACGCGCTGCGCGAGCGTGTCGGCGCCCATATGGTCCCGACCGGGGGTTTCATCCTCGTCGCGGATGCGGCGGGCCGGCCGGTGGCCGAGGCCGGGGGCGTCGCCGCGGGAATCACGCGTCCCGCCGACGCCACATGGCAGGAGGGCGGAGCGACGGCGTTCTCCACCAGGGACGCCGATGGCGCGCCCTGGCTTCTGGGCGTCACCGGCATCCCGGGCCTGCCGGGCTGGACGCTGACGCTGGGCGTGCCGCTCGATGCCCACCTGGCCATGCTGCGGTCTCCCGCCAGATGGCTGGCGGTGGGCGGGCTGGTCGCGGCCGCACTCACCGGGCTGCTGGCCTGGCTGCTGGGCCGGCAATTGCTGGGCCCCGCGCGCGCGCTGGCCGCCCATGCCCGCGCCATCGCGCGCGAGACCATGCCCCCGGGGCCGGAAGGGCCGTTCCCTGCCCCTCCGGCCCTGGTCCCCACCGCCATCCGGGAGCTTGAGGAGCTGCGCCTGGGCTTCGCCGGCGCGGAGGCCGCGCTGCGCCGCCGCGCCGAGGATGCGGCCGCCCTGCTCCAGGTCCGCCAGCAGAGCGAGCAAAGGCTGCGCCAGGTGCTGGAGCAGTTGCCCGTGGGCATCAGCATCGCCGAGGCGCCCACGGGCCGCCTGATGTTCCACAACGCCCGGGCCGAGCGCATCCTGGGCCACGCGCTGGCCGAAACGCCGGAACTGGACGCCTACCGGCAGTATCCCGCCGCGCACCCCGACGGCACACCTTACCAGCCGGAGGATTTCCCCATCCTCCGGGCGCTGCTCTTCGGCGAGTGCGTGGACGGCCAGCACCTGCGCTACGAGCGCGGCAATGGCGAGATGACCTGGCTTGAGGTCAGTGCCGCCCCGATCCGCGACGCGGCGGGCGAGATCGCCTTCGCGGTCTGCGCCTTCACCGATGTGGGCGCGGCCCGCGCGGCGGCGGAGGCGCTGGCCTCGGCCGAGGCGCGTTCCCGCGCGCTGTTCCAGTCGGCGCCCGTGGCCGCCTACCTCGCGGACGCCGTCACGCGCCGCATCCTGGACTGCAACGCCACCGCGACGGCCATGCTGGGCCACCCGCCGGAGACGCTGCGGGGCATGTTCCTCACCGATCTCGATGCCGGCCCGCGCCCCGGCACGCCCCGCCCGCGTGGTGCCGGCGGCCCGCGCGAGACGCGCCACCGGCACCGCGACGGCAGCATGCGCGACGTGCTGGTGACGACGGTGCCGCTGGAACTGGACGGACGGCCGCTGCTCTATGCCATCGCGCTGGACGTGACCGAGCAGCGCAAGACCGAAGCCGCGCTGGCGACCAGCGAGGCCCGGCTGCGCATGGCGATGGAGGTCGCGGGGCTGGGCAGCTGGGAGGTGGATCTGCGCACCGGCACCATGTCGCGCGAGGGCCGCGTGATCCCGCCCCGGCCCGGCCTGCCGCTCGCGGGATACACGGTGGAGGAATTCTTCTCCAAGGTGGTGCATCCCGAGGATGCGGGCCGTGTGCGCGAGACCTTCAACCTCCTCGCCACCGGGCACACCACCCGATACCGCATGGAATACCGCGTGCGCCGGCCCGACGGCCAGGGCTGGCTGCACATGGAAAGCTATGGCGTGCTGGTCGAGACCGACCCCGAGACCGGCGCGCCGCTGCGCGCGGCCGGCACCTCGCGCGACGTGACCGCGCGGCGGGAGGCGGAGGAGGCGCTGCGCGCCAGCGAGGAGCGCTTCCGCTTCGCCCTGCAGGCGGCCGGCGGCATCGGCACCTGGGACTGGGACGTGCCCAATGGCAACATGATCGCCGATGCGGGCTATGCCAGCCTCTTCGGCGTCCCGCCGACGCGCGCGGCCGAGGGGGTGCCGGTGGAGGAATTCCTGGCCGGCATCCATCCCGACGACCAGGCGCGCGTCCATGCCCTGCTGGACGAGGCCATTCGCCCCAACTCCCATGGCGACTACGCGGCCGAACACCGGGTGGTGGACGCCCAGGGGCGCATCCGCTGGGTGGTGGCGCGCGGCCGCTGCTACCATGACCTCTCGGGGAAGCCCGCACGCTTCCCCGGCGTGGTCATCGACATCACGGCCCGCAAGGAGGGCGAGGAGCGCCAGGCCCTGCTGGCGCATGAGGTGGACCACCGCGCCAAGAACGCGCTGGCCGTCGCGCAATCGGTCGTGGCGCTGACCCGCGCGGAGGACCCCGCGGCGTTCCGCGCCGCGGTGTCCGGCCGCATCACGGCGCTGGCCCGCGCCCACACGCTGCTGGCGCGCGAAAGCTGGAAGGGCGCCTCCCTCTCCGTCGTGCTGGAGGCCGAGCTGGCGCCCTATCAGGACAAGGCGGAGAGCGGCCTGCGCGGGCGGATCCATCTGGCGGGGCCGGAGGTGGAGCTGGCGCCGGCCGCCGTGCAGCCGCTGGCCATGACGCTGCACGAGCTGACGACCAATGCCGCCAAGCACGGGGCGCTCTCGGTGCCCGGCGGCGAGGTGGATGTGGAATGGCGGCGCAGCCCGTCGGGCGGCCTGCTGCTGACCTGGGCCGAACGGGGTGGGCCGCCCGTGGCCGGGCCGCCCAAGCGGCGCGGCTTCGGCGCCACGCTGATCGAGGCCACCATGCGCCGGCAGCTCGGCGGCGAGATGCACCTGGATTGGCTGCCGGAGGGTCTGCGGGCGGAGATGGAGCTGCCCGCCCTCCATCTGCGCTGGCACGGGGGCTCGGTCGCCTGAGCCGGCGCGCCATGCCATAAGCGGCCCGCCATTGCCGGAGCCGCGCGCCACAACATGATCCGCCTCGACAACATCAGCAAGCAGAACGGACGGCAGCTGCTGTTCATCGAGACCTCCGCCGCCCTGCAGCGCGGCGAGAAGATCGGCCTGGTCGGCCCCAATGGCGCCGGCAAGACCACGCTGTTCCGCATGATCACCGGCGAGGAGCCGCCCGATGAGGGGCTGGTGCTGGTGGATCGCGGCGTCACCATCGGCTTCTTCAGCCAGGATGTGGGCGAGATGGCGGGCCGCAGCGCGGTGGCCGAGGTGATGGAGGGCGCGGGCGATGTGAGCGCCGTGGCGGCCGAGCTGCGCGGGCTGGAAGCTGCCCTCGCCGACCCCGACCAGACGGATTTCGACGCCGTGCTGGAACGCTTCGGCGAGGTGCAGGCCCGCTTCGAGGAGCTGGGCGGCTATGCGCTGGAGGGCCGCGCGCGGGAGGTGCTGGACGGGCTCGGCTTCAGCCAGGAGATGATGGAGGGCGATGTCGGCAAGCTCTCCGGCGGATGGAAGATGCGCGTGGCGCTGGCCCGCATCCTGCTGATGCGGCCCGACGTGATGCTGCTGGACGAGCCCTCCAACCACCTGGACCTGGAAAGCCTGATCTGGCTGGAGAATTTCCTCGGCGGCTATGACGGCGCGCTGCTGATGACCTCGCACGACCGCGAGTTCATGAACCGCGTCGTCAACAAGATCATCGAGATCGATGGCGGCAGCCTGACCAGCTATTCCGGCGACTACGAATTCTACGAAGCCCAGCGCGCCATGGCCGAGCGCCAGCAGCAGGCGCAGTTCGAGCGCCAGCAGGCGATGCTGGCCAAGGAGATCAAGTTCATCGAGCGCTTCAAGGCCCGCGCCTCGCACGCCGCGCAGGTGCAGAGCCGGGTGAAGAAGCTCGACAAGATCGAGCGCGTGGAGCCGCCGCGCCGCCGCCAGGCCATCAGCTTCGAATTCCAGCCCGCGCCGCGCTCGGGCGATGATGTCGTGAACCTCAAGGGCGTGCACAAGCGCTATGGCTCGCGCGTGATCTATGAGGGGCTCGACTTCCTGCTGCGCCGGCGCGAGCGCTGCGCGGTGCTGGGCACCAATGGCGCGGGCAAGTCCACGCTGCTGAAGCTGGCCACGGGGCACCTGGCGCCGGACACGGGCAGCGTGGCGCTCGGCGGCAGCGTGAAGATGGCCTATTTCGCGCAGCACGCCATGGAATTGCTGGATGGCGAGCGCACCGTGCTGCAATCGCTGGAAGACGAATTCCCCCGCGCGAACCAGGCCGCGCTACGCGGCGTGGCCGGCGCCTTCGGCTTTCCGGGCGACGACGTGGACAAGCGCTGCCGCGTGCTGTCAGGTGGCGAGAAGGCGCGCCTCGTGATGGCGCGCATGCTGTTCGACCCGCCCAACTTCATCGTGCTGGATGAGCCGACGAACCACCTGGACATGGCGACCAAGGAGATGCTGATCGCGGCGCTGGCGAATTACGAAGGCACCATGCTCTTCGTCTCGCACGACCGGCGCTTCCTGGCGGCGCTGTCCAACCGCATCCTGGAAGTGACGCCGGATGGCGTGCACGACTATGGCGGCGGCTACACGGAATACGTGGCGCGCACGGGGCAGGAAGCGCCGGGGCTGCGGAGCTAGCCCCGCGTCAGACGGGGTGGGCGCGCAGGTGTTCCAGCAGCAGCGCCGTCACGCGCTCGGGCATCTGGTCCGGCGCGTAGTGGCCGCCGCCTGGCAGCACCTCGAAGCGATAGGGCGCGTCCACGAATTCCGCCGTGCCTTCCGCCGCCATGCGCCCCACCGTGTCATCCGCATCGCCCCACATGAACATCGTGGGCACACGCACCTTCCCGATGTCGCGATAGACACGCCCGCGCGCGCGATACCAGGCCAGCGCCGCCTCCAGCGTCTCCGTGTTGCCGATCACGGCCAGGTGTTTCTCCGTCGCCTCGGGCGGGATGCCCTGGGCGGCGTGGCGGGTGCGCAGCCAGGCGGCATTGTCGGCCAGCAGCTTCGGCACCGCATCCGCCTCCTGGAAGGCCTTGTGGTGGCGCGAGCGATGGGGCTGGTCCGGGTCCTCGCGCATGGCGCGGGCGAAGGCGCCGGGATGCGGGCGCGAGAGCATGGTCAGCGAGGCCAGCCGCTCCGGCACGCGCGTCGCGATGTCCCAGGCCAGGCTGCCGCCCCAGTCATGGCCCACCAAGTGGAAACGCCGGCCCGGCGCCAGCGCCTCGGCCATCGCGATGGCATCGCCCACCAGCTTCTCGATGTCGTAATTCGCGTGCAGCGTGGTGTCCGGCCGCGCGCCCGGCGAGTAGCCGCGCTGGCCGGGGGCGGCGGCGCGATAGCCCGCTTCGGCCAACGCGGGCAGCTGCTTGTCGAAGAGGTGGCGCGAGACGGCGAAGCCGTGCAGCAGCAGCACCAGCGGCCCGTCCTCGGGTCCCGCCAGGAACACGTCGAAGACGAGCCCCGGGCCCAGCGTGATCTTCCGGTCCTCGATCATGGCGTTGTCCTTCCCTTGTCTTGTGCGATGCGCCGCGCCGCCATCTCGCCGATCATGACGCAGGTGAAGTGCAGGTTCGCGCGGCAATCCGTGGGCATGATGGAAGCGTCCGCCACGCGCAGTCCCTCCACGCCGCGCACGCGCAGATCGGGGTCCACCACGCCGCGCGGGTCCTCGTGCGCCGTCATGCGGCAGGTCCCGGCGGCATGCTGGATGTCGCTCGCATGTTCCAGCATCAGCGCGTCCAGCGCGTCATCGGGCAAGGCGGCGGCCTCGTCCATGGAGAGGCGCGTCTCGCTGAAGGTGATGCCCTCCGCCAGCCCCGCCAGCCCCGGCTGGGCGCAAAGCCGCGCCAGCCGCCTGATGCCGTCGCGCATCCGCAACCGGTCGGCGGGGTGGTCGAGCATGTTCTCCTCCACCTCCGGCTGCGCCTCCGGGTCGGCCGAAACAAGCCGCACCTCCCCGCGCGAGAAGGCGTCGTAGAGCCCCACCGCCACCGCGCCCATCGGCCCGATGCCGGACGCATCCAGGCCGCGATGGTTGTAGGCCACCATGATCATGTCCCGCACGCCGCCGCCGCCGAGATGGCTGGAATAGGTCAGGCAGGCATTGGTGTGCCGCGCGTCCAGGCCTGCCGCGCGGTGCTCGGGCTTCAGCGCTAGGTTCGCCCGCAGCACCGGGTGGTCCATGAAGTGCTGCCCGACCGCCGCGTTGTCGCGCAGCACCGGAATGCCCAGCGCGCGCAGCGCCTCCGCCGGCCCGATGCCGCTGCGCATCAGCAGGCCCGGGCTGTGGATGGCGCCGGCACACAGCACCACCTCGCGCCCCGCCACCTCCTCCCATGCGCCGCCGCCGAAGCGCACCCGCACGCCGCGCGCGCGGGCGCCGTCGAAGAGCACGCGGTCCACCATCGCCTCGCCGCGAACGCTCAGGTTCGGGCGGCCGCGCGCGGGCTCGATATAGCCGTCATGGGTGGTGACGCGCTGGCCGTCGCGCAGGTTGATGGGGTTGCAGGCCACGCCCTCGCCCTCGGGCGCGTTGAGGTTGGCCATCCAGGGATAGCCCTCGGCCAGCGCGGCATCGCGGAAGCCCAGATCCACCGCGCCCCACTCGGCCTCCGGCATGCGGAAGACGGGCAGCGGGCCGCCCTGCCGGCCGAACTCCGCGTCATCCTCGATGCGGTCGAAGAGCGGCAGCACGTCGGCGGCCGCCCAGCCCTCGCAGCCCGCCTCCGCCCAGGCGTCGAAGGCCGCCGCCACGCCGCGGATCGCGATCTGCGCGTTCACCGTGGAGGAGCCGCCCATGGCCTTCCCCCGCCAGTAGTATTTCGGCGCCTGGGCGCGGGTGCGGCGCGTCATCAGCCCCGGCCATTGCCATTCCGCCTGGTGCGCCGGGTCGTGCATGAAGGGGATGATGTTGGCGCTGCGCAGGGCGTGCGGGGCGCTCTCGGGGCGCCAGTCGCGCCCCGCTTCCAGCAGCAGCACGCGGCGGCGCGGGTCTTCCGAAAGCCGCGCGGCCAGCGCCGCCCCGGCCGAGCCCGCGCCCACCACGATCACATCCCACATGCGCCGTCACTCCCTGTGAGGGGCGAAGGCTACCCCTACACCGCGCCGGCGGCAGCCCCCTGGGCGAAGGGGCGCAGCCGGGTGGCGATGACCTGGCCCACCGCCTCCACCGCCGCGCGGCGCGGGAAACCCGCCCGCCACACGATGCGGATGCAGCGGCCCGCCCGCGCCGAGAGCGGCCGCAGCACCAGCCCCGCATCCTGCGCCGCCCCCGCCGCCAGGCCGGGGATCAGCGTCGTGCCATAGCCGGCCGCCACCATGTTCAGCAGCGTGGAGAGGCTGGCCGAGCGCAGCGTGCTGCCCAGCACCCCCGCCTGGCCGCAGGCCGCCAGCGCCTGGTCGCGCAGGCAATGCCCGTCGGCCAGCACCAGGATGTCCTGGGCAAGCTCGGCCTCGTCCACCACCTCCCGGCCGGCGAGCCGATGCTCGGGCGGCAGGGCAGCCAGGAAGGGCTCCTCGAAGAGGGGGTCGCCCACCAGGTCCGGCCCGTCCTCCTCAGTCGCCAGGAGGGCGGCGTCGAGCTGGTGGGTCCGCAGCCGCTCGAGCAGGGCCGCCGTCTGGTCCTCCCAGGGCTCGATCTCCAGCGCGGGGAGGGATTCCCGCAGCGGCGCGAAGATCAGCGGCAGCAAATAGGGCGCCAGGGTGGGAATGATGCCCAGCCGGAACCGCCCCGCCAGCGGGTCGCGCAGGTCCCGCGCCACGGCCAGGATGGCGTCCGCCTCGGCCACCGCGCCGCGCACATGGCCCAGCAGCCGGTCGCAGGCATCGGTGGGCACCACGCTCTTGGCGCCGCGCTCGAAGAGGGTGACGCCCAGCGCCTCCTCCAGCTTGCGGACCTGCACGGACAGGGTGGGCTGGCTGATGCCGCAGGCCTCGGCCGCGCGGCTGAATTGCCCGTGTTCGGCGATCGCGAGGATGTAGCGGAGGTCACGGAGATTCATGCGGGGACCATGGCAAGCGCCATAGATGGCATCTATGACGACAGTTGAGATTAAGTGGTTCCCTTCATACTCGTGATGCCTCTAGCCTGTGGCAAGACCGCAGCAGGGGGGCGGGCCGCAACGGTCCCAACCCGGGCGGCGCGCGTCCCAACGACGGATCAACCGCAGAAGCCAGCACGGAGGCGACACATGGACGGAAATACCGCGGGCAAGTGCCCGGTCATGCACGGGGCCACACCCCGCCACACCACCTTCGCCGGCCGCTCGAACCGCGACTGGTGGCCCAATGCGCTGAACCTGCGCATCCTCAGCCAGCATTCCGCCAAGTCCAACCCGATGGGCGAGGCCTTCAACTACGCCGAGGAATTCAAGAAGCTCGACCTCGAGGCGCTGAAGCGCGACATCATGGCGCTGATGACGGTCAGCCAGCCCTGGTGGCCGGCGGATTATGGGCATTACGGCCCCTTCTTCATCCGCATGGCCTGGCACGCCGCCGGCACCTATCGCACGGGCGATGGCCGTGGCGGCGCGGGCAATGGCGCGCACCGCTTCGCGCCCGAGAATTCCTGGCCCGACAACGCCAACCTCGACAAGGCGCGGCGCCTGCTGTGGCCCATCAAGCAGAAGTACGGGAACAAGATTTCCTGGGCCGACCTCTTCGTCCTCACCGGCAATTGCGCCATCGAGTCCATGGGCCTGAAGCCCTTCGGCTTCGGCGGCGGCCGCGTGGACATCTGGGAGCCCGAGGAGGACATCTACTGGGGCACCGAGGACACCTGGCTGGGCGACAAGCGCTACTCCGGCGACCGTGAGCTGGAGAACCCGCTCGCCGCCGTGCAGATGGGCCTGATCTACGTGAACCCGGAAGGCCCGAACGGCCAGCCCGACCCCCTCGCCTCCGGCCGCGACATCCGCGAGACCTTCTCGCGCATGGCCATGAACGATGAGGAGACGGTGGCCCTGGTGGCCGGCGGCCACACCTTCGGCAAATGCCATGGCGCGGGCGACGCCGCCCTGGTGGGCCGCGAGCCCGAGGCCGCGCCGATCGAGCTGCAGGGCCTGGGCTGGCTCAGCAGCCATGGCAGCGGCATGGGCGTGGACACCATCACCTCCGGCATCGAGGGCGCCTGGACCCCCGAGCCGACGAAGTGGGACAATGGCTACTTCGACATGCTGCTGGGCTTCGAGTGGGAGCTGCACAAGTCGCCCGCCGGCGCCTGGCAGTGGCACCCGACCGACAAGGCCGCCTGGACGCTGGTGCGCGACGCGCATGACCCCTCGCGCCGCCACCCGCCCATGATGACCACGGCGGACATGGCCATGAAGATGGACCCGGCCTATCGCGCCATCAGCGAGCGGTTCCACAAGAACCCCGACCAGTTCGCCGATGCCTTCGCCCGCGCCTGGTTCAAGCTGACCCACCGCGACATGGGGCCGAAGATCCGTTACCTCGGCCCGGACGTGCCCGCCGAGGATCTGATCTGGCAGGACCCGGTGCCCAAGGTGGACCATGCGCTGGTGGATGCGGCGGACATCGCGGCGCTGAAGGCGGAGATCCTGGCCTCGGGCCTGACCACGCAGCAGCTGGTGGCGACCGCCTGGGCCTCGGCCTCGACCTTCCGGGGTTCGGACAAGCGGGGTGGCGCCAATGGCGCGCGCATCCGCCTCGCCCCCCAGAAGGACTGGGAGGCCAACAACCCCGCCCAGCTCGCGATGGTGCTGGGCAAGCTGGAAGCCATCCAGGCCGCCTTCAACGCCAAGGCCGCGGGCGGCAAGAAGGTCTCGCTCGCGGACCTGATCGTGCTCGGCGGCTGCGCCGCGGTGGAGCAGGCGGCGAAGGCCGCGGGTGTCGCCATCGAGGTGCCCTTCGCCCCCGGCCGCACCGACGCCACGCAGGAGCAGACCGACGTGGACAGCTTCGCGCCGCTGGAGCCGGAGGCCGATGGCTTCCGCAACTACCAGAAGCGCGACTTCACCGTGGCGCCGGAGGAGATGCTGGTGGACAAGGCCCAGCTCCTGGGTCTCACCGCGCCGGAAATGACGGCGCTGGTGGGCGGGCTGCGCGCGCTGGACGCCAATGCGGGCGGTTCCCGCCATGGCGTCTTCACCCAGCGGCCGGGCGTGCTGACGAACGACTTCTTCGTCAACCTGCTCGACATGAACACCGCCTGGGCGCCGTCCGCAGACAATCCCGGCACCTATGTGGGCCGGGACCGCGCGAGCGGCCAGGTGAAGTGGACGGGCACGCGGGTGGACCTGGTGTTTGGCTCCAACTCGCAGCTGCGCGCCCTGGCCGAGGTCTATGGCCAGTCCGACGGGCACGCGAAGTTCGTGAAGGATTTCGTGGCGGCCTGGACCAAGGTCATGAACGCGGACCGCTTCGACCTGGTCTGAGGCGGGCTTCCGATCGGCTTCGGTGACAACACCGAAGCCGGAAATCCGGCCGGGCCTGTCGTTGCGCAGGCCCGGCCTCCCCGCCGAGAGGGCAGGGCAATCCGCCCAGCAAGGGCGCCCCGGGAGGATCACGCATGCCCCATGCCGTGGACGCCACGCTGCGCGAGGCGCTGCGCCGCGCCGGCCTGCCCGCGCAGGGCCAGATGGCGCGGCTGCTGGCCCTGTTGCGCGGCGACGCCGAGACGCATTTCACCCCCACCGCCGCCGCGCGCATGGCCGCCGCCGCCGGCATCGCGGCCCCGCCGGCCGAGGTGGCGCGCCTGCTCGACACCCTGGCCGACCACGGCCTCCTGGGCCGCCTGCCCAGCCCGGGCGGCGAGGCCGTCTTCGACACCGTGCCCGAGCCGCATTCCCACCTGGTCTATGAAGAGACGGCGCAGACGGTGGACCTGCACGTCTCGCCCGAGACGCTGCTGGCCCTGCTGCGCCAGGCCCTGGCCGAACGCCCGGGCGAGGTGGAGGTGATGGTCCGCCTGCGCCGCCCGGCATCCCCAGACCCCCGCCGCGCCTGACGCTGCAACGCTGACGCTTGCCGCGCGTTTCGTGTCCTTCACGCGGGAGGGACATCCATGGCCATGCCACACAGCGACCGGTTCTTCGTGTCACGGGGGTGGCGCGTCGTGCACCTGTTGCTGTTGCTGCTGGTGGGGCTGCTGGGCCTGGCCCAGGCGGGTCTGGGCGGCTGGCTGGTCGCGGTGGGCGGCACGCCCATGCACCTCGTCTGCGGCCTGCTGCTGGTCATCGCGGCCTTCCTGGGCTGGCGCCGCCCCGGCGCGGCCGAGGGCCTGGCCATGCTGGTCGCCTTCGGCGTGGCGCTCGCCTGGGCGCTGGTCGAGATCGCGGGCAAGGGCTGGATGCCGGCCTGGGGCTTCGACCTGGCCGGCCGCGTGGGCATCGTCTTCGCGCTGCTGGCCTTCGCCTTCGCGGCCTCCATCCTGGCGCGGGTGCCGCGCTCGGGCCTGGCCGTGGGCGGAGCGGCGGGCGTGGGCATCCTGGCCAGCGCGGGCCTCGTCGCCTTCTTCTGGGAACGGCCGATGCAGCCCGCCACCGGCGCGGCCATCGCCTCGCAGGTGGTTCCGGCGGGCGGCAATGACGCCGCCACCTGGCGCGCCCATGGCGGGTCGCATCTCGGCCAGGGCTATTCGCCCGCGGCGCAGGTCACGCCCGCCAACGTCTCCCGCCTGCGTGAGGTCTGGCGCCACCGCACCCGCGACCTGCCGCCCAATGACCGCGTCTACTACTCCGCGCAGAACACCCCGCTGGTGGTCGGCGGCAGCCTCTACACCTGCAGCGCCAGCGGCCAGGTCTTCGCCCTCGACCCCGCGACTGGGCAGGAGCGTTGGCATTTCGACCCGCAGACCTCGCCCGCCGTGATGGAAAGCCTGTTCAGCGTGGCCTGCCGCGCCGTGGGCCATCACGGGACGCCGGGTGCGGAGGCCTGCGGCGAGCGCATCTTCTCCACCACCGCCGATGGCCGCATGTTCGCGCTGGACGCCCGCACCGGCACGCCCTGCGCCGATTTCGGCAACAACGGCATCGTGGACCTGACGGAAGGCATGGGCATCCGCGAGCCCGGCTTCGCCTCAAACACCTCCGGCCCCGCCGTGGTGGGTGACACCATCATCATCGGGCAGCAGGTCAGCGACAACCAGCGCCGCGATGCGCCCTCCGGCGTGGTCCGCGCCTATGACGCGCGCTCCGGCGCGCTGCTCTGGGCCTGGGACGCGCACCGGCCGGACGCGCAGGCCCCCTTGGCGCCGGGTGAAATCTTCCCCCGCGGCACGCCCAATGTCTGGACGTTGATCACGGCCGATGAGGAACTCGGCCTCGTCTTCCTCGGCACCGGCAATTCCGGCGCGGACCACTGGGGCGGCGACCGCACGGCCGAGGAGGACCGCTTCACCTCCGCCGTCGTGGCCGTGGAACTCGCCACCGGCGCCACGCGCTGGTCCTTCGCCACCGTGGACCATGACCTCTGGGACTACGACATCGGCGCGCAACCGGTGGTGATGGACCTGGAGATCGAGGGGGCGATGCGCCGCGTGGTGGTGCAGGGCACCAAGACCGGCTCGCTCTTCGTCTTCGACGCCGCGACGGGCGAGGCGCTGCGGCCCATCGAGCGCCGCCCCTCCCCGCAGGGCCCGCTGCTGTCGGGTGAGCGCATTTCGCCCGACCAGCCGCATTCGGTCTTCTACCCGAACTTCGCGGGCCATCCGGGCCCGGTGCCCGAGGTCATTGACGCGCGCCACACCTTCGGCGTGACGCCGCTGGACGCCGCCTGGTGCCGCATCCAGTTCCACCAGATGCGCTACGAGGGCATCTTCACGCCCCCCACCACCGAGGGGCGCGGCATGCTGCTCTTCCCCGGCACCATCGGCGGCATCAACTGGGGCGGGCTGGGCGTGGACCAGGCGCGGCGCATCGCCATCACCAACCACAGCCGCCTGCCCAACCAGGTCCTGATGGTGCCGCAGGCGGAGGTGACGGACCTGGCGGTGGGCGATGGCGGCGCGCGGCCGGACCAGGAGACGGCGCCGCAGGCCGGCACCCCCTATGGCGTGCGGCGGCCCATGTGGCTCTCGCCGCTGGACGTGCCCTGCATCGCGCCGCCCTGGGGGTATCTCGCGGCGACGGACATGGCGACCGGCAAATTGCTGTGGTCGCAGCCGCTGGGCACGGGCTTCGACACCGGCCCGCTGCTGATGCCGACCTTCCTGCGCATCCCGACCGGCACGCCCAATATCGGCGGGCCGCTGGTGACGGCGTCCGGCCTCACCTTCATCGCCGCCGCGCAGGATGACTGGCTGCGCGCTTTCGAGACGGAGACGGGCCGCCTGCTGTGGTCCGGCCGCCTGCCCGCGGGCGGCCAGGCCAGCCCCATGACCTACATGCATGAGGGGCGGCAATACGTGGCCATCGGGGCCGCCGGGCACCAGCGGCTGGAAACCCGCACGGGCGACTACCTGGTGGTCTTCGCCCTGGAGGAGTGATGCGAAAGGCTCGCCCGCATCATGCGGGCGAGCCACCGTCCTCACGCGCCAGTGAAGGAGGGGGCCTCAGCCGCCCTGCTTCAGCAGCCAGACGGAGAACAGCCCGTCCGCATCGCCCCAATGCCGCTCCGCCCTCCAGCCCGCCTCGGCACAGAGGGCGGTGAAGCGTTCGGGGCGGTATTTGTGGCTGTTCTCGGTGTGGATGGTCTCGCCGCCGGCGAAGCGCAGGCGCCGCCCGGCCATCCGCACCAGCTGCGGGCGGAGCGAGACGAGGTGCATCTCGATCCGCTCCTTCTCCGCGTTCCAGCGCGCCTCGTGGCGGAAGGCGGAGAGGTCGAAATCCGCCCCCACTTCCCGGTTCAGCCGCGCCAGCAGGTTCATGTTGAAGGCGGCGGTGACGCCCGCCGCGTCGTCATAGGCGGCCTCCAGCACGGCCTGGTCCTTCACGCGGTCGGCGCCGATCAGCAGCCGCGCGCCAGGCCCCAGGATGCGGCCCGCCATGCGGAGAAACTCCCGCGCCGCATCGGGCGTGAAATTGCCGATGGTGGAGCCCGGGAAGAAGCCCAGCAAATTCGTGCCCCGCGGCAGGCGGGGCAGCGGGAAGGGCCGTGTGAAATCCGCGACCACAGGCAGCACCGTCAGGCCCGGATGCGCGGCGGCGACGCGCGCCGCGCCCTCCTCCAGCCATTCGGGCGCGATGTCCACGGGCACATAGGCGGCGGGGCGTTCCATCGCGTCCAGCAGCAGACCGACCTTCTCCGCGCTGCCCGAGCCGAATTCGACCACCGCGGCGCCCGGCCCCGCCAGTGCGGCCACCTCGGCCGCGCAATCGAGCAGGATCGCGGTCTCGGTGCGCGTCGGGTAGTATTCGGGCAGGCGGATGATCTCCTCGAAGAGCCGCGCGCCCTCGGCGTCATAGAGCCATTTGCAGGGCAGCGTCTTGCGCTCGGCGGTCAGGCCCGCCACGGCGTCGGCCAGCAGGGCGGCGCGTTGCGCGCGGGCCTCGGCCTCCGGGTCATACCGGTTCTCCGCGCGGCTCATGCCACGTCCTTCGCGAGGCGCAGCCCCGTGAACTGCCATCGCGCCCCGGGCGGGAAGAAGTTGCGGTAGGTCGGCCGCGCATGGCCCGGCGGCGTGGCGCGCGAGCCGCCGCGCAGCACCATCTGGCCAATCATGAACTTGCCATTGTACTCGCCGACGGCGCCCGCCCAGGGGCGAAAGCCCGGATAGGGGCGATAGGCGCTGCCGGTCCATTGCCAGACATGGCCCTCGGCGGCGAGGAAGCCCGGCAGGGCGCTGGACACCTCCCACTCCTGCTCGGTCGGCAGGCGGCAGCCGGCCCAGCGGGCATAGGCATCCGCCTCATACCAGCTGATGTGCCGCACGGGCGCGTCGGGATGGAGCGTGCCCAGCCCGCCCGGCGTGAAGCCCAGCCAGTTGCCGTCGCGCGGCTCCCAGTGTTCCGGCGCCTGCCAGCCCTCGGCCTCGCATTGCGCCCAGCCCTCGCTCATCCAGAGGGAGGCGGTGCGGTAGCCGCCATCCGCGATGAATTCCATCCATTCGGCGTTGGACACCGGACGGTCCGCGATGGCGAAGGGTTCCAGGAAGACGCGGTGGCGCGGGGCCTCGTTGTCGAAGGCGAAGCCCTCGCCGTCATGGCCCACTGCCATCATGCCCGAGGGCCCGTCCAGCCAGCGCAGCATGGCGGGCGGCGGCGTGGCCTCGCGCCAGGCGGGGTCCATCGCCGGGTTGAGCGGGTTTTGCGCCATCAAATGCAGCGCGTCGGTGAGCAGCAATTCCTGGTGCTGTTCCTCATGCCGCAACCCCAGTTCCACCAGCGTCGCCACCTCGGGCGAGAGCGGCCCGGCCAGCAGCGCCGCCATCGCCCGGTCCACATGCGCGCGATAGGCGGTGACACGCGCGGTCGCGGGGCGCGTCAGCATGCCGCGCCGGGGCCGCGCATGGCGGGGCCCGGCGGCCAGGTAGTAGGAGTTGAACAGATAGGCGAAGTCCGGGTCGAAGCCCTCATAGCCCTCGACATGCGGCTTCAGCACGAAGGTTTCGAAGAACCAGGTGGTGTGCGCGCGGTGCCACTTGGCCGGCGAGGCATCGGGCATGGATTGCACGCATTGATCCTCGGGCGAGAGCGGTTCGGCCAGCCGCTCGGTGCCGGCGCGCAATGCCGCGTAGCGGTCGGCCAGCGAGGTTTCCGCCTCCAGCCTGGCGTGCTGGTCCATGTCTCTCTCCCCTTCGCGCAGGGCCGCCGATCCGGAGCGCGGAGGGTCCGGCCCGGCCGATGGCTTGAGGGGGTGAACGCGCGGCGGGGCCTGAGGTTGCGCGTCAGTCCGCCTGGAACCCCGCCGCCGTATGCGACCCATCGCAGAAGGGCTTGCTGCGCGACTGCCCGCAGCGGCACAGCAGCGCCGCCTCCGCCTTCAGCAGCGTGCGCCCCGTGCCGCTGAAGACTTCCATGGGCCCGCGACGGAGAGCGGCCCGTCCTCGCGGGGTTGCACCAGGTTCACGGGCGGCGGGAAATGTCGCGGCGGCGCATGGCGTGCACTCCCCTCACCGCGCCGCGATCTCGCGGGCCAACGCGCCGGCGTTCAGCTCGATCAGGTTGGGCATGGGCGCCACGCGCGGGAAGCCTGGGAAGCGCGCATCCATCGCCGTGCGGATGCGCCCCGCCGCCTCCGTCGAGAGCGGTGTGGCGGTGGCGAGTTCCGCGCGCACCAGGCGCTCCATGGTGCGGAGATAGTCCAGCTGCTCGCGGATCAGCACGCCGGCCGGCGCGGCGGCGCCATGGCCAGGCAGCGCGGTGCCCACGCCCTCATAGCGCGGCAGGGCGGCTTCAAGCTGCGCGATCCATTCGAGGGTGTGGCCGTCCAGCAGCCAGGGCGTGGCGCGGTTGCCGGCCAGGTCGGCCGTCACCAGCAGGTCATTGGCTTCGGAATGGAGCAGCGTCATGCCGCTCGCCTCGCCGCGGCCCAGCTGGTCCACGCGCCATTCGGCGCCAGCGAGCGTGATGCGTTCATCGGGGCGCAGCACGCGCGTGGGCACCGGCAGGGTGTCGGGCACGCGGCCGGGGAAGAAGCCCTGCATCATCCCGATCAGCTCGCGGCCGCTGCGCGCCGCATAGTCGCGCGTGATCTCGCTGGCGAGGATGGGCGCGTCGGGGAAGGCGCGGTGCACCACGTCGAGGCCCGTCACATGGTCCGCGTGCTCGTGCGAGAGGAAGATGGCCTCCACCGGCAGGCCGGTGCCGCGGGCATGGGCGACCACCTGCGCGGCCTCCACCGAGGTGCGCTGGCAATCCACGATGACGACCGAACGCGGGCCGATCAGCAGGAAGGAGTTCACCGATCCCTGGCCCGGCCGGTCATATTTCGCGACCTCCAGCCCCGCCCCGGGCGTGTAGGCCCCGGCTGGCGAAAGGGCGAGGACGGAAAGCGCGCCGGTGGCGCGGCCGAGGCTGCGGCGGGTGACCATGGGGTGGCATCCTTGCGTGACGGGGACACTGTCAACTTCATGAGTTGTCGCCGTCAACTGAAATGCGGTGCGTCATCGGATTGTCACATCGAATTGTGTTGACGCCGTCAACTTAAGTGCGCGATGAAGTTGACGCTGTCAACTCAAGAGGTCCCGCCATGCGTCCCCTGCCCTTCCTGCTCCTCCTCCTCGCGACACCCGCCGCCGCTTCGGGGCTGGACGTCACGGTCACTGGCGCGCGCGGCGCCACGGGCGAGGTGGGCTGCGCCCTCTACGCCACCGAAGCGGGCTTCCCCACCGATGCCGCGCCCGCCACCCAGCTCTGGCAGCCCGCCCGGCCGGAGGGCGTCACCTGCCGCTTCGAGGGTCTGCGCCCCGGGCGCTACGCGGTGGCCGTCTCGCACGACCTGAACGGCAACCGCCGCACCGACACGAACTTCCTCGGCATCCCCACCGAGGATTGGGGCGTGTCCAACAACATCCGCCCCACCTTGCGCGCGCCGCGCTTCAGCGAGGCCGCGGTGGAGGTGCCCGAGGGCCCCGCCACGCGCATCGAGATCAGGCTCGGCCGATGAGCGCGCGTCTCGATCGCTACGGCCCCTGGGCGCTGGTCACCGGTGCTTCCGACGGGATCGGCCAGGCCACGGCGCAGCGCTTGGCCGCACAGGGTGTTTCCCTTTTGCTGGTGGCGCGGCGGGCCGATCGGCTGGCCATACTCGCCGCCGAATTGCGCGCGGCGCATGGGGTCACGGTGCAATGCCTGGCACTGGATCTCGGCACCGAGGCCGGACTCGCCACGCTGCGCCACGAAAGCGCGGCGCATGACATCGGCCTGCTGGTGGCGGCGGCGGGCTTTGGCACCTCGGGTCCCTTCCTCGCCGCGCCGCTCGACGAGGAACTGGCCATGCTCGACGTGAACTGCCGCGCGGTGCTGACGCTCACGCATGAATTCGGCAACCGCTTCGCCGCGCGCGGCCGTGGCGGCATCGTGCTGTTCAGCTCGCTGGTCGCCTTCCAGGGCGTGCCGCACGCGGCCACCTATGCGGCGACCAAGGCCTTCGTGCAGTCGCTGGCCGAAGGCATCGCGCCCGAACTGCGCGCGCGCGGCGTGGACGTGCTGGCCGTGGCGCCCGGCCCCGTCCGCAGCGGCTTCGCGGCGCGCGCCGGCATGCGCATGGGCGCGACCGACAGCCCCGCCACGGTGGCCGAAGGGCTGGTCGCGGCCCTCGGCCGCCGGGCGGTGGTGCGGCCGGGCATGCTGTCCAAGGCGCTGGAATTCGCGCTCACCCCGCTGCCGCGCCGCGGCCGTGTCTGGATGATGGGCCGCGTCATGTCCGGGATGGCGCGCCATGTGGCTTGAGCCCCGCTTGGTCCCTGGCGGCGATTTGGCTAGTCTGGCCAGCACCTTCGCCACAAGGCCCCGCATGCCCCGCAAGCCCGAACCCCCGCGCGACCTGCGCGAGGCCTGCATCGCCGAGGCTCTCGCCGTCATCGAGCGCGACGGCGTCGAGGCGTTGAGCCTGCGCGAAGTCGCGCGTCGCCTCGGCGTCTCGCACCAGGCGCCCTACAAGCACTACCCCAGCCGTGACCATCTGCTGGCCGAGGTGGTGCGCCGCGCCTTCGCCGCCTTCGCCGCCCATCTGGACGCACGCCCGCGCGCGAAGGACCCCTTCGACGATCTGCACGCCATGGGCCGCGCCTATCTCGACTACGCGCTGCGCCACCCGCTGCAATACCGGCTGATGTTCGGCACGCCCCTGCCCGACGCGGAGGCGCATCCCGACATGATGGGCGATGGCCGCCACGCCTTCGGCCTGCTCAAGTCCGCCATCGCGGCGCTGGACGCGGCGCGGCCCGAAGCCGCCCGCCCCGCCGATCCGCGCCAGGACGCGCTGCTGGTCTGGTCCATGCTGCATGGCCTGGCCAGCATCGGCCAATGCTGCGCTTTGCAATCGCTCCGCCTACCGCGCGCGGTCATGACCTCCATGCACGCCCACGCCATGGCCCGCATGGAGGAAGGGCTGCGCGCCGCCCTGCCGCAACCCCGCCGCGGCCGACGGACATGATGGCGCGCGAGGCGGGCGCGGCGCTGCCGCTGGCCTGGCTCGCGGTCCTGGGGTTCCTGCTGGTGTTTCTCGTGACGGCAGGGCTGGACCGCGTGGATTCGCGGCAGTTGGGCGGCGTGGGCGTCTGGGTGAAGCCCATGAAGTTCCAGCTCTCGGTGGCGCTGCACCTGGCGACGCTCGCCTGGGTGGCGGGGCGGCTCGGCGAGACATGGCGTATGGGCTGGGTGGTGCAGGCGGTGCTGCTGCTGGCCGTGCTGATGGCGGTGCTGGAGGTGGCCTACATCACCTTCCAGGGGGCCATCCAGCAAAGCTCGCACTTCAACCTCTCCACGCGCTTCCACGCCACCATGTATTCGCTGATGGCGACGGGCGCGGTGGTGCTGACCTCGGCCGCCGCCGTGCTGGGCGTGGTGGCGCTGCTGGACGGGCAGGCGCGGCTCGGCCCCGGGCTGCGCCACGCCGTGGCGCTGGGCCTGATGGGCGGCACGGTGCTGACGCTGATCATCGCCTTCGACATGGGCGGGCGCATGGCGCACCACATCGGCACACCCATGAGCCCGGAGGCGCGCTGGCCGCTGGTGGGCTGGTCGCGCGAGGTGGGCGACCTGCGCGCGCCGCATTTCTTCGCCACCCACATGATGCAGGCGGTGCCGGCGCTGGGCTGGGCGGCGGACCGCGCGCTGCCGCCGGCCTGGGCGGTGGCGATGGCCTGGGCGGCGGCGCTGTTCTGGGCCGTGATGACGTGGGTCTTCTATCGCGGCGCGCTGGCGGGGCGGCCGTTTCCGTAGGGCGCCTTTGAGCGGCTGATTCACGCCCTTGGCTTCGCCAAGGACGATCAGACGCTATCCCTTCTTCCGCTTCGCCGCCTTGCCGGTGCGGTGGCCCGCCCGTTCCAGGGCGGCCAGCCGCGCCGGCAGGGCGTCGCGCACGGCGGGCCGCGCGTCACGGTCCTTCTTCCAGCGCTTCTTCTCGGGCTTGGCCATGCCGCAGCCAAGGCACCAGCCGGTGGCCTCGTCGAAGCGGCAGACGTCAATGCAGGGGCTCGCCATGTCGGGCAGATGGGCATGGTCCGCCAGCGTGACCATGCCGGAAAACGCAACCCACCTGCCCTTTCAGCTCGCTGCCAGCCTCAGCGGATGGCCATGGCCGGAATCGCGCTGCGGCTCCAGACATATTGCCGCAGCAGCAGGATGATCTGTTCGAACAGGTCAATGGAGCGCCACAGGGCCAGGCGCTCCTCCGGCCTGGTGGGCGCCGCGTCGCCGGAGACGCGCTCCCGCACCGCCAGCAGCGCCACGCTGCGATCGGCCACGAGCTTGACCAGGAATTCCGGGTCGCTCTCCGCATCGCCGAGGTCGGCGGCCACGATCTCGAGCAGCGCGTGCAGCCCCTCGACCAAGCTGCGCGTCATGCCATCCGTGGCGCCGCCCTCGCCGCGCGTCGCGGCGGCGGCCACGAATTGCGCGACATTGGCCTGCAATTCCGCCAGCACCTGGTTCGCGTCCGCCAGCCGCAGCAGGCGGTCGCTTTCGGCGCCTGGCCCGGCCTGCGCCACCGCGTCCAGCGTGAATTCGCGGATGGTGGCGCCCAGCGCCCGGCCGGAGCGTTGCAGCACCGCGAGGCTGGGGGGCTTGGGCCCCTCCTCCCCGGGGCGGACGCCGTGCAGGAAGAGGGGAAGGCGCAGCATCAGCCGGTCCTGCTCCTGCTCCACCTGGCGGATGGCTTCGGCCGCACCCGTCGGGCGCGGGTTGTAGAGATGGGCGGGCCGCTCCAGCACCTCCTCGGCCGAGGGCGGGCTGAGGCGGGCCACAAGCCGGTAGATCGGGCCGTTCAGCGGGCTCGCCACCAGCGCCGCCACCAGCTGGAACAGCCAATGCACCAGCGTGACCTGCAGCGCGACATCGGTGGTGATGGCACCTGTCAGCGCCACGATGGTGGGAACGCCGAAAAAGTGCTCAAGCGAGAGCAGCGGCAGCAGCACCAGGCAGCCGATCACCTTCAGGATGACCTGATAGACCGAGAGTTGCCGTTCCGTGCCCTTCAAGGTGCTGGCCTGGATCCAGCTCATCAGCCCCGAGCCGAGATTGGCCCCCACCACGATGAGCATGGTCTGGTCGAGGCCGAGCAGCCCGCCGCTGACCAGCGCGATGGCGATGACGGAGACGGTCATGCCCTGCATCACCGTCGCGAGCAGGGTGCCGACGATGAAGCCCCAGAAGTAGAACTGGCTGGCGAAGGCCATCACCGCGCGGACCGTGGCGGAATCCCCCAGCGGCCGCGCGCCCATGACCGTGAGCTGCACGCCCAGCATCAGAAGACCAAGGCCCATCGCCGCGTTCACCAGGAAGCCGTGGCGGGGGGATTTGTGCATCTCGAACAGATAGGCCGCGCCCACCAGGCTCAGCAGCGCATAGGTCAGGGTGCTGCTGTCGAGCGAGATCAGCAGCAGGCGCAGCGTGGTCCCGGCATAGGCCCAGGTGACGATGGGCATTCCGGCCTGCACCGTGATGGCGCCCGCGGAGACCAGCCCCACCACGATGAAGGTGACGGCATTGGTGCTCTGCACCAGCGCGCCGGACCCCACCCCCACCATCGCCGCCTGGACGGGGTGGCGCGTGACCGCGCGCACCAGGCGGCGCAGCCGGGGCCCGGCCAGTTCCTTCATGTTGACGGTGAGGAAGTGGGTGCCGACGAAGATCAGGCCGAGGCCCGCAAGCAAGGCGAAGATCACTGTGGCTGGGCCCCGTCCCCGATGGATTGCGCCGGCATGGAACATGCAGACGCCTCGTTATGGCCGCGATTATGGCCGCGCGGGAGGCCGGGGAACAGGGATGGGCTGGCCGGGCTCATTCACCGGCCACCCCCATCCTCGTCCCGAAACAGAGACTTGAGCGGCGCGGCCCCGGCCCGCTAGCCTCGCGGCAATTCACCCCTGGAGACTCCAAGAATGCTTCGTCGCGACATCCTGGCGGGCGGCGCTGGCCTGGCGGCCGCTGCCGCCCTCCCGCGCTTCGCCATCGCCCAGCCGGCCCGCAACCGCGTGCTGCGCTATGTGCCCCACGCCAACCCCGGCAACATAGACCCCTTCACCAACACCGCCTTCGTGGCGCGCGACCACGCCATGCTGGTCTATGACCAGCTCTACGGCATGGACGAGCAGTTCCGCCCGCAGCCGCAGATGGTCCAGGGCCATGTGGTCGAAAATGACGGCCTGCTCTGGCGCTTCACCCTGCGCGAGGGGCTGAAGTTCCATGACGGTTCCGCCGTGCGCGGGCGCGACTGCATCGCCTCCATCCGCCGCTGGGGCCGCCGCGACGCCTTCGGCCAGGTGCTGATGTCCCGCGTGGCCGAGATGACGGAGGAGAGCGACCGCGTCTTCTCCATCCGGCTGGAAAAGCCCTTCCCCAAGATGCTCGAAGCCTTCTCCAAGGTGACGACGAGCTGCCTCTTCGTCCTGCCCGAGCGGCTGGCGAATGTGGACCCCTTCACCAACATCACCGAGGCGGTGGGCAGCGGCCCCTATCGCTTCGTGCAGAATGAATGGGTGCCGGGCTCCTCGCTCGCCTACACGCGCAACCCGGATTATGTGCCCGTGCCCAACGGCACGCCGTCCATGACGGCCGGGCCCAAGGTGGCGCATTTCGACCGGGTGGAATGGCGCATCATCCCCGACCACTCCACCGCCGCCGCCGCCCTGCAATCGGGCGAAATTGATTGGTGGGAGCAGCCGACCGCCGACCTATTCCCGCTCTTCCTGCGCGGCGCCGCGGCCCGCAACATCGGCGTGGACATCATCAACAACACGGGCCTCATCGGCATCTTCCGCCCCAACCACGCGACCGAGCCTTTCAACAACCCCGCCGTGCGCCGCGCGGTGCTGACCGCCATCAACCAGATGGACTTCATGACGGCGGTGATCGGCCAGACGGGCATCGAGGGCCGGCCGGACCTGCGGCGCGAGGGCATCGGCTATTTCGCGCCGGAATCCCCCTCCGCCTCCACGGTCGGCCTCGACCGCCTGCGCAAGAGCGTGGAGGCCGCGCGCACCGAGTTGCAGGCGGCCGGCGCCATGGGCGCGCGCCTCGTGCTGCTGAACGCGACGGACCTTTCCTCCATCAACGCCGCCACGCTGGTGGGCGCGGACCTGTTCCGGCGGATGGGCTTCAACGTGGATCTCGTCTCCACCGACTGGGGCACGCTGGTGGCCCGCCGCGCCAGCCGCAACCCGCTGGACCAGGGCGGCTGGAGCGGCTTCTTCACCTTCTGGTCCGGCGTGGACCATTGGAACCCCGCGAGCCACGCCTCCATCCGCGGGCATGGCGCCAATGCCTGGCCGGGCTGGCCGGAGATCCCCGCCATGGAGGCGCAGCGCGACGCCTGGTTCGACGCGCCCAATGACGCGGCGGCGCTGGCGGCGACGACGGAGATGCAGCGCATCGCCTTCGACGAGGTGCCCTATGTGCCGACCGGCATGTACTACCAGCCCACGGCCTTCCGCCGCAGCCTGACGGGCATGCTGAAGGGCCAGCCGCCGCTGTTCTGGAATATCCGGCGGGCGTAGCGGTTGACCGCCCTTGGTGGCCTCACCAAGGGCGGGCGTCCCGGTTCAGCGCCGGGCGCGGCGGGCCGCCTTGCGCTTGGCCGGGGCCTTGGCCCGCTTGGTCGGGGCCTTGGACCGCCGCGGCGGCGGGGCCTCCGGCCGCTGGGGCGGCGGGGCCTTGGCCCGCTGCGGGGACGCGGCGGGCGGAAGAGGCAGCAGCGCGGGCATGCCCTCCGGCCCGGCATAGCGCTGGAGCGTCGCGCCGGCGGCGAGGTGCGGATAGGCACTGGCACCCTTCGGCCATGTCCGCGCGAAGGAGGTGACCTCGGCCTGGTCCTGGCGACGGATGGTCTGGACCAGCAGCGACACCGCCTGCGCGGGCTTCAACCGCTGCTGGCGCAGCAGGTGCAGGTGCCATTCGCGCGCGCGCAACGGGCACCAGTCCACCAGGGCTTCCTGCAAGGCACGGCGCACCTCGCGGGGCAGCTCCTCATAGGCCCGGTAGGGGTCGCCCTTCAGCTTGCTGTAGGGCTTGGTGGCCATGCTGTTGTCCATGGCCGGCTTCTAGAGCAGCATCCGGCCCGGGTGGAAGCGCCGAAGGCGTGGATCAGCCGCGCGCCGCGCGGCACCCCTGCGGCGCGGTTCAGCCCGTCTCCGCCCAGCGCCGCTCGAAGGCATGAACGTCGGGGAAGCCCATGATCTCCGTCAACTTCTTGAAGTCGAACACGGGCACCGGCGCGTCGAGGCTGCTGCCCGTCGTGGTCAGGTGGCGGTACATCCCGTCCAGCACCGCGGCGGTGGAGAGGAAGCCCGCGGCCGGATAGATCGCGACCTGGAAGCCCAGCTCCGCCAGGCGCGCGCGCGGCAGCACCGGCGTCTTGCCCCCCTCCACGATGTTGGCGAGCAGCGGCTGGTGGAAGGCGCGGCCGATGGCCTCCATCTCCGCCTCGCTCTCGGGGCTTTCCACGAAAAGGATGTCGGCGCCGGCCTTCGCGAAGGCCTCCGCGCGGCGCAGCGCCTCATCCAGGCCCAGCGAGGTGCGCGCATCGGTGCGCGCGATGATGAGGAAATCCGCCGAGGAACGGCTGTCCGCCGCCACCTCGATCTTGCGGACCATGTCCGCCAGCGGGATCACGCGCCGGCCGGGCGTGTGGCCGCACTTCTTCGGGAATTCCTGGTCCTCGAGCTGGATGGCCGCGATGCCGGCCGCCTCATAGCCGCGCACCGTGTGGCGCACGTTCAGCAGCCCGCCATAGCCGGTGTCCGCATCGGCGATGACCGGCGCCTTCGAGAAGGCGGCGATCTTCTGCGCGCGGTCCAGCATCTCGGTATAGGTCGCGAGCCCCGCATCGGGCAGGCCCAGCGCCGAGGCCACCACGCCGAAGCCGGTCATGTAGGTGGCTTCCGCGCCGTGCTGGTTCAGCATGTGCGTCGAGATCAGGTCGAAGACGCCGGGGGCGATGAGGCATTTGCCCCGGGCGAGAAGGGGCTTCAGTGGCGTTCGGGGCATGTGTTCCTCCTGTGCGGTGCGGTCATGGAGACAGAGACCGGCCCGGCTTGGAAGAGGCCCCCCGCGGCGCCGCTCAGCGGCAACTGCGCCAGGGCCCCATGTCGAAGTGGAAGTGGTCGGCATGCGCGGCGTTGTAGTCCGGGCCGAGCACGGCGCGGAACCAGCGGCAGGCGCCATCACGCACGCCGCGCAGGAAGGCGGCTTCCGGCCCCGCGCCGCCCCAGTCGCGCAGCAGCCGCACCTCTCGCCCGTCGCGCAGCGTGAAGGCGGCGATGTCGATCGCGTTCGCCGTCGCGTGCTGGCTGCGCCGGCCGGCCCGGGCATGGTTCACGTTGCGGCAATTGTAGGTGCCGAGGTGACGCACGCCGCTGACCTCCGTGCCCAGATGCGCGCGGGCGGCGGGTTGCAGGCTGTGCCGCTCGAACAGCACCCAGGCGGCGGCCATGCGGCAGGTCACCACCGGGTTGGCCGGCTGCAGCCGCGCTTCGCCGGGCAGCAGCATGGCGTTCTCGATCGCGCAGCCGGTGTCGGAGGGGCGGTCGGGCACGCGCCGCGGCGTCATGCCGGAGGCGGCGAAGGCGGCGAAGCAGGCCTCCGGCTCCCGCGCAAGGCGCCGCAGCTTCAGGTCGGTCATCCAGCCTGGCGCGGCGCGCAGGTCCAGCGGCTCGCGCGGGTCCCATTCGGGCGGAAGATGCCGGAGCGCCAGGAAGACGGCCCCGGCAAGGGCGGCGAGAAAAAGAAGGGCAAGCAACAGGCGCATTCACCGGCATGTGGGAACGCGCGGGGCGACCGCACACCCCCGCGCCTCAGCCCCGCCCTTGCTCCCGAAGCCGGTCGCCCAGCAGGGTGCAGGCCAGCACGACGGAAAGGATGGCGCCCCCCGGCCCGGCCACCAGCCACCAGCGGTGCAGCGCCGTCGCCCCCTCGGCCACCATCAGCCCCCATTCCGGCGCGGGCGGCGGCGCGCCCAGGCCCACGAAGCTCAGCCCCGCCCCCAGCAGGATCACCTGCCCGAGGTCCAGCGGCAGCGCGACCAGGATGGGCGTCGTGCACAGCGGCACCACATGCCGGCGCAGGATGGCGGCCGGCGTGGAGCCCACCGTCACCGCCGCCTGGACATGCTCCATCCGCATCACGCCCCGCACCTGCGCCCGCATGAGCCGCAGGTAGATGGGCCACCATACCGCCAGCATCGCCAGCCCCGCATTGAGCAGCCCCGGCCCCAGCGTGGCCGCCACCGCCAGCGCCAGCAGCACGGGCGGGAAGGCAAGCGCGATGTCGGCGGCCCGCGACAGCAGCCAGTCCGCCGCCCCGCCCAGGAAGCCCGCGATGGCGCCCAGCAGCACGCCGAGCGCCGCGGCCCCCAGCACCACGCAGAAGGCCAGCGGCAGCGACAGCCGCGCGCCGTGCAGGGTGCGCGAGAACACGCAGCGGCCCAGCGCGTCCGTGCCCAGCGGGAAGGCGCCGCCGGGCGGCTGGAAGCGGCGGCCCACGCTCTCGGTCGGGTCGGGCAGGCCCCACCAGGGCACGGTGATGGCCGTCACCACCCAGAAGCCCAGCACCACCAGGGCAAGGATGGCGGCCGGCGAGGCCAGGGCGCGGCGCCACACCCCTCAACGGTCCCGCAGGCGCGGGTCGAGCCAGGCCTGGCCCGCATCGGCCACCACGCCGCTGAGCGCCAGCGCCACGCCGCCCAGCATGGTCACCGCCATGATCGCCGGGTAGTCCAGGGTGCGCGCGGATTCCAGCGCATAGGCGCCGACGCCGGGCCATGCGAAGACCGTCTCGGTCAGCACCGCCCCGGCCACCAGCGTGGCGAAGGAAAGGCTGATCAAGGTCAGCGCCGGCACCATCGCGTTGGGCAGAGCGTGGTCCAGCAGCAGCCGCCCCTCACTCAACCCGCGGGAGCGCGCGGCGACGATGTGGAAGCGCGCGAGCTCCTCGATCAGGGTCGCGCGCAGCAGCCGCGCGACCAGCGCCGCGATGCCCCAGCCCAGGGCGGCGGCCGGCAGCACCAGGCGCCGCGCGGCATCCCGCCACACCGCCCAGTCCATCGCCCAGGCCGCGTCCACCAGCAGCAGCCCCGTCCACACGGGCGGCGGCGTCAGCCGCGCATCCAGCCGCCCCGGCCCCGGCAGCCAGTCGAGCCAGGTGGCGAACAGCCATAGGAACAGCAGCCCCGCCAGGAAGACCGGAATGGACACGCCGGCCGAGGCGAAGCCGCGCACCGCTTGGTCCAGCAGCCCATGCGGCCAGCGCGCGCTCAGCAGCGCCAGGGCGCCACCCAGCAGCGTGCCCAGCAGCGTGGCCGCCAGCACCAGTTCGAGCGTGGCCGGCAGGCGCTCCGCCAGATCCGTGCCCACCGGCCGGCGGGTGCGGAAGGAGGTGCCGAAATCGCCCTGCGCCGCATTGGCCACATGGCGCAGGAACTGCACCACCACCGGCCGGTCCAGCCCCCATTGCGCGCGGGCGGCGGCGACCACGGCGGGGTCCTCCATGGCACGCTCGCCCACGATGGCGATCACGGGGTCCACGCCGGTGGCGCGCGACAGGCCGAAGCTGACCGCCGCGATGCCCAGCAGCAGGACGGGCAGCAGCAGCAGGCGCTGGATCAGGACCACGTCAGCGGGGGCGGATCTCGGCCAGCGGCAGGTTGCAGCAGGTGCTGTAGCGCACGCCCTGCAAGCCCGGACGGTGCGCGATGACAAGGTCCGGCGAGAGCAGCGGCAGGATGATCCGGTCCCCCATCATGGACCGCGCGACGGCCTGGAAGGCGGACTCGCGCTCCGCTTCCGGCGCGGCGAGGGCGCGGGTCAGCAGGCCGCGCAATTCCCCGTTCGCGATGGAGGGCAGGTTGCCGCCGCCTGCGCGCGTGAACCAGGGCGTGCCCTCCATGATGCCGAAGAAGTTCACATATTGCGCCGAGCCGAAATAGTCGGGCGCGTAGTAGCCGATGGTCATGGGCAGCTGGGCGGCGCGCATCTGCTGCACCCAGACCGGGAAGGTGGCGGGCTGCAGCCGCAGCCGGATGCCCACCCGGCCCAGATCCTGCTGGAGCCGCTGCGCGACCAGCGACATGTCCGCGCCATAGCTGTTGATGGCGGGGAAGGTGAAATCCACGTCGAAGCCGCGCCCATGGCCGGCGGCGGCGAGCATCTGCCGCGCCCGCGCCAGGTCGGTGCCCGGCACCTCCAGCCCCGCGCTACCGGGGAAGCCGTTGGGGATGGGGCTGGCCTGCGGCTTGCCCGCGCCGCCCAGCACGAACTCGATCATCGCCGCGCGGTCCACAGCGAGCGAGATGGCCTCGCGCACCTCCGGCGTGAAGCGCCCCTGCGCCGCCGGCGCCCCGGGCGCGATGGCGAGGTAGATGAAGTTGGGCGAGGGCAGCACCTGCACCGTGGCCCGGTCGCGCGGCAGGGCACGCGCCGTCTCGGTGTCGAGCTGCAGCGCGATGTCGGCCCCGCCCGAGGCCAGCAGCTGCCCCTGCACCGCGGCGCCCGCCGCCTGGCGGATCACGACCTCGGCGAAGGCGGGGGCGTCGCGCCAGTAATTCGCGTTGCGCGCGAGGCGCAGCTCGTCATTCGGGCGGTAGCGGGCCAGGGTGAAGGGGCCGCTGCCGGCGGAGTTCTCGCCGAACCAGCGGTCGCCGCCATCCTGCGCCACCTCGCCCTCGGCGCGGATGCCCGCCGCCTCGGCCACCACGCGGTCCACCACGGCCATGTAGGGCGCGGCCGCGATGCCGATGAACTCGGAATTCGCCGCCTTCAGGTGGACGACGACCGTGTGCGCATCGGGCGTCTCGATGCGCTCGATGTCGCCCGCCAGGAAGCTGCTGCTGGCGCGCGTCGCGGCCAGCCGCCGGAAGGACCAGGCGACATCCGCCGCCTCCACCGCGCGGCCCGAGGCGAAGCGCGCGCGCGGGTCGAGGTGGAAGGTCCAGCGCGTGAGGTCGGACGAGGCCTCCCAGCGCGTGGCGAGCCGCGGCACCGGCGTGCGGTTGTCCGGCCCGATGGTGACGAGCGTGTCGTAGAGCGCGTCGAAGACGATCTGGCAGGTGTCGCAGAAGCCGCGATGCGGATCGAGCGAGTTCACGTCCATGTTCCGCGCCACCACCAGCGTGGACGGCGCCTGCTGCGCGAGCGCCGGGCCGCCGAGGCCGAGCGCCATGAGCGCCGCCACGACCGAGCGGCGCGCGAAACCCGTCATGCTACCCATTGCACTGCTCCTGGATGGTGATGGTTCATGCCGCGAGCCGGCGCACGGCGCGGAAACCCGCATCGGCCGCGTCCAGCACCCGGTCCATGTCGGAATCGGTGTGGGCGGCGCAGAGGAACATGTTGTGGCGCGGGTGGAGATAGGCGCCCGCCTCCAGCGCGGCGCGGCAGAAGGCCGAGCCCTGTCGGAACTCCGCATCGCCGTCGAAGAGGAAGAGCGGCATCTGCACCGGCCCCGACTGGCGCAGCCCCACGCGGTGCTGCGCGGCCAGCGCGGCGAGCCCCTCGCGCAGCCGCCGGCCCAGGCGTTCCATGTGCGCCACCGCGTCGAGTTCATCGAGGCGTTGCAGCGTGGCCAGCGCCGCCGCCATCGGCACGGCAGCGCACCAGAAGCTGCCGGTGACGAAGACGCGCGAAGCCGCCTCGCGCAGCGCGTCGCTGCCGGTCACGGCGGCCAGCGCATGGCCGTTCGCGATGGCCTTGCTCCAGGCCGAGAGGTCGGGCCGCACGCCCAGCCCCTCCCAGCTGCCGCCGCGGTGCAGCCGGAAGCCGGCGCGCACATCGTCCAGGATCAGCGCCGCGCCCCGCCGGTCGCAGAGGCGGCGCATGGCCAGGGCGAATTCGGGCGTGGGCATTTCCTGGTCCACCACATTGTCGTGGCGGAAGGCGGTGACGATGACGGCGGCCAGGTCATCGCCCGCCGCATCGGCCGCCGCCTCCAGGCTCGCCACGTCATTGTAGCGGAAGCGCAGCTGGTGGGCGCGGTCCGTGTCGGTGGTGCCGGCGGGGACGGGCGTGCACCAGGGCGCCGCGCCGTGATAGCTGCCCTGTGCCACCAGGATCACGCGCCTGCCCGTGGCGGCGCGGGCGATGGTGACGCAGGCGGTGGTCGCGTCGGTGCCGTTCTTCTGGAACATGGCCCAGTCCGCGTGCGGGATGCGGTCCACCAGGCGTTCGGCCAGCTCCACCATCACGGGGGCAGGGCCGTTCAGGCAGTCGCCCAGCGCGGCCTGGCGGGCGGCGGCGGCGTCCACCACCGGGTCGTGGTGGCCCAGCACGATGGGCCCCCAGCTGCACATCAAATCCACATATTCGCGGCCATCCGCGTCCCAGATATGGCCGGCCTCCGCGCGGGCGAAGAATTGCGGGTAGCCCTGCGGCAGGCGCTGCGCGTGCAGATGGCCCCACATGCCGCCCGGCACCACGCGCAGCGCCCGTTCGCGCAGGGTGGCGTCGGAGGCGGGGGCGCGGGGCATGGAGGGCCTTCCAATTATGGAGGATATATCAAAACACCCCGAAAACTCACGCGCAACGGGATTCGGTGGCCTCCAACTCCTCCAGCCGCCGCAGCAGGCCGCGCCCGCCCTCCACCAGGTCCGCGTGCATGGCGGCCCGCGTGTGCTCGGCATCGCGCGCGCGCAGCCCGTCCAGGATGTCGAGATGGCGGTGCCGCCCGAGGTAGCTGGGCTTCGCATCCGGGTAGAGCAGGTTCAGCAGCGGCCCGTTCCGCAGCCAGATCCCCTCCAGGATGCCCAGCAAATTGGGCATCCCCGCCAGCCGCCACAGCCCGTGGTGGAAGCGGAAATTGGCCTCGATGGCCGGCTGCCATTCGCCGGATGCCTCGGCCGCCTCCAGCGCCGCATGGTCCTCGGCCAGGGCCGCCACGGCGGGGGGCGTGGCGCGGCGGGCCGCCTCCTCGGCCGCCAGGCCCTCCAGCAGCATGCGGATGCGCCGTAGCTCCAGGTAGTCGGACAGGCTGAGGCGCACCACGCGGATGGCGGAGGCGGGGCGCAGCTCCAGCCCGCCCTCGCGGACCAGCTGCATCACCGCCTCGCGCACGGGCGTCTCGCTCACGCCCATGGCGGAAGCCAGCTCCCGGATCTTGAGGCGCTGGCCGGGCCGCAGCCTTCCGTGCAGCAGCCCCGCGCGCAGCTCCGCATGGACGCGGCTGGTCAGGCTGTCGCGGGGGTCGGGGGCCATCCTGTTCACGCCGGCAGCAGGGTCGTGCAGGGGCCCGCCTGCGGGTGGCGGCGCATGGGCCGCATCCGGCAGGCCGCCCAGTCGGCGTGCTGGTCGGCGTAATGCGGGCTGGCCGGATGGCCCGAGGCGCCGAGGAACACCACCCAGCGGCTGTTCTCCCAATCGCCCACATCGAAGGCATAGCGCGCCAGCGCCCCATAGGCGGCCGCCGGGCCGAGCGGCGCGACCAGCCCATTGGCCTGCACCGTGTCCCCATCGCCGGCGAGCGGCTGCGCCGGCGGGTCCAGCACCGCCGCCGCCCAGGGAAAGGCCGGCGAGAGCGGGTGGGTGAAGCGCGGGCGGTGCGCCTCGCCCCAGTTCGCGGCGGGCGGGGCGGCCGCCACCTGTTCCAGCGCCTCGGCCAGCGCCGCCTCCCAGGAGAGGCCGCCCAGCAGCCGCGCATCATCCTCCCGCAGCAGGCGCGGCAGGCACCACCAGAGCTGGGTCAGCGGCGCGACGCCCGGGGCGGGGCTCAACCATGCATGCCCGGCCAGGCCGCCCAGCCCGCTGGCCTCGGCGAGGCGCCGCGTGAGCGCCAGGCGCAGCGCGATATAGGCGCTGGCGGCTTCCGAACCGGCCTCCATGCGCCCATCCCAGGCCAGCAGCGCCTCGCGCAGCCGGGCGGCGGCGGGCGATGGCGTTGGCAGCCGCGCCAGCCGCTCCTGGAACAGGCGCGCGATGGGCGAGAGCGTGTCGGCATGGACGCCGGCCGCGCCCTCCACGCTGCGCCGCGCGGGGTCCTGCAAAAGTTCCTGGATGCGGGCGGCGCGATAGGGTGGGTGGCAGTCGGTGCAGAGGTAATCCGGGTGGTCGTCGGGCACGACGCGGTTGTTCGCGGTGACGAGCAGGCCCGGCGCGGGGTCCAGAACCTGGGGCATCTCCTCATGCGCGATCCAGCCCTGCCACTCATGCGCGCCGGTCCAGCCGGGCACGGGCAGCCAGCCATTCTCGCGGCTGCGGCGTGGCACGCGGGCGCGCAGCAGGAAGCCGGTGCCGCCTGCCGTATCGGCGGCCACCAGATTGTGGTCGATCAGCCCCCAGCCGCGCGTGGCCTCGAACAGCGCGGCCACGCTCGGCGCCGTCAGCAGGCGCGGCAGGCAGTCGAAGCTGCGGTCGGTCTCGGCGAACTGCACGGATTTCAGCGCGAGCGCGGTGCCGCGCGAGGGCTCGCCGCAGATCACGGGGCCGTGATGGGTCTCGATGATCTCCACCTCGCGCGGCGCCTCGCCCCGCACCGCCACAATCTCGACGCGGCGGCGCACGGGCAGCCACCCGCCGCGGAATTCCGTGCGCGCGCCCTCGGCGTCGAAGCGTTCCAGATAGAGGTCGTGGATGTCCGCGAAGGTATGCGTCACGCACCAGGCCACCTGGCCATTGTGCGCGAAGTGCGGGAAGCCCGGCACGCCCGGCACCGTCAGGCCGATCACGTCGAATTCCGGGCAGCTCAGCCCCGTCTGCACATACATGTTGGGGAGTTCGAAGACGCGGTGCGGATCGCCCGCCAGGACGGGGCGGCCGGTGTCCGTCAGGCGGCCCGACACCACCCAGTTGTTGCTGCCGCCGCCGGTGGCGTCGGCCTCGGCCGCCTCCAGCAGGGAAGCCACGGCGGGGGCGAGGTCCGACAGGGCCGCGCGCCAGCGCTCCCCCTCCGCGCCCGGGGGCAGGATGAAGGCGTCCGCGCCGCCATCATCATAGCGCAGGCTGGTGGTGGCCTCGCCCGCCACCGGCAGCGCCGCGGCGCGCCAGAGCTTGAACCAGACCGAGCCCATCAGCAGCCCGAGGCGGCGCATCACCGCGATGCATTGCCAGCCCTCCCAGGGCTCGGGCGTGGCGCCCAGCAGGGTATATTCGATGGGCAGCGGGGCGCCGCTGGCCAGGAAGGCGTTCACCCCCGCGGCATAGGCGGCGATCATGTCCCGCGCAGGCGCGTCCAGCGCCGCCGCGTCGCGCCGGCTCGCGGCCTCGATGCCCAGGCGCCGCGCCAGCGCATCCGCCGCGAAGGCGGCGGGCCCCAGCCATTCCGCGCTGCGCCCCAGCGCGCGGCGGCGGTTCAGTTCCAGCTGGAACAGCCGGTCCTGGGCATGGGCGAAGCCCTGGGCGAAGAAGGCGTCTCGCGCCGTCCCGGCCCGCACATGGGGCACGCCATCGGCGTCGCGCCGGATGGTGGCGGGGCCATGCAGGCCGGCGACCGTGACGCTGCCCTCCAGCGGCGGCAGCGCCGCCCGTGCCGCCGCCCGCAACTCTTCCGCGTCCATGCATCCCCCAACCGTTTCGCTTGACCGCGCTTCCGGCGGCCACCTAGCCTGTGGAGAATATATCATCAGGAGGAACGGGGAATGGGCAGTCTCTCGCGACGCGGCGTGCTGGGGGCCGGGCTTGCCCTTCCGATGCTGGCGGGCACGGCCCGCGCCAGCACGGTGGCGAACATCGTCCTGGAGAGCGAGGTGGTCATCCTCGACCCGCACGCGACCACCGCCGCCATCACCCGCAGCTTCGCCACCCATGTCTTCGACACGCTCTTCGCCATGGACGGAGAAGGCGTCATCCGCCCGCAGATGGTGGAGGCCTGGGAGACCAGCGGCGACGGCCTGACCTGGAGCTTCCGCCTGCGCCCCGGCCTCATGTGGCATGACAACACGCCCGTCACCGCCGCCGATTGCGTGGCGAGCCTGGAGCGCTGGGCGCCGCGGGACGCGCTGGGCCGCATGCTCTGGGCCGCCAAGGCGGAACTCGTGGCCACCGATGCGCGCAGCTTCCGCCTGACCCTCAGCCGCCCCTTCCCGCTGGTGCTGGACGTGCTGGGCAAGCCCAACGCGCCCCTGCCCGTCATGATGCCCGCGCGCCTCGCCGCCGTGCCGGTGGAGCAGCGCCTGCGCGAGCCGCTGGGCAGCGGCCCCTTCCGCTTCCGCGCCGCCGACTGGCGGCCCGGCGACCTCATGGTGCTGGAGCGCTTCGAGGGCTATGTCCCGCGCGAGGAACCGCAGGACTTCCTGGCCGGCAGCAAGCGCGCCCATATCGACCGGCTGAACCTGCGCGTGATGCCCGACCAGGCGACCGGCGCCTCCGCCCTCATCCAGGGCGAGATCGACTACATGCAGTACCTGCCCTTCGACCTGCTGCCGCGCATCGAGCGCGCGCGCGGCGTCCGCACCCAGGGCTTCGGCGGCATCCACCAGTTCCAGGGCAATTTCCGCATCAACCACGCGGCCGAGCCCTTCAACGACCCGGCCATCCGCCAGGTGCTCTGGCGCTGCGTGGACCAGACCGCGATCCTCACCGCCATCGGCGTGCCGGAACGCTACCGCTCGCCCCCCTGCCCCTCGGCCTTCCTGTGCGAAGGCCCGATGGAAAGCCGGCTGGGCGCGGAACGCATGGGCTTCGACGTGGCGGAGGCGCGGCGGATGCTGGCGGCGACGAATTACCGCGGCCAGCCGCTGACCTTCCTGACGGTGGCAGGCGGCATCAGCCAGACGGCGGCGCAGGTGACCATCCAGGCCATGCAGCAGGCGGGTTTCCGCGTCGAGGAGCAGGTGATGGACTGGGGCACCCTGCTGGCGCGGCGGGCGCGGCGCGAGGGGTGGCACATGTTCTCCGTCTACGCGAACGGCACGGACATGTTCTCGCCGCTCACGCATTTCTACGTGTCCAACACCTGCGCCGACTTCACGGGCTGGGATTGCGACCGCGAGATCGAGGCCGCGCTGCGCGAATTCGCCGCCACCGCCGACCCGGCCGGGCGGCGCGCCATCGCGGCGCGCATCCAGGCGCGGGTGGTGGAGCATGTGCCTTCGCTGATGTGGGGCCAGTTCACCATCCCGGCCGGCTACCGTGACCGGCTGCGCGACCTGCCGCGCGCGGCCTACCCGATGTTCTGGGGCGCGCGGATCTGAGACGCGGGGGCGGCTTCCGCCGCATCACATGATCGAGCGTCCGGGCGCCGAACCTCGCGCGCCCATGGCCGCGGGCCGTGCGGTTGCCCAACCCCACCCAGGGGCGTAACTTGCGCGCCACCCATGGTCCGACCGCTTTCATCAGGTTCGGCAAGGCGCTGGCTTGGGTTTGCCTTTTCACCCTTTTTGAGTTGAGAACATGGGCCGGCCCAATACAGCCCCTTTGCGCGCCTTCGGCGTTGACCCCGGCATGGCACGCGCGGCCGCAACGGACCTGCTGAAGGCCCTACGTCACCCAGGTCTTTGGATGGCGATCGGGTGGCTCGATGTGAAGCAACGATATCGCCGGTCTGTTCTGGGTCCATTTTGGATCACCTTGAGTGTTGCGGCATTTGTGCTTGGACTCGGACTGGTTTATGGCAGCCTTTTTGGACAGCCGCTGTCAGAATATTTGCCGTATGTGGGAATTGGGCTGATTGGATGGATGCTCATCGCCGCACTCATCAATGAGGGCTGCATGGCATTTACTTCAGCTGAGGGCGCAATAAAGCAAGTAGCGATACCGCTGAGCGTTCATGTTTTTAGAACAGTATGGCGAAACCTCATCATATCGGCGCATCATGGCGTCGTTATTTTGCTTCTTATCATAGCCTTTGGCGTTCCGATTGGAGTGAGTACACTTCTCGTCATACCTGCCCTCGTTAATTTAGCAATATTTGGCGCGGCCCTTTCGTTCGGATTTGGCATACTCAGCGCCCGCTTCCGCGATATTCCACTGATGATAACGAATTTGGTGACGCTTGTCTTCTTTGTGACACCCATTATATGGCGCGCTGATGACTTACCTCCGACGCGTGCGCTCGTAGCCTACCTCAATCCGCTTCACTACATCCTTTCAACATTCCGGGACCCGCTTCTCGGAACGCCGCCACCCTTGCTCTATTGGGTATTTGCCTTGAGCTGCACCTTATTGGCCATCCTCGGCGCGTTTTTCTTGTTTGCACGCTTCAGGGCGCGCATCGCGTATTGGCTCTGACGGCAAAGGACCGGAGCTTGTCAGACATTTTCTTGAAAGACATCTGCGTCAGCTTTCCGATCTACGATGGCGCGAACCGCTCCCTCAAATATCGTGTGCTTGAGGCGGGCACCGGTGGTCGTGTGAAACCCGCAAGCAACGGGCGTATCGTGATCAGCGCCATTGATAATCTGTCGCTCCATATCGGACATGGCGAACGCGTTGCGCTGATCGGCCATAATGGCGCCGGCAAGACCACGCTGCTTCGTGTAATTGCCGGAATCTACATCCCGCAGACGGGGGATGTGAGGCTGTCCGGAAGCGTGGCGCCACTGTTCGACACCGGTTTCGGGATGGACCCTGATGCGACCGGCTATGAGAACATACGCCTCCGCAGCCTTTACCTCGGCATGACCAAGCGGGAGGTTGAAGCACGTCTGCCCGACATCGAGGCCTTTGCAGGACTGGGCTCCTTCCTGTCCATGCCGCTCCGAACATATTCGGAGGGCATGCGGGCCAGGCTGGCCTTCGCCGTGTCCACCAGCATCCAACCGGACATCCTCCTGCTGGATGAGCAGATCGCCGCCGGAGATGCCGCCTTCATGGAGCGCGCCGCGCGGCGATTGGACGAACTCGTTGCGAGATCCGGTATACTTGTCCTCGCGTCGCATTCCGCGGAGGCCGTTATTCGGTTTTGCACACGCGGCATCGTGATGGAGCACGGCAGGCTGATGTTCGACGGCGCCGTGCAGGATGCCCTCGAGTGGTATGCCGCCAGACGCGCGGCGCCCTGAGCGGGATGCGGTGGAATCACTGAGAACGCTGAATCCCGCTCTCCACAAAGGTGAGAGCAGGCTGCGTGACCGCATGTGAACGCGGCATGCTCTAGAAAGCATGGCGGCCATCGGGGCGGACGCGCCTTTCGGGCCAGCCGGACATGGAAACCGGCGCGCGATACATCCAGCGCCGAGCATCGGCAGGACAGCGGGCGCGACAGGCCTGAGGCACGGCAGCCCCGCGATCCCCGACCAGCGTCACCGCCTCAGGCGCGAACTCGCGGCTGCATGGCCTTCGCCCCATGCAAGGGTCTCGGCACTCAACCCGACAGGTTTGAGGTTTCGGTCAACGATCCGTTGGCGAGGGCAGGAGAGTGCGGGAACGCCTTCTGCCACCCTGGACAACGCGGCGCATATGCGCTCCGGCTTTGGGGGCAGCCAGACATCATCCTGATCGGAGCGCGCCACCTATCGTGCATCCTGCGGCGTCCGCGCCAGCAGGCCTATGGAACTGGATTGCGGGGCAGGTGATAAATGCGATAGGCCATCCAGCGCCCCCCTCCATTGATCTCCTCTCCGCCTGGGATCGGGTGGCGTCGGCGAAGGTGGCGGACACGCCGGCTTCGACGGGCGTGCAGGGCTTGCTTGGCCGGCCGACCTGATGGTGGGCATGGAGCGACGAAGCCCCAACTCTGACCGATCCAGGACTCCATGTTGGACGATAACGTGTCATTGAACGACCTGCCCGCAAAAGCCGCAGACGGCAATTTCCTTCGGGGCATCGCCGATGGCCAGGGCGGCATGCCGCCTGTCGGCGGCGGTCTGGACCGATGACGCCACCCCCCTTGTCCGGGCATGCCTGTATCGTCCTTGGCATGCATCGCAGCGGCACATCCGCGCTCACCCATCTGCTCGCCTGCCTCGGGGCGAACCTGCCGCTGCGGCTGAGCCCTCCGGGGCCGGACAATCCCGAAGGTTATTTCGAACCGTCCGCGCTGGTGGTCCTGCACGAGCGCCTGCTGTCCGCCGCGGGCTCCGTCTGGTTCGATGTAAGGCCATTTTCCCTCGCCGCGGCGCCACCCGAGGTTGCCGAGGCCCTGATCGGCGAGTTGGTGGAGGCCGTGGCCGCGGAGTTTTCCGATGCCGCGCTGCCGGTCATCAAGGACCCGAGGATGTGCCGCTTCTTTCCCCTGTTCCGGCGGATCCTCGGGTTGGCGGGGCGGGAGGCCTGCGTGGTGATGGCCCTGCGCCATCCGGCGGAAGTGGCCACTTCGCTCGCGGTGCGGAACCAGATGTCGGCCAGCTATGCCGGCCTGCTCTGGGCGCGGCACATGATCGCCGCGGAACGGGACAGCCGCGACCTGCCGCGCATCACCGTGCGCTATGAAGACATGCTTGCGGACTGGCGGGGAACCGCTGCCCGCATTCGCACCCTGCCAGGCCCCTGGCACGCCGAAGACCCGGAGGTGGCGCCCGTGAAGCCGTCGCTGCGCCACCATCACGCGCTTCGGTCCAGCGACGTGTTCGGTCCTGCCATCGGCACGCGGCTCGACCGCCTCCATGCCACTCTCTCGCGCCTTGCGGAGACGGATGACGCGGCCGGGCAGGCGGAGGTGGATGCGGCGGCGGAGGCGGTCCTCTCCTGCGCGGCGGGATTTTCGCTCTCCACCGAGATGGAATTCCTCCATCACCGCCTCACGGCGGAGCATCCGGCCTGGAAATCCGATGATCCCCTGCGGGACGGCGCGGCGCTGGCGGCGCTTTTCGAGCGCCTCAACAGGTCGCTGCCCGGGGGCCTCGGCGTGTGATGGAACGGGTCGGCCTGTTCATCGCCGGCGTGCAGAAGGCGGGCACCACCAGCCTCGACGCCTATCTGCGCCTCCACCCCGGCCTCATCGGCCCCTCGGTCAAGGAAACCCACGTCTTCGACGACGAGACGCTGGACTGGAGCCAGCCGCCGGATGAGCGGCTGCATGCCTTCTATCCGCCCGCGCGGCGGGATGAACTCCGGTTCGAGGCAACCCCCATCACCAGTTTCTGGCCCCCCGCCCTGGCACGGGTCCGGCGCTACAATCCACACGCGCGGATCGTCATCATCCTGCGGGATCCCATTGAGCGGGCCTGGTCCCAATGGTGCATGCAGCGGCACCATGGGACGGAGCCCCTGGCCTTCGCGGAGGCGATCAGGGAGGGCCGGCGGCGCCTGGAAGCCGGCGCGCCGGAATCCGCCTGGCGCCTGTTCTCCTATGTGGAACGGGGCATGTACGCGGCCCAGCTCCGCCGGGCGCTGATGCTGTTCTCCGACAAGCAGGTGCTGCTGCTCGACCACGCGACCCTGTTCCGCGATGTGGCGGGCGCGCTGCGACGGATCGCCGATTTCGCCAATATCGCCCCCTTCCCGCGGGTGCCCCACATCCGGGCCAATTCCAACCCCTATCCGCAGGACGGGCCGTCGCCGGCCGACATCGCCTATTTGCGGGGAGTGTTCGCCGAGGATGCGCGAGAGGCGGTGCAACTCGCCGGCATCGAGGCCAGCCACTGGCCCACCTTGCAGGACGGACCGACCCTTGAAAGCAGCACTATGTCCTGGAGCGGGATGCGTTGAGGTGGAATCACCGAACACGCTGAATCCCGCGCTCCACAAAGGTTGGAGCAGGCTGCGTGAACGCATGTGAACGCGGCATGCTCTAGGCGACAGCCCGCTTCGGCGCCGCGGCGAGATGGGCGAGGGCGCCGCAGCAGGCGACAGGCAGCAGGAAAAGGTAGCGCACATCGCAGGCGATGCCGATGAGGGCGAAGCTGCCGGCGAAGGCGAGCGCGGCCGCGAGAAGCCCGACCATCGTCGCATCGCCCGTCGCGCGGCGCCGCAGCAGCAGGGCGCCGAGCCCCACGGCCAGAAGCGCCCAGGCGCCGTTCAGGAACAGGGGCGTGCCGAACCATCGGGTCGCATAGGCATAGAGCGCGCTGTCCTGCGGGCGGGAACCGCGGGTGAGGCCCAAGGAGGTGATCGGCCCGGCGGGCCCCTCCACGCCGATCCAGACCGGCAGGCATTCACGGATGTCGGGCGGCAGCACCATCCAGCGGAACACCGCCGCCCGATGGGCGAGCCATGCGCCGGGATTGTCCCGCACCATCTGCCACCATTGCCCGCTGTCACCGCCGGCCTGGGCGAAATAGGCGATGACCTCCGGCGCCGCCTTCACCCGGTCGAGCCGGCTCGCCTCGTAGAGCCGGCGGAAATCGGCGGCCACCCGCGCCGCCTCCGGCGTATCGGCCTCCGCGCCCCTGAAGGGCGGCGCGCCATGGGCGACCATCCCCACCATGTCATACTGCCGCAGCGCCGTCAGGGCGAAGGTGACGCCGTTTCCCAGGGGCTGCGTCGCCGCGAGGCGGATGCCCGCCTGGGTGCCCAGCAGGCCAAGGCCGGTCACCAGAAGCCAGAGGCCCGCCGCTGCCAACCGCCTGCGCAGGCGCACCGGCGGCGGCATCCGCCAGGCGAGGGCCGCCGCCGCGAAGAGCGGCACCACCAGCCCGTTCTGGCGCGTGGCGGCGGCGAGGGCGGCCAGCACCGCGGCCGCGCCCAGCCAGGCCAGGCGGGTCGGGCGCCGTTCCTCCCGTTCCGCCTGCACCAGGCAGGCGAAGGTGGAGAGGGCGAGATTGGCAAACAGCACGTCCTTCCAGACGATGCCCTGGTAGATCAGCAGGAATGGCGTGACGAGAAGCAGGATCAGGGCGGCGCCCGCCAGCCGGTTCAGGGGGCGGCGCGCCGCATCGCCGCCGGCCAGCGCCAGGATCGGCAGGTAGAAAAGGGCGGAGGCGAAGACGAGATACAGCGCCGTGCCGGGAAGAACCCGATCGAACACCCCGAGCAGCGCCGACATGATCGGCGGATGGAAACCGCCGAAGACGCCGCTCCGCCCTTCGGCAAATTGAACGATGGAATCAAAGGACAGGTGCCCCGGCGCATTCACCGCGAGCGAAATGAGCCAGATGAGGATGATCAGCCCGCGCATCATGCCCTCGTCATCTCTCGCCCGGCGAGGCAGGCCGGCCCCATGAACCGGTCGCGGCGCCAACCGCCAAGCCGCGCGCGATGCGCGGCAGGCTCATGCGGGATATCCCGCGAGGCGCGCGAAGTCCCCGGAGGCAAGCGCGAATGGGTCCTCCACCTGCGCCCGCAATGCGGCGTCCGCACGCCAGGCCCGGCGATGGGCGCGGGGAATGGGCTGCCCGTCCGCATGGGTGCCATAGGCCCACCAGCCAGCCGGCAGGCCCGCCGGCGCATGGTCCGCGAGTGCGGTCGCATACCAGGTCATCACCTCGTCCAGCGCGCTGTCGGAGCCGGCATGGCGCTCCAGCATGGGGCGCCCGACACTGGTGAACTTGGTGAAGTGGAAGAAGCGGAGCGGGGCGCCGGCCGCCCGGATCACCCCGTCCTGCCCGATGGAAAGCGGGCGGTTGACCAGGTTCCAGCTTGCGACATTGCAACCGGGATCGCGCAGGATGTGGGTGGAGGGGAAGAAGGCCGGCACATGGTCGCACCACCGCTGGTCCGTGAACAGGCCGCCGGGAATGTCGTCCACGCAGAACAGGCGCAGCCGGTCCGCCCACCAGCGGGCGAAGCGCCGGCCCTCGGGCCGCGCGGACACGGCGATGAAGCCGAGATTGTAGATGCCGTGCTTCAGGGCGCCGATTTCATGGTCCAGCACGCCGGCCAGCGTCGGCTCCGGGTCCAGAAGGTGCGGGGTCAGCACGATGTCGGCCTGTTCCAGCCGCTCGACGATGCCGGTGAGGGGGGCGAAGACGGCGATGTCGGGATCGAGATAGACCACCCGCCCCGCCCCCCGCGCCTGCATGTGCAGCAGCATCGCGCCCTTCACGGCGGTGCAGGCCTCCACGATGTCATGGCCGAACAGCCAGCTGCGCGGATGGGGAAGGGGCAACTCCTCGGCCGGCACCACATGGTCGAAGGCCGCCGTCAACGCCTCCATCGAGAAGCCGGGAGGCGGAACGTCCACCAGGCACAGCCACAGCACCCAGTCCGGATGCATGCGGCGCAGGCTGGTGGCGAGCACCATGGCGCGGTCGGCATAGGCGAGGGATGCCGAGGTGAAGCAGTGCATGGCGGTGTCAGCCATGTCGCGCCAGTGCCCGCTTTCGGGCATCGGCCCGCTGTGCCAGCAGCCATTCCGCAGTGCCGCCGCCGAACAGCAGCATGTGGCGTGTGGCCGGCGACCGGGCGCAGGCGTCCTGGATGGCGCCGGAGATGAACAGCGCCTCCAGCGCCTTGGCATCCGCGACGACCAGCCCCTGGTCCGGCGCGGCCTCGGCGATGGCGGCGGGGATGTGGCCCGCCCCCGGATGGGTGATGAGCAGGGCGCCCGCTGCCAGGGCCTCATGCGCGGAGAAGGAAAAGGTCTCGAAGCACTGCGACCAGTTGATGACCACATCCACCCCCTCGGCCGCGATGGCATCGGCCATGGCGGTCGGGCAGGCGGGCGTCACCTCCACCTGCACGTGGCGCACGCCTGACGGCAGCGGGCAGCCCAGGTCGAGCCCGAGCTGGAGGAACTCGTATCGCTCATCGCCGGCCAGCCGCTCGGCCAGCCCTGCGAATGTGGTCCAGCCCTTGTGCGTGCTGCGAACGCCGAGATGCGCGATGCGCAGGCGACGCCCCTGCACGCGCCAGGACGCGGCGGAGGGCAGCGGCCGGAGGCGAAGCGGCGGCACCACATCGCCCGGCGCGAACGCCTCCGCGAGGCCCATGCGTTCGCGCCAGAAGGTGAGAGCGGTGCGGGAGGGCGCGAGGAAGGTGGGCCTGCTCGCCTCGAAGAAGGCACGCAGCCGGTCCATATGCCCGCGCCGTCCGGCGCCATGGGCGCAGACGCCGCAGGCGGCCGAGCCCGCTGGCGGCGCGCCGCAGAAGGCGATGTCGTTTCTCAACAAGAATGGATTGGGGCACAGCGTCCCGAAATCATGCAGCCAGACGATGGCTCGCGGCGATTGCGCGGCCTGGTGCAGGGCCAGCACCTGTTCCGGGGCATGGCCGCCAAAATGGTGGATGATGGTCCCGAGAATGGCGTTCTCCCGGCCGAGATCGGACATGAGGCCCATCAGGTCCCCCACCCGCGCCACACCCAGGGGCACGCCATCCAGCCTGACGGAAAGGCTGCCGGGCTCGGCCGGGGCAAGGCGGTCGCTCGGGCTCAGGGGCGAGAGGTGCAGATAGCCCAGGCCTTCGCCGGCGAAGGCCTGTTGCTCGCCATGGATGACGTTCTGCACGCCGCCCGTGTTGATCGCATAATCATCGTGGCTGAAGCTGACGGCGAGCGGGGCGCGGGAGACCGCGCGCGCCAGGGCCTCCGCCGCCAGCGTCGGCAGGGCCGGCGCGGGAGGGCCGGCATTCCGGCTCCGCATCCAGGCCGAGCGAAGCTGCGCCTCCCATGGTTTTTCAACCGCCCGTGGGAGGGGCGGCTCCGGCAGGGGTGCCGGGGCGTCCACCTCCGGGGGGGCCGCTTGTTGCGTCGCGGGCTGCGGGAGGGGCCGCGCCCGCCGTCGCATGGGCCGCTCCATCGAGGCGAGATGGTCTTCCAGCAGCGGGATGGAGACCGGCGCATCGGCGGGGATCAGGTCGCGCCACTGCACCGCGGCGAGGATGCGCTCCGGATTGCGCTGCACCAGCTCCGTCTTGAGGAAGGGAAAGCCGCACCGGCGCACGAGAAGCCCGGCGAAGTGGTGGGCGGGGTTCAACGGCAGGTCGAGCAGCTGGCGTCGCAGCCCGAACAGGCCGGGGTCGCTGGCCCGCAGGCGGCCGGCGGGAAGTTCAGCGAACAGGGCGGCCACGTCCGTGTCCGAGCGCAACAATTCCGCTTCCAGCGCCTCGTAGTTCCACAGCGCCGCGACGCGGTGGCCGAGATCGCGCATGTGCCCGCTCAGGGCCACCTCGAAGCGCTTCACCATCCGGCGCTTGCGCACGCTGAGCCGCCCGGCGGCGATGAAGCCCGCGAGATCGGCGACGACATCGCCGCCCCGGGCGAGCAGGAAGTAGGATTGCAGATGCGGGGCGTGCTGGACGCTGTCCGTCATGCCGAACAGGCCCTCGCCGCCCGCCCGCATCTGGGCCAGGCAACCATCCAGCGGATGGATGGGGCCGAGGACGGAATCATTGACCAGCAGCAATTCGTCCAGACCCGCCGTGAGGTCGGGCAGGAGCGCGATGGCATCCGCCCAGCTCCCGAAATCCAGCCCGAAATTGCGCCGGTGCAGGGCGATCTCCACGCTGTCCCCGATGGTCGCGAAATCCTGGTCCGTGAAGCGGGGGGAGGCGGACACGAAGATGACGCGGAAGCCCAGGCGCGCATAATCCCGCACCTGCCGGGCCACCATGGCGCTGATGCCGGAATGGGGGGCGAAATGGGAGTAGATCGCCACCGAGCGTCCTTGCCCGCCCCCCGCGCCGGTGAAGCGACGCAGCAGCCGGTCTTCCGCGCCGCGCCGGTTTTCCCACGCATCCAGAAGGGCGTCGCGGCCGGCAAGGCCTGCATTCCAAAGACCAAGCCCGACCTTGGCGAATGGCTTGACCGCCATGTGCAGAAGCCGCCCGCGGCGCCCCCGTCGGCACCGATAGGGCATGTCGCTCAGGTCTGTCAGGCCCTGGCGCCACCCCGGCGCCACCTTATTGACCGCGAAGAAAATCCCGTCTTGATCCATGGTTCCCAAGATATCAGAAGTGCAGAGGCGCGTCGGCCTTGCGGGCCCGACTTAGGCAGTAAATCGAAATTCGATGATGAATTCTCAGGCCAAATGGAAAATCCCGCACAAGGGCACAACTTTCTTGCGTTGGAGGGAAGATTCGCGAATGAGGGCCTGTATCCACCAAAAACTTCACCCCGCACCGCGGCTTACATCTGCCATGCCGTCGCGCCACAGGTGAGGAACGCTCAGCCCTTTCCCATGATGACGGGACACCACAAGCACCCAATACGGCCGATCCGCGTCCATCTGCCAACTGCTAGCAAACTAAATTCCGCATGTAAAATTCCGGAAAATTTGAAGGGGTTATTTAAAATTGAATTCAGCCATCATGGATCTATGTCCAGGCCATGATTCAAGGAAGTCTTGACCCGCAAAAAGCCATGACGCATGAATTCATGAATATTTGTCATGAATTCGCCGCGCCCCAACATCACATGATATCTTCCACACCTTTCCATAATCTGAAACGTGGTATCCGCGTGGCATGCCATGAGGCCAAGACAGCCAGGCCGTTCGAGCAGAGCAGCTTCCGGCAACTCCCCGCACGCTTCACCTTTGGCGAATCCCCAGCTCCATGCCGCGCCTTCGGCCCGCCTGCCCTCCCAGCAAGGCCGGGAGGATGCGCCTTCCTGGCCGAGCCAGACAAATCCCATGGGAATGCGCGCGCGCAGGTGGCTCCAGGCCCAACGCACCGGGACGCCCGCCCCCCTGTCACTGCGCCCGCGCGGTGAAGACGCGCTCGTCCGATGACCGCGCGCAGGCGGCCGCCGTGGCGGGCCAGGCCAGCCTTGCCCATGTCCTGCATCACCATGCGCTGACCATTCCCGGCAAGATCGCCCGGGCGCGGGTCCAGGTGGAAGCCCGGACGGCGGTGGGCGGCGCCATGGACGGTTCGCGTCGGAATGTGCCGGCCAGGCGGCCGGGTGATCTCCATGAGGAACATGGACCGTGAGCCAGCGCGCCGCCGTCGCCGTCATCGGGTGTGGATTCTATGGCGCGCGCGTGGCCCTCATGCTGGCCGCGCTGCGGATCGGCCGCGTCATTGTCCTCGAACGTGAGCCGGGCCTGATGCGACGCGCTTCGTTCGTCAATCAGGCGCGGGTGCACAACGGCTATCACTACCCCCGCGCCGCCCGGACGGGCGCCTCCGCACGGCGCAATTCCCGTCGCTTCATCGAGGAATACCGTGCCGCCATCCGCCGCGATGTCCCGATGATCTATGCCATCGCGCGGCAATCACTGATCTCCCCGGAACAGTTCGTGCGCTTCTGCGCCGAGATCGGAGCCTTCTGCCACCCCGCGGCGCCGGAACACGCCAGGCTCTTCGACGGCACGCATGTCGAAGCCGTCTTCGCGGTGGAAGAGTTCAGCCTGGATGCCGCGCTGGTGGCGCATGAGATGGCCGCGCGGCTGAACCGGGCCGGGGTCGAGTGCCGTTTCGGCGCCCCGGCGCGGGTCTCGGGCCTGGTGCCGGATGGCGTCCAGCTGCAGGCGGGCGCGGAGACGATCATCGCGCGACACGTCGTCAACTGCACCTACGCGGATCTCGACGGCATCGGGGTGCGGGTCGGGGCCGAGATCAGGAAGGAAGTGGCGGAAATCGCGATGATCCGGCCGCCGCCCGCCCTGGCGTCCCTCGCGGTCACTGTCATGGACGGGCCCTTCTTCTCCACCATGCCCTTCCCGCCTCTCGGCTGCCACTCCCTGACGCATGTGCGCCACACGCCGCATTGCGCCTTCGCCGGGCCGGGCGAAGCCCCGCCCCCCGGCCCCTCCCGTTCCGCGCTGATGCTGCGCGACGCCGCGCGCTTCCTGCCCGCGATCGAGAAAGCCGAGACGCTGCGCTCGCTTTACGAGATCAAGGCCGTGCTCCAGGCAACGGAAGACAATGACGCGCGCCCGATCCTGCTGGAGGCTTCGCCCGACAGCCCGCGAATCCTGTCGGTGTTGGGCTCGAAGCTGGACAACGTCTATGACGTGGAGGCCCTCCTCGCCGCGAGGGCATGGGATTGAACGCAAGAGGCCAGGGATCAGCATGCCGCCCCGTATCGCCACGCTGTCCTGCGTGATCGTCGTCACGGACGATCCGCTTCCCGCCCATGTCGTGCTGGCGCTCTCGCGCCAGATCGGCGGGCTGGCCCACCATGCCGAGATTGTCGTCGTGGCCGACGGCGTCGGCGCCGATGCGGCGCGCGAGCTGACGGCACTGACGGCGCGCGTGCCGGACATGACCGTGCACTTCCTGGCCGACGCGGTGGAACGCGACGTCGCAACGCTGATCGGCATGGACCGGGCCTTGGGCGACTGGGTGGTGGTGATGACGCCCACCGAGGCGGAGGTCGCCTGCCTGCCCGCGCTTCTCGCCGCGACCGAGGATCACCAGCTTGTCTTCGCCGCCGCCCCCGCCGATGGGGCGGGTGGTGGCGGTCTGTACGGCATGCTCGGACGGCTGTTCTTCGCCGTCTCCGGCCGGCTGGCGGGTGTGAGCGTGGAATGGCCGACGCCGCGCCTGCGCGCCTACAGCCGCGGGGCCGCCCGCTGGCTGGCGAACAGGCTGGACGGGCCCATGCTGATGCGCTCGCTTGCCTTTCGCGGCGCCTTCCCCGGCCGGCGGATAGAGCTGCCGTCGCTGGCCGGCGATGCGCGTCCTGATGGGCTGCGCGCGAGCGTCACGCGCGCGGTGCGCCAGCTCTCGCGCATCGGCACGGTGGCGCTGCGCGTCGCCGTCTGGCTGGCCGTGGCCGGTGTCGCCGCCGGCGTCGTCGCCCTGGCCTATACCGTCCTGATCTGGCTGACGCATAGCGGCGTGCAGCCCGGATGGACGACGCTCGCGGGACTGCTCTCCGTCATGATGATCGTCTTCTCCGCGCTGTTCGCCCTTCTGACCGGCTGCATCCTGGCGCTCTACGCCTCCATCCAGCCGCGCGCACGGATGCCGGTGGTGCGGGAGGTGCACAGCGGCCTGCGCCGGCTGGACCGCAGCCTGGACGTGACGGGCGGCGACTTCGGCGCGCCGGCGGATGTCCTGCCGGTCATCCGGCCGGGTGACGCGACCGGAGCGATGCGCTGATGCGTCGCGCGCTGATCGGCCATACCGGCTTCGTGGGCTCCAACCTGCGCGCTGCGGGCCATTGGACCGACCTGTTCAACAGCCGCAACTTCCACGACATGCAAGGCCAGCGCTTCGACGAGGTGGTGTGTTGCGGGGTCAGCGCGGTGAAATGGCAGGCCAATGCCGATCCAGCGCGGGACTGGGCCGGGATCGCGCCCCTGCTGGATGTGCTGGACACCGTGCAGGCCGCGCATGTCACGCTGATCTCGACCATCGACGTCTATCCCGATCCCGCCGCTTGCCTCGACGAAGCGCACGCACCGGACGGCACCGGCAACCACGCCTATGGCCGCCACCGGCTGGAGGTGGAGCGGCGCGTGACCGCTCGCTTCAAGGACCACGCCATCCTGCGCCTGCCCGCCCTGTTTGGCCCTGGCCTGAAGAAGAACATCGTCTTCGACCTGATGCATGGCAATCGGCTGGACGCCATCAATCCCGCCAGCGTGTTTCAGTGGTATCCGCTTGAACGCCTGCCCGCGGACATGGCGCTGGCGCGCAAGCTCGGCCTGCCGCTGGTGAATCTGTTCACGCAGCCGCTGCCGACGCGCCGCATCATCGACCTGCTGCGGCCCGGCGCCACGGTGGGTGCGCCGGCGGACCCGGCACCGCGCTACGACACGCGCACGCGGCATGGCCCGGCCTTCGGTGGGATGGAGGGCTATGTCATGTCGGCCGACGCCGTGCTGGATGCGCTGGCGCGCTTCGTGGCAGCGGCACCCCCGCGCTGATGCCGCGCCGCCGCGCCGCCGTCTCCGCCCTCGCCTGGCCTGCCGGGCGGGATGACGCCATGCTGGCCTTCGCCGCGGAGCTGGGCTTCGAAGGGATCGAGGTGTTGCCGGTGCGCCTGTTCGGTCCGCTGGCGGAGGCCGATCTGAAGCGGGTGGCCGCCTGGCGCGCCCGCATGGCCCGCCTCCGCCTCGTCGTGCCGGCGATGCAAGGTGTGCTGTTCGGCCTTGAGGGTCTGCACCTTTTCCGTTCCGAGGCGGAGCGCGCGCGCCTGATCGCGGCGCTGGCGGTCGTGGCGCGCGTCGCCGGTGCGCTCGGCGCCACGGCGGCGGTGTTCGGCGCGCCGGCGCTGCGCGACCCGGGCGATCTTGCGCCGGAACTCGCCTTCGAGATGGCGGCGGAGACACTGGCGCAAGCCGCGCCAGCCTTCGAGGCGGAAGGGGCCGCGCTTTGCTTCGAACCGGTCGCGCCCGCGCTTGGCGGAAGGTTCGCCACCACGACGGCGGAGGCCGTTGCACTGGTGAAGGCGATCGGCAGGCCGGGGATCCGGGTGCAGGCAGACACCGGCAACCTGCTCACGCTCGGGCACGGTGCCACGGCGCTGGCGGCCGCGCTCCCCTTCGCCGGACACCTGCATGTCAGCGAGCCGAAGCTTGCACCGGTCGGCAGCCTTGGCTCATGCCATGCCGCGCTGGCGGCGGCCCTGGGCGCCTGTGGGCCGGGCTGGGCCTCGGTGGAGATGCTGCCGGCGCCGGATCCGGAGGCCGCGCTGCGGCGCGCCTTCGCGCTGCTCTCGACGCTCTATCTGCAGGATGAGGCATGACACGCATGGAGGAGGTTCGGCTCGATCCGTCCTGGCAGGTGCCCCGTTTCGAGACACGCATGCTGCTCCCGCGCCGGCACGATCATGCGCTGGTGATCCCCGTGCTGAACGAGGGCGACCGGATCCGGGGCCAGCTTGCGCGCATCCATGCGCTGGCGCCGGCGGCGGACGTGATCCTTGCCGATGGCGGCTCCACCGACGGCGCGCTGTCGCCCGACGTGCTGGAGGCCACTGGCGTCAACACGCTGTTGGTGAAGCTCGGGCCGGGCCGGCTCAGTGCGCAGCTGCGCATGGCCTACGCCTTCGCGTGCGCGCGGGGCTATCGCGGCATCGTCACCATGGACGGCAACGGCAAGGACGGGGTGGATGCGATTCCACGCTTCATCGCCGCGCTCGAAGCGGGGTACGGACTGGTGCAGGGCTCACGCTACGTCGCCGGTGGCGTCGCGGAGAACACGCCGCGCGACCGCTGGTTTGCCGGACGCTTCATCCACGCGCCGGTGATCAGCCTGGCGACACGGCAGCGCTTCACCGACACGACGAACGGGTTCCGCGGCTATGCCACGGCGGCGCTGCTCGACCCGCGTGTCGCTCCATTTCGCGACGTGTTTGACCGCTACAACCTGTTGTTCTACCTCTCCGTGCGTCTTCCACGCCTTGGCTACCGCGCGTCCGAAATCGCGGTGGCGCGGCGCTATCCGCCGGCAGGGCGAACACCCACCAAGATCGCGGGCTTTCGCGGACGGCTCGACATCCTGCGCGAATTGCTCGCGGCGTCCACCGGCGCCTACGACCCGCGCTGAGCTGCCTTCATCGAGGCAGGCGCTATGTCGTCATGCCAGGTACCGCCGCCAGGAGGCCAGGGCGAGCGCCGGCCTGACTGACCCCAGGCGTGGTGGAGCCTTTCCGGCGTCGCCGCGCCAGCCTGGCACGATCACGATGCCCGCCTGCCTGGTCAAACGATGACCAAACCTGCGACACGGCGCGGTCTACCGTGAAGGAGAGGCATGTTGTGAGGGAGAAAATTGGAGCAGCGTTGGCAACCGGATTCCAACCTTCTCTGGCGTTCATGAGACGCGTCTCGCCGGTTGAGTCACTGCGTCCCATGTGTTGGATCCTCGCAATGCCCGTGGGCGAAGTCTGCAAGCGTCTCGATGATCCGACACTCCCCAACCACGCCGCCCTCGCAACTCGTCGCCATACGCTGAAGCTCCGCGCGCAGCGCCGTGAGCCGCCGTAGCCGCGCGTCGATCTCGCCAATCTGCGCGGTTGCCAGCGCATGCGCCTGCCCGCAGTCGGCGTCTGGCCTGTCCGCGAGGTCGAGCAATGCGCGGATCGCCTCGCTCTCGAAGCCGAGTTCTCGGGCGTGGCGAATGAACCCGAGGCGGCGCAGATGCGCGGCGCCATAGGCTCGATGGCCGCCCTCGGTTCGGCCTGGCGGCGGGAGCCACCCCTCCTGCTCGTACCACCGGATCGTGGTTGGCTTGACGCCCGTGGCGCGCGCGAGGTCGCCGATCGAGAAAGTCGCGCTCACTTCCGGTCAGCCTCATGCTTGGCAAGAAAGCGTGCGAAGGCGGCTAGGGCCTTCGCGCTGGCATGGTGCTCAAGCCCCTCGGCATCAGCCTCCGCAGTCTCGGGGTCGAGCCCCACCGCCAGCAGGAAGCGGACGACCAATTCGTGTCGCGCCCGGGCAGCGGATGCCACCGCTTGGCCGGCGGGCGTCAGGAACAGCCCGCGGTACGGTTTGGTCTCCACCAGGCCGTCGCGCTGCAGCCGCGCGACCGTTGCGGCGACGGTCGCCTGGGCAACACCCATGCGTCGGGCAATATCCACGGCACGCGCCTCGCCTTCCTCCTGAAGGAGGTCGGCGATCAGCTCGACGTAGTCTTCGGCAATGGCCGAGCGGTCGGCTTCGCGCTGCTGCGTGAAGCGCGCTGCGTGATCTTCCGGCGGCGGGAGGGAACGTGGCGAGGCGCGAGACATGCCTGACAGTAGCGCCTCCGCTTGACATCAGCCATAGCCCGATCACTATGATTTAGCAAACACTAAGTTTTGGAGGACGAGCGTGAACCCGCCATCTGAGGTTGCCGCGCCACCCGCACCGGCCGGCCTGCCGAGCCTGCCGGAGGTCCACCGCTCGGTTACGGTGCCGAACGCAGGCGGGTTCCTCCGCAAGCTTTTTGCCTTCATGGGCCCGGGCTATCTGGTCGCCGTCGGCTACATGGACCCGGGCAACTGGGCGACCTCGCTCGCCGGCGGCTCGGCCTTTGGCTACACGCTGCTGGCGGTCGCACTGACTTCCTCGCTGATGGCGATCCTGCTGCAGGCGCTGTGCGTTCGCATCGGCGTCTCCACCGGCCGCGATCTGGCGCAGCTCTGCCGTGAGCGGTTTCCCAAGGTCGTCGCCTATCCGCTGTGGCTGTTCGCCGAGATCGCGATCTGCGCCACGGACCTGGCCGAACTCATCGGCACCGCCATCGCGCTTGAGCTGCTGTTCGGCATCCCGCTGCTCTACGGCGTGTTCCTGACCGCCTTCGACGCCTTCCTGATCCTGTGGCTTCAGAACAAGGGCGTGCGCTGGCTGGAGGCGCTTATCTTCGGCTTCATCGTGCTGATCGTCGGCTGCTTCGGCATCCAGATCGTGCTCTCCGACCCGGACTGGGCGGCGGTGCTGAACGGCTACATCCCCGCCGTCTCGATCGTGACCAACCAAACGCAGCTCTACATCGCAATGGGCATCCTGGGTGCGACGGTGATGCCGCACAATCTGTACCTGCATACCGCCGTCGTGCAGTCGCGGTCATGGAACCTCGACGAGGCCGGCAAGCGAGAGGCGATCAAATTCGCCACCATCGACAGCACGCTCGCGCTAACCCTGGCGCTGCTGATCAACTCGGCGATCCTGATCACCGCGGCCGCCACGTTCCACGCAAGCGGCAATACCGAGGTGGCGGAGATTGGTGAGGCCTATCAGCTGCTGACGCCGCTGTTGGGCGCCGGCATCGCGGCCACCGCCTTCGGCGTGGCGCTGCTGCTGTGCGGGCTGAACGCCACCGTCACAGCCACCCTGGCAGGGCAGGTGGTGATGGAGGGCTTCCTGCGGTTCCGCCTGCCGGCCGTGCTGCGGCGGCTGGTGACCCGGCTGATCGCCATCATCCCCGCGGTGATCGTCACCTGGATGTATGGGGCGTCCGGCACCGCGCAGCTGCTGATCCTCAGCCAGGTGATCCTGTCGATCCAGCTGCCCTTCGCGGTGATCCCGCTGATGCTGTTCGCGCAGGACCGCAACCGCATGGGTGTCTTCACGGCACCGGCTTGGCAGCTCGCGCTTGGCTGGGCGACGGCGGCGGTGATCGTCGGGCTGAACATGAAGCTGTTGTTCGACGCTGCTTTCGGAGACTGACGTCAACGCGTTGCAACGGAGATGACCCATGGTGCGGCGAAGAAGCGTTCTTGCGGTACTGCTCGCCTTCCCGCTGATGGAACCGGTGCGACAGGCATCCGCAGCGGGAGATCTCTCGCGTCAGGAGCCCATCACCGTCGTCGTGGAACTCGGACGCCCCGACGGTCGCCATGCATTCGAGCCCAACCGGCTGCGCTTCGAGACCGGGAAGCTGTACCGGCTCGTACTGCGGAACGTGAGCAGCGATCCTCACTACTTCACCTCAGACGAATTCGCGGCCCGGATCTTTACGCGGAAGGTCCAGGTCACCCAGCGGCAACCCGATGGGCGGGAGGTGACGCTCGCCGAGTTCAAGGGTTCGATCCGCGAGATCGAGGTCTATCCCGGCCATGCTGCCGAATGGTGGTTCGTCCCGGTCGCGACAGGGCGCATCACGGACCTCCGCTGCGGCATCGTCGCTGCCGATCGTCGCACCCATGCCGAGCACGGCATGGTCGGCGAAATCCTCATCGAGTAGCGGCTCGCAGCCACCTTCAGGTTGCGAACCCGCGATATGGGATCATCTCGGACGAGCCGATTGACCTTCCCCCCGAGGCAAGGTGCAGGTTCAGCAGAACGGAGAACACCCATGACATCACGGCGCTCGCTGCTCACCACTGCCCTGCTCACGGCGATGCCGATCCCCGTCCTTGCCCAGCGCGCCATGCGCATCAGCGTCTGGCGCGACCCGAATTGCGGATGCTGCACGGGCTGGGTCGCGCATCTGCGCGCCGAGGGCTTTGCCGTGTCGGACCAGGTGGTGCCCTCAGTCGCCCCGGTGCGGCGCCGTCTCGGGACGCCCGCCGATCTGCTGTCGTGCCATGCGGGCGAGATCGAGGGCTTCGTGCTCGAAGGCCATGTGCCCGCCGCCGCCATCCGCCGCCTGCTGGTCGAACGCCCCGAGGGCGTTCGTGGTCTGGCTGTACCGGAGATGCCGGTCGGCTCCCCTGGCATGGAAGTGCCCGGCGCGCCTGTGGACAGCTACGACGTGATCGCGTTCGGCAGCGGCCCGCACAGGCCCTTCATGCGCTTCAACGGGCCGAACCCGGCCTGAGGCAGGCGAGGAGACACACCGCGCTCCCCGCCGAACGCGCATCCGGCGGGCAGTGGCCCGTCGTTGGTGACGGATGGTAAGCAGTACCGCTCGCCCCCCGCAGGTTCAGGGGGTAAGGCAGCAGTCCTCAAGCGAGCGCGGTCGGCGTGAACAGGATGCCGTGCGGGGAGCGTCCGACGCGTGTCGTCCTGACGGCGCCGCTGCGCGGGTCCAGCGTTGCGATGCGCCCGGACCACCGCAGCGTTGCCCAGATCAAGCCATCCGCGTCAAAGGTCAGGCAGTCCGGCCCGCCGCCGATTTCGTGAACGCGCTTGACCTCAAGCGTCTCCGGGTCGAGCGCGGTGATGCGGCTGTCGACGCGCGATGTCACGTACACCAACCCATTCTGCGGCGCTTCGAACACGGCGTGGGCGCCGCGGCCGACGGTGATGCGCCGATCTGCCTGGCGGGTCACCGGATCGATGACCGTGACGAAGTCCCCGCCCATCACGCCGACCAGGATGCGGCCGCGATGCCAGAGGATGCCGGCGGGTTCCCGGCCCACATCGGCACGCCACGCTTCGGTCCTGGTGTCGAGGTCGATCGCGATCGCGGCGTCATCGCCCTGGAGCGTGACGAAGGCGTACCGGGAATCCGGGGAGAAGGTGACATGGCTTGGCTTCCGGCCCGCCTGCAGCCGGCCCTCGAATCGCATCTCGGCACCGTCCCAGCCGTAGATGTCCACCTGGTTGCGCCGCAGGCTGGTGACGACCAGCCGTCGCCCATCCGGCGTGAAGCCGAGGTTGTAGGGGTTGCTGATCGGCTCCCGCCGCCGCACCTCCCCGGTGCGCGGGTCGAGGAGGAACATCTCGTTGGCACCCGAATCGCCGACCAGGATGAGGTCGCGCGCAGGCGTCAGGACCAGGTGGTGCGGTTCCCGCAGGACCGGGACGCGACGCTGGTCTCCGCTGCTCGCCGGGTCCAGCACCTGCACATTCGCATCCAGTGAGTTCAGCACGAACAGAGAGCCGGATGGCCTCGGCGCGATGGCCGGCGCCAGCGCCTGGCTGTTCGCCGTGCGCGTCGCGGCGATCAGCGGCGCTGCCAAGGCGGCGCCCACCAGAAGTCGGCGGCCGAGACGGGTTTCCTGGAAATCGAAGTGTCGCACGGCCGGTGTCCTGGCGCTGGGGGGGGACGCAGTGTTTCCGAACATCACCGCCGGGGCGCAAGCAGAAAAGCGCGCGGTCCGGATCCCGGCTGGCGCGCGCTGTCCGGCTCGCAGCGAATTCGCACCAGGAAGCAAATCACCCCTTGAACCTCTAGTCGCTGGAAGTCCCATAACGTCGTACGGGACCATTGGACGTACATCATGGGCGCAGCGACGAAACTGACCTGGCGGGTGGAGGGCATGGATTGCGCCTCCTGTGTCGCCAAGGTGACCAAGGCCGTGGAGCGGCTGCCCGGCGTCTCCGCCGTCCAGGTGAACCTCATGGCCGAGCGGCTGACGCTGGACCTCGACTCCGCCGGCAGGCCGGAGGCGGTCGAGGAGCAGGTCACAGCACTCGGCTACGTGGCGAAGCGGCTCGATGGTGCAGTGGCGGCCGCGCCAGCGGGCGCGGCGCCGGCAGCGTGTGGCCATGACCACGATCATCACGATCACGGCCACGAGCACGACCAGGGTCACGACCACGCGCCCGCCGCCGCCAAGGCCGCGGCCCCGGAGCCCGCCGCGCACGGCCACAGCCATGCGGACCATGACGACCCCGCAGACGCCACCAAGCCCTGGTGGGCAACAGGCAAGGCGAAGCTCGTCTGGCTGCTCGGCGCGCTGGTCGTCGGCGCCTATGCGCTCTCCCTCATCCTGCCTGAACGGCTGACGTATCCCCTGTTCCTCGCCGCCACCGCCGTCGCACTGGTGCCGTTCGGCCGGCGCGCCTGGGCACTGGCCCGTGCCGGCAGTCCGTTCAGTATCGAGACCCTGATGGTGACCGCGGCCGTCGGCGCGACGGTGATCGGGGCCGCCGAGGAGGCCGCGATCGTCGTGCTGCTCTTCGCGGTCGGCGAATTGCTGGAGAACGTCGCCGCCGGCCGCGCCCGCGCCGGCATCCGTGCGTTGGCGAGCCTGATGCCGCGGGTCGCGCAGCGCATCCGCGCCGACGGCGGCACCGACGAGATCCCGGCTGACCGCCTCGCGGTTGGTGACCTCGTGCTGATCCGCCCAGGCGACCGCGTGCCGTGCGACGGCACCATCGAGGAAGGCTCGTCGGCGCTCGACGAAAGCCCGGTGACCGGTGAAAGCATTCCCGTTGCCCGCGGACCCGGGGAGGCGGTGGTCGCCGGCTCGATCAACGCCGATGGCGCGATCCGTGTCCGCGTGACGCGCGCCGCCAGCGACAACACCATCGCCCGCATCATCCGCATGGTGGAGGACGCCACGGCATCGCGCGCGCCGACGCAGCGCTTCATCGAGCGGTTCTCCGAATGGTGGACGCCAGGGGCGATGATCGTCTCGCTGCTGGTGATCGTCATCACGCCCTTCGCCTTTGGATGGGACTGGAGCACGAGCCTCTATCGGGGCCTCGCGATCCTGCTGATCGCCTGCCCCTGCGCGCTGGTCATCTCGGTGCCCGCGGCGATGGCCTCGGGGCTGTCGGCGGGCGCGCGACGCGGCCTGCTGGTCAAGGGTGGCGCGGCGCTGGAGGCGATCGGCGCCGCCCGCACCGTGGCCTTCGACAAGACCGGTACGCTGACCGAGGGCCGGCCCAACGTCACCGACATCCTCGCTGCCGACGGCCGCAGCCCCGAGCAGATGCTCGCCCTCGCCGCGGCGGTGGAGCAGGGCTCGGCCCATCCACTCGCCAAGGCGATTCTGGCCGAGGCGGCGGCGCGCAGCATCACCGTGCCGCCGGCGAGCGCGCAAGCCGCCATCCCAGGCCGCGCCGTGACGGGGACGGTGGATGCCGTCGCCGTGTCCGTCGGCAGCCCGCGCCATGCGCGTGAGGCGAATGCCACACTCGGCGTGCTCGAGGCGGCGCTCGATCGCCTGGAAGGCGAGGGCAAGACGGTCGCGGTGGTGCTGGCCGGTGGCGCCGTCGCTGGCCTGATCGCGCTCCGCGACGAGCCCCGGGCCGACGCCGTGGCCGGCATCGCCGCGATCACGGCGCTCGGCGTGCGTCCCGTCATGCTCACGGGAGACAACCGCCGCACCGGCGAGGCGATCGCCATCTCGCTCGGCCTCGACGCCAAGGCGGAGTTGCTGCCGGATGACAAGCTGCGCGAGATCGGCAAGCTGCGGGAACGCGGCAGCGTCGTCATGGTCGGTGACGGGATCAACGACGCGCCGGCCCTCGCCGCGGCAAATGTCGGCGTGGCCATGGGTGGCGGCACCGATGTGGCATTGGAGACCGCGGATGCGGCGGTGCTGAAGGACCGTGTCACGGGCGTGGCGGAACTGATCGGCCTGTCGCGCGCGACGATGGCGAACGTCAAGCAGAACGTCGCCGTCGCGGTGGGCCTCAAGGGCGTGTTTTTGGTGACGACGCTGATGGGCGTCACCGGGCTGTGGCCGGCGATCCTCGCTGATACCGGCGCGACAGTGCTGGTCACGCTGAACGCGCTGCGGCTGCTGCGCTGGTCGCCGACGGCACGCACGAACGCGTCGTCATGACCACGCCCTTCGATCGCCCAAGCGGCGCAGCCATCCTGGCCACGCAAGCGCGACCTATCATCGCGACGCACACCGTAAGGGGGGATCCGGCTGAGGGAGACCTTCGAATGAAAGCCCTGAGAACGAGCGTGCTGATGACCGCGATCTTTCTCGCCTGGCGCGCGATCGTCGGCGTTCCGGCAGCCGCACAGGACGTCGAGGCCGGCGGCCTGCTGCTCACGGGCGCCTGGATCAAGGCGGCCGAGCAGGATCGGGACCTCTCCTACGCCTTCGTCACGGTCCGCAACCGTGGCCAGGAACCTGACCGGCTGGTCGCTGCCTTTTCGCCCGTGGCCGCCGCAGTCGAGATCCGCATGCCCGATCCTTCCGTCGCCGATGGTGCGCGGACCATGACCGAGGGGCTGACCATCCCAGCCGCTGGGGTTGTCGCGCTGGAACCGAACGGACCGCACCTGTTCCTGCGCGGCATCCAACAACCGCTCGGCGTTGGCGACGCCATTCGCATCGTGCTGCGCTTTGAGCGTGCCGGTCCGGTGACGCTGCAACTCCGCGCCCACTACCACTGAGCGTCGCATGGCAGCACCTGGCCCGACCGAGGAGGAGGAGCATCGCCGCATGCTATCGCGGCGACGCGGGCGGTCCATCGCGCTCCTGGTAATCCTGTTCGCGCTATCGGGACTTCTCTACGCGATCTCTCTCGCGAAGGTGGGTCAACAAGTCCAGACGCCCTCAGCCCGGTCAGGTGCGGTGCGATGACCACAGCCGCACTGACTACCGTGCCCGTTGGCACCGCACTGCCAGCACAGGTGAGCGCTGCCGTGTGGCTGTTGGCCCCGGTCCTCGGCGCGGTCCAGGCGCTGGCCTTTGCGCCGCTGCATGTGGCGGTGGCGCTGCCGATCGCCTTCGGCGGCTTGTTCCTGCTTTTGAATCGGACGCGATCGCTGCGCGACGCCTTCGTGCTCGGCTGGCTGTTCGGCGCTGGATCGTTTCTGGTCGGCCTGTCCTGGATCACCGAGGCGTTCGCCGTCGACACGGCGCGCTTCGGCGCCCTTGCCTTGCCGGCGCTGGTCGTGCTCGCAGCCGGGCTTGGTGTATTCCCGGCGCTCTCGCTCACCGCTGCGAGGCTGCTTGTGGGCGATCGCCAGGGCGCACCGCTCGCGGCCGCGCTGCTGGCCGCATGGGCTGCGGGCGAATGGCTGCGCGGCACGGTCCTGACCGGCTTTCCCTGGAACCTCGCCGGCTATGCCTTGGGTGCCTCGGACGCACTGCTCCAGGTCACTGCGCTCAGCGGCATCTACGGCGCCGGGCTGCTTGCCGTCGCGACCGGTATCCTTCCCGCACTTGCCGTCCGCCAACGGCGGATCTGGCCAGCCGCGCTGGCTGTCATGCTGCTGGCAGGCGCCTGGGGCCACGGCGCGTTGCGCCTCGCCGAGGTCACGCCCGTGGCGGTGACGGGCGTGCGCCTACGGATCGTCCAGCCGAACATCGCGCAAGACCTGAAATGGGCGGAGGGCGAGCGCGAAGTGATCCTGGCACGCCTGCTGTCGCTCAGCGCTCCGGCGGCCGAGGGCACAGCGCCGCCGACGCATGTCCTCTGGCCGGAATCGGCGGTGCCCTACCTGATTGCGGAGGCGCCCGCCATCCGCGCACGGCTCGCTGCCGTGGTTCCACCGGATGGCGCTCTGCTGACCGGCGCGGTGCGTCGCAGCGTTGCGCAGGAGGGACGGCCGGCACTGCTCAACAGCATCGTTGCACTCGACGTCCGCGGCGAAATCACCGCCGCATATGACAAGATCCGCCTTGTCCCGTTCGGCGAGTACCAGCCCCTGCGTCGCATCCTGGCGGCCCTGCCGAAGATGACGGTGGGCGAGGTGGACTTCATCCCCGGCGCACCGCGTCGCGCGCTGTCCGCCGCTGGCCTGCCACCGGCCTGGCCGTTGATCTGCTACGAGGCAATCTTCCCGACGCGGCCACCAGCCGGGGAGGCCGCGCCACGCTGGATCCTGACGGTGACGAACGACGCGTGGTTCGGGACCTCCTGGGGTCCGTACCAGCACGCGCTGGCCGCCCGAGTGCGCGGGATCGAGCTTGGCCTGCCGGTGGTGCGCGCCGCAAACAGCGGCATCTCCTTCGTCACCGATGCCTACGGGCGGGAGATGGCGCGGTTGCCGCTTGCCACGGTAGGGGTCCTGGATGTGGCGCTGCCTGGAGCGATCGCGGAGGCCACGCCATACGCGCGCTGGGGCGACCTGCCCTTCGCGCTCGCCGTGATGCTGCTGGCCGTCACCGCCGTGGCGCTGCGGAGGCGGCCATGACGCTTGAGTGGAGCCTGCTCGGCCTGTTCCTGGCCTTCGGTGGCGGGCTGGTGTCCTTTCTTTCACCCTGCGTCCTGCCGCTGGTGCCGGGCTACGTCGCCTGGGTCGCCGGCACCGATCTCGCCACAGCACGCGCCGAGCGATGGCGCGCGCTGCGGCTGTCCATCTTCTTCGTGTTCGGCTTCGGGCTGGTCTTCGTGCTGCTCGGCCTTGGGGCGACGGCGATCGGCGGGCTGCTGCGCAGTTGGTCCTACGAACTCACCATGGTCGCGGGCGGCCTGATCGCGCTGATGGGCCTGGTGCAGATGGGCGTGCTGCGCGCCGCGCCGCTGATGCGCGACCTTCGCTTCCGCCCGCCCTCCGAGGGCGGTGGCCCGGTCTCCGCCACGCTGATCGGCATCGCCTTCGGCTTCGGCTGGACGCCCTGCATCGGGCCAGTGCTGGCTGGCGTGCTGACGGCGGCGGCGCTGACGCCCGGCGCCGGGGTCGGGCTGCTCGCCGCCTATGCGCTCGGCCTGGGTGTGCCCTTCCTGCTGGCGGCCTTCTACCTGCCGGCGGTGATGGCCCGCGCGCGGCGGCTCGGGCGGCTCGGGCGCATCCTCCAGGTCGCAAGCGGCGCCGTCATGCTCGCTGCCGGCCTGGCCATCGCAACCGGCGAGATGACTCGGCTCGCCATTTGGATCCTGGAGGCATTTCCATGGTTGGCACGGCTGGGATGACCACGCCCGCCCCCCGCGCATTGCGGCGCTTCGGCCTGATCGCGGCACCGATCGCCATGGTCATCGACCAGGCTAGCAAGGCCTGGGCGCTCGACGCGCTCTGGCCACCCTACAGCGAGGGCATTGCGCTGCTGCCAGTGCTGAACCTGCGGCTCGGCTTTAACACCGGCGTCACCTTCGGGATGTTCGCCGAAAGCGCGGCAGGGGCAGTGTGGCTGCTCGTCGGCATCAAGCTCGCCGTCGTCGCATGGCTGCTGCATTGGCTGCGGCGTGCGGCCACCCGGACCGAGGCGACAGCGATTGGCCTCATCATCGGGGGCGCGCTTGGCAACATCGTCGACCGCCTGCGCATTGGCGCGGTCACGGATTTTATCGACGCGCACTATGGTGGTTGGCACTGGCCGACCTTCAACATGGCCGATGTCGCCATCGTCAGCGGTGTCACGCTGCTGGTACTGACCAGCTTCCGCGCGCCCGCGCCACAGGCGCAGCCGCAATGACCACGATCCTTGAACCGGAGGAACCACCGATGTCCCATGTCACCACCCGCCGGGCGGCGCTCTCCGTCGCGTTTTCCTTTCCCGCGGCGGCCGCATTCGCGCAGGCGCCCGGGCCCCAGGCCTTCGAGCCGACGGCGCCCGGCCCAGACACGCCTCGCCCCTTGCCCGGCGAGCGCATCATCGGCCGCGCCGACGCGCCGGTGGCGGTCATCGAGTACCACTCCCTGACCTGCGGCAATTGCGCGAACTTCCACACCACGATCTTTCCGCGCATCCGCACGGCCTTCATTGAACCGGGGCTGGTCCGCTTCGTGATGCGTGACTTCCCGCTCGATCGCGTCGCGCTCGAAGCCGCGGCGATGGTCCATTGCGGCGGGCCGGAGCGCTACGAGGCGCTGATCTCGACCCTCTACACGAACAAGGAGAGTTGGGCGCATAGCCCGGATGCGCGCACCTGGCTGCGTCGCACCGGCACGCTTGCCGGGATACCGGCGGCGCGGATCGACGCCTGCATGACCGACCGCGGCTTCACCGACCCGATCATCCTGATGCGGCTGCAGGGCGAGCGCGAGTCGGGCGTCAACGCGACCCCGTCTTTCGTGATCAACGGTCAGTTGCATCGCGGCGTGCAGAGCTTCGAGCGCTTCTCTGCCCTCGTCCGCCCGCTGCTGCCGCCCGGCACGGCGCCGCGCGGCTGACGATGCGGGGTTGCCTTCCGCATCGGAGCAGGGCACGGACCCAGGCATGATCCATCGGCACCCTCTGGCCCTCGGCCTCGCGCTCACGCTCGGCACCGGTTCTGCTGCCCTGTCGGCCCCCTGTCCGGTCGCGATGCCGGTCGCTGGCGAGTTCTCCTCCGGCTTCGGTTCACGGCATGGGCGTCCGCACCCCGGGGTGGACATCCGCGCGCCGGTTGGCACGCCGGTGACCGCGGCCGGGCCCGGCGTGGTGGTGTTCGCCGGGCGGTACTTCGACTACGGCCTGATGGTCGAGATCGAGCATCCGGACGGCTCCCGCGCGCGCTACGCCCATCTCGCCCGCTTCGCGCCGGGCATCGGCAGCGGAGCGCCCGTGCGGGCGGCACAGGACATCGGCGTCGTCGGGCGCACCGGGCGCACTACGGGGGCGAATCTTCATGTCGAGCTTCGTCGGGATGGCAGGCCTGAGAACCCCTGGCCCTGGCTGACGAGGAGTGCCTGCGTGCCCTGGACCGAGGTCGCGGAGGCCAGGCCGGCGCGATGAGATCCCTGGCGATCTACGTCGCGGCTGCCGCGGCCGAGATCGCCGGCTGCTACGCGATCTGGACCTGGTGGCGGCTCGGCGGGTCCATCGGCTGGGCCGCTGCCGGCGTCGTATCGCTCGCCCTGTTCGGCTGGCTGCTGTCACTGACAGATGTTGAAAGCGCCGGCCGGGCCTTCGCGGTCTATGGCGGCATCTACATCGCGGCTTCCCTGGTCTGGCTGCGGGCGGTGGAGGGCGCCTCGCCCGACCGCTGGGACCTGATCGGCGGCGCCGTCTGCGTCATTGGCGCGCTGATCATCCTCTACGGACCGCGCCAGGCATGAGGCGCGTCTGGGCAGAACTGCGTGCGCCTGTCTCTGCGCTGGTGCTGCTCGGGATCATCGCGCGCCTGTTGCTGCCGCTGCCGGCCTTTGCGGCGGTGGAGCGTTCGGCCTTCGACGCGCTGCTGCGTTCATCGCTCTGCCTGCCCTCGGGACAGCCCGGACCTGCGGAGGAAGAACAGGCTCCGCATGCGGCGCCGGCCGGCCATTGCCCACTGTGCCGTCTGCCGGATGGCGCCTGGGCGCTGCCGCCGGCGGACGCCGTTCTGAACCAGCCCGCTTGGGTGAACCTCGAACAGGCTCGTCCGCCTGGCCGTCGGCTCGTTCTCTCGCCGCCACCGCGTGGTCCGCCGCCGGCGCGCGCACCACCCGCACCTCCGAATATCGGCTGATCTTCATCGCCGGCGTCGTGCGCCGGCTGCTTTCCATTCCGATTCGGAGTTCTCATTCATGCGTCGCACTTTCCTGCGCGCGGCCCTCATGGCCGGCGCGAGTCTCACTGCCTCTGCCATGCCATCCGGGTCTGCCACCGCGCATGATTTCCGCGCCGGCGACTTGCAGATCGGCCATCCCTGGACGCGCGCGGTCGCGGCCAGCGCCTCGACCGCGGCGGGTTACATGACCATCCGCAACACCGGCAGCGTCGCCGATCGGCTTGTTGGAGCCGAGACGTCGCGGGTGAACAAGGTCGAGCAGCACGAGATGACCATGACCGACGGCATCATGCGCATGCGTCCAATCCCTCGCGGAATCGCCATTCCGCCCGGGCAGGAGGTCCGTCTCGCACCTGGCGGCCTGCACCTGATGCTGATCGGCCCGCAGGGCGGCTTCACCCAGGGTGCGCGCATCCCACTCACGCTGGTGTTCGAGCGGGCCGGGCGCGTCGAAGTCGAACTTGCGGTCGAAGCAGCCGGCGCGCGCGGCTCCGGCCATGACGGGCATTGAGGGCGTGTCATGAAGCTGTTGAAGCTGACGCGCTGGATCGCCTGGAGTGCTGTCGCCATCGTGGGGTTCGCGCTAGTGGCGACCACGGGCGGGTGGCTGGTGACCGATGGACCGCTCGGACCCCAGCGCGTCGCGACGGGGCCGTCGAGCCTTGCGATCGGCGGGCCATTCCGACTGACCGATCACCGCGGCCGTGCGGTGACAGAACAAGACTTCCGCGGCCAGCCGATGGCGATCTTCTTCGGCTTCACGCATTGCCCCGATGTCTGCCCGACCACCCTCAACGAGATGACGGGCTTCATCGAGGCGTTGGGCACAGACGCGGAGCGGATCCAGTGGCTGTTCGTGAGCGTGGACAGCGAGCGCGACACGCCGCAGGCGATGGCTGGCTACCTCGAGGCCTTCGACCGTCGCATCACGGGCCTGTCGGGCACCGAGGCACAGGTGGCCGAGGTGGCGCGGGCCTTCCGCGTCTATTACCAGCGCGTGCCACTGGAGGGCGGTGGCTACACGATGGATCATTCGGCGAGCATCTTCCTGCTGGACGCGCAGGGGCGTTTTGCCGGGACGGTCGACAACAAGGAGAGCGAACGGGTTGCGTTGGAGAAGCTGCGGATGCTGTTCGCGACGCGACAATGAAAGGTTGTAATCGCGGGTCGGTATCATGGCACGGTTGGAGATACGGCATCGGAGGTTCGGAACGATGAAAACCGCTGTGGACAGCCAGGAAGGCGCTGCGAGACGCCTACCGGGGCGCAAGATGAAGCCGGAGCACCGCGAGGAATTGCTCCGGATATGGGACGGTGTGGATGATGACGGCCGCAAGATGATCCTGTTCGTCTCGCGGCAGTTGGCTCGCGACCAGGGGCTGGTGCCGGCCGACACCCCGCTGGTGATCACCGATCGCGTGTTCTGACCTCGCTCACGGCACACGCCGCTTTGTCACCCCCACCGAGAGCGTCGCCGCCGTCAGATCGAACGTCGCTGCGGAGATGTTCCGCGCCATCACGCGCACGGTGTTGTTCGACCACACCGCGGCATCGAGTTCGATGAACCGCGTGGACGACACCAGCGACGCCGTTGCCAGGTCGCCGGCTCGTGCCCCGTTCACCGTGACGTCGAGCAGCGATGTCGCCCCCGGCGCCAAGCTCGGCAGGTCCCAGGACACCTCCGCCGCGAACTCCCGCCGGCCTGAGCCGAACAGCGCCCCCGTCAAGAGCGGCGTACCGTTCAGCACCGCGGGTGCCGCCTCCGGCAGCCCGTAGAGCCGCAGCGACTGCAGGTCGATCGGACCATCGAAGCCGATCACGCCCACCTGCGCATAGGCCACGGAGGCACCGACACGGATGGTTTGCCGCCGGTTGAAGTTGGCATCATCCATCGGCGCGCCGGCGTTCCAGCCCTTCGCCGGCCCGTTCCACTGCATGGTGGTGATGGAGGCCAGCACGTCGCCCGCGATGTCCTCGCGGACGTTCCCCGCGCCATCGAACACCCGCACGAACAGCCGCCCGCCCGAGGCCCCGCCCGTCAGCCAATGCGCCAGGGCGAACTCCTTGGCCTGGGAGGTGTCCAGCATCCAGCCCAGCCCTCGGTTGGCTGCCAGCGTCACCGCCCGATCGGTCGGCGTGAGGTCGGTCAGCCCGTTGAAGCAGAAATCCGCCATGAAGGTGGCCGTGGTGGTGGAGGTGGCGATGGTGATCAGCCCCTCCACCCCGACCTCCGTCGCCGACTGCCGGAACGCCGCGGCGCGCGTGTTCGGCACCCCGGCCAGGAAGCGCTGGAATCGCGACGCCGGCGCGCGATGCCGGTTGATCACGGCATTGCCGCAGCGGTTCGCCGTCGCCGTGTAGTCGATGCCGACGAGGTAGGTGTTGGTCCAGGCGATGTCGTACTCGCAATCCTGCGCCCCTGCCGTGTGGCGCGCCGCCAGCGGCGAGCATGCCTCCATGCGCATGTTGCGCGCGATGATGGCGGAGCCCGAGGTCTGGTTCAGGAAGGGGATGGCGATGTTGCTGCCGGCCTGGCGGAGCTCGAAGTTCGGCGCGTCAAAGACATGGCGGTTGTGGTTGGTATAGGCGCCGGCCTCATTGCCGAGTCGGATCCCGAAGCGGTCCTGTGCCGCGTTCACCCCCGTCGCGTGCGCAAAGTGGCCGCCATAGTAGCGCACGGAGGTATTCCATGCGGTGGCGGTGGCGCACCAGATGTCGAGACCGATGCGGTTGTTGACGATGCGCCCGAGCGTGAAGGTGCTGTCCTCCACGCCGCGGCCATCGCCCAGCGTGCGCATGCCGATGGTGAAGCCTTCCACGCGCCGCAGCTCGATTTGCGATGCATCGACGTTGCGCACGGTGATGCCGATATCGGCCTCGGAGGACCAGTCGGACTGGGTGGCGCGGATGACGTTCAGCCCCGTGTAGAGCTTTTCCGCGTTGCGGAGGGTGCCGCCATCGCCCAGCACCAGCACGCTGGTGGGCGCGGTGCCCGTGTGGCGGATGGTGCCCTGCATGATCAGGCCGCGCGCGCCGCCCGGCAGGGTCACGGTGCCGGAGACGTTCCAGGTGCCGGGCGGGATCATCGCGAATTTCTGGTCGGCGCCGGCGCGATCGAAGGCGGCCTGGATGGCGGTGCGATCGTCCGCCACGCCATCGCCCAGCCCGCCGAAGTCGTTCGGCAGCACGGCCTCCCGATCACGCAGGTACTTCGCGAAGTCGCTCTTGTTGAGATTGGCGTTGAGGACCAGCAGGTCGTCGATGCGTGCCGGCATTTTCCCGGATCTCCGATCAGAGGGCGGTTGCGGTGACCGGACCGGCGAAGGCGGAAACGTTGCCCTCGGCCGAGACGCTGCGCAGCCAGTACCAGCGGGTCTGGCCGGCGGTGAGGCCGGTGCGGTCCCAGGGCAGCGCAGTGGGCTCCGCGGCCAGCTTGGTGGCGGCGGCCAGGCTGGCGCTCTCCGCCTCGAACACCTGCAGCCGCACCGCGCCAATCGGGACGCCGCCCGAGAGGCGCACGCCGCCGGTGATGCCGAGCGCGGCCGGCGCGGTCACGGCGCCTGGGACCGCCGCCTCCCGCCATCCCGACACGGCGCCACTGCGCGCCACGGCGCGCGCCCGAAAGGCGGTGGGCTCCGTGGTGGGGACCGAGGCCGCGGTGGCGCCCAGGGCGCCCCCGTAGCCCTGCCAGACGGCAACGGAGGCCGGCAGGAACTCCAACTCGTAGCCGGCGAGATAGGCTGAGCCCACGGGGGACCAGGACACCCCCAGCGCTCCAAAGGCGGCGGTGACCGGCGTCGCCACAGCGATGGCAGCCGGCGCGGCGATCACGCCCGGGTTGGGCAGCACCACCGACGGGCTGTCGCCCGCCGCGCGCTCGTCCACCGCGGGGTTCCAGTTCCAGACGGCGGGGTCCTCCTCCGACAGCGCGAGGTCCACCCCGCCATCGGGCGACAGCCGCCAGCCCGTCACCCGCGCCGGGAAGGCCCCCACCCGGTCGAGCGCCACCGTCACGCCATCCCAGGGCCGCAGGCGCAGCGCGGAGAGGTTCGCCGGAAACGCCACCTCGCGCTGGCGCCGCACCCGCTCCAGCTCGGCTTTCATCAGCCGCTGGACGGTCGCCACTGACGTCGTCAGCGGGAACTCCAGGTCGCGAAAAATCTGCTCGCCGCCATCCTCAGCCACGTAGTTGGCGGCGAGCAACGGCGGGGCGTCGGTGGGCTGCCAGTTTTTCGCCGGGTCGACATAGACCGCCCGCACCCCGTTGAAGAGATCGCGCCGCGGCCGGGAGCCCTGGATGGTGACGTCGCCGCGCAGGTCGTTCGAGGTGAGCGTGGCCGAGGGCAGCGCGGGTCCGCCCGCATGGATAAAGAACCGCCCGCCCGACACCACCATCGCCCCGGCCATGGCGGCGACGAGCTTGCGGGTGATGGCGATCTTGCCCTCACCCAGCGAGACGCGGCCATTCACGGTGTAGCGGCGCTCATGCAGGCCGGCGCGGGTGCCGATCAGCTCGTCGCAGATGTTGGCGGCGGCCATGAGGGCGGGAATGTCGATGTCGTCCCAGGAGGCTTTCCAGCCAAAGGGCGCGGTGAGGTACCAGGCCAGGCAGAGCGCCGGGTTGTCCGACCAGCCGGTGGCGCCGGTGCGCGGGTCGAGGATGGTGTCGGCGCCCTCGACCAGGGCGGCGATGTTGGGCGGGCCGGCAGGGAAGGCCTCGGCGGTGATTTTCAGGCGCAGCGCGACATAGGCGCGGCCCCGGCCGCGGTGCTCGGCGGTCCACTTGCCGCCGGTCTCGGCGATGAGGTTGCCGTCGGCCGTCTGGTCAATTGTGCCCAGGTGCCGATCGATCCTGACCAGCCCGGCGAACTTCGCGTCGGTCGCCAGCGTGTCGCCCAGCCAGACATCGCCGATGCCACGGACGCGGTGCGCGGCCAGCACCACCACCGAGTAGAACCAGCCATCGGTCCGCCCCTCGTCGTCGGGTGCCGAGTGGATGAACACGATGGGCCCGCCGACCTTGCAGCGGCCAAAGACGATCTGGTGCTCGGTGATGGGCTGGCGGAAGGATTGCGTGCGGCCGGCGCCGGGAGCGGTGGCATCGTCGCTGGGCCGGGTCGGGGCGGCGGGTCGCTTGGCGGGAAAGACCGAGGCACCGATGGAGGAGACGACAAAGGCCGCGCCGGCACCGACCAGCGCACCGAGCAGGCCACCGCCGAGGGCGGCGGAGGCCACGCCGCCGGCCACGACGGCGATGAGGGGGATGGCAGCGGGCATTCAGCCAATCCTCCAGGCGGTGGTGCAGTCGGTGATCGGGAGGCGGGTGAGGCCGCGGGGCCCGACGAAGGCGGCCCGCCCTGCGTCCACCACCACACCGAGCCGATCCGGATCAGGGGCGAGTACGACATCGCCCATGCGGGCAAAGACGGGCGGGATCTGCGGGAAGCCCGCGCTATCCGCGGAGGCGGCGAGGTCCGGCAGCACGCGGACGCGGGGCCGCTCCCCGGTCACCGCCTCCACCGCCGCCATGGCGAAGCGCGCGCAGTTCCAGCGAGGTGCGTCGAACGGGCGCGTCTGCGCCGCTGACAGCAGGGCTGCCAGCCGCGTCGGCCACTCGGGATGGCGCATGGGGGCCCGGGCCTACCGCGTCGGCAGCCGGATCTCGGCCTCCTGCAGCGCCGGCACGTATTCGAAGAACCGATCGCCGGGGTATTCGGCCTGCTGGTCGGCATCGGTGTAGCGCCGCACCTCGGCGCGCTCGAGGTCCACCAGCCGGCTTTCGCAGGTGAGCGTGACGCGCGGCTCGGCACCGTCCGTCACCTGCATCGTGTCCATCAGCCCCTCCCACAGCGGAAACGGATCGGCGATGAAGGCGCCCTCGGCATCGAGCAGTGCGCCCCAGAGCCGGGCCGGCCGCAGCCGAAAGCTCCGCTCGGCCAGGGCGATGTCGATCACCTCCTGCGGCACGGGCGAGAGCGCCAGGGACAGGCGAACGGCGCGCAGCTCCACCGTCTCCTCGATCTCGCCCACGGCGCCGATCGAGCCCACGCCCTCGAACACCTTCCCCGCCCAGTGCAGCAGTCCCAGCCCGGTCCAGGCGCGAAAGGCGCCGGAGGCGAAGTCGAGCTCCACCATCACCACCGGCGCAGCGACCGGCGCGGTGGCGGAGGCGGCAGCATGGGCCGAGAGGCGCGGAGTTCCGGTCACAGGGCTTCCTCCATGCGGATGGTGATCGCGGTGAACCGCCCCGGTCGGGTCGGATTGGCCGCCTCGTCATCGGAGACCAGCCGCATCGGCACGCTGGGTTTGGTCAGCACCAGCGGCGCGCTGATCCCCATCGCCTCGCGCAGCGGCGGCGCGACGGGGATGGTGGCCGTGCCCGCGCCCGACGCCATCACCGTCTCGGTCGCCATGTACAGCCGCCCGCCCAGGCCGATGTGGTCCCCGGCCCCCACCGCCACCGTGCCCGGCCACCAGCCCGCGGTGGTGATGCTGAGTGCCCCCCGCGGTGCTCCCGTGGCCAGCGCCGGATTGCCCGACCCCACCACCAGCCCCGTCCCATCCGTGAAGATCGTCGCGTCCGAGAAGCTGTAGGGTCCGCTCGGTACATCGCCCTGGTTGCGCGGGTCGCCCGTGCGAAACTCCCGCCGCCAATCCCACACCCGCACGGTGTTCACCGAGCCGGCCAGTGCCGCCAGCAGCCCCTCCAGCACGCCAGCGCGGGCCGGGTTCAGCGGCTCAAAGCTCGCCTCCGCCACCCAGCGCGCCCCCTCGCGCCGCATCACCTGCGTGGCGCGCGTCACCGGCGAGACAAAGCGCAGCGTGTTGTGCTGGAGGTAAAAGACCAGGCGCGACGGGCGCAGCAGCTCCGGCCAGGCATATTCCACCATCGCCGCTACCCCCGCACCGTCTCATAGGCCGTGCCGCCGCGGCGCACCGCGTCCAGCGTCATCACCGAGGCCTGGCGCGCGATCTGCCCCGCCAGCAGCCGCAGCCGCGCCTCGACGCCTGCATCCGCGCCGCGCGCATCAATCGAGATGGTCTGGTGGATCACCGGGCCGCTTGCCGGCGCGGTGCCGTTCGGCAGCACGGTGCCGCTCCGGCTGGGCACGAACCACTCCGGCCCGCGCTCGCCGACGATGTACGGCTGCCCCGCCGAGACCGGCCCGCCCTCCGCCCGAAACAGGCCGGAGAACAGGTTCCCGAAGGAGAAGCCCGATAGGGCGGTGGTGACCGCATTGCCCAGCGGCTCGGTGATGGTGCGCCGGGCAATCACCCGGGCGATGTCCTGCAGCAGCCCCTGCATCACCTTGGACAGCTTCTCGCCCTTGATGATGGCGTCCTCGAAGGCGCTGCTGAAGGTCAGGCCGAGATCGCGCGCGGTGCTGCTGGTGCGCTCGGTCGCCGCCTGCACGCGCTGCTGGCCGCGCTCCAGCTCCTCCAGCGCGGCATTGGCCTCGCGCGAGATGGTCTCGTCCGGCACCGGCCGGCCAGCCCGCTCCGCCCGCTCCACCAGCCGGCCCAGCGTCTCCAGCCGGCGCTGGTACTTCTCATAGGCGGTCTCATTGTTCTGGATGAGCCGCTCGCGCTCGCGGATCAGGTCGTTGATCTCGCGCTCCGCCTCACGGTCGGGGCGCGGGATCGTGGCCACGCGGCGTGTCGTGCCCTCAATGCGCTGCAGCGCCTGGTCGCGCTCGCGCAGCGCCAGGGTTTCCAGGCGGGTGCGGTCGGCGGCGGTGAGCCCGCCCGCGGCCTCGGCCTCGCGCAAGCGGCGGACGCGTTCCTCATAAGCGCTGTTGATCCGGAACCGGTCGTCCAGCTGCTTGCGGAGTTCCTCGGCCTCGGCCGCGGCGCGGCGGCGGCGGGAGTCGGCGGCTTGCGCAGCGGCGCCCTCCTGCTCGGCGCGCTGGCGCTCGCCGGCGGCCTGCTCGCCGCGGGTGATCTCCTCCGAAAGTTCGGCGTACTGCCGGCGCAGCTCCTCCAGCCGCGCGGCGCGGTCGACGCCGGCCTGCTGCTGGGCGGTGCCGACCAGCCCGCCGCGGATGCTGCCGCGGCGCGGCTGCGGGCGCAGGCTGTCGCGGCCGTCATTCTCCGCCTCCATCCGGGCGATGGCGGCGCGCAGCTCCTCGGCCTGGCGGCGGCGGTCGGCATCCACTTCGCCCGGCAGGCCCAGCCCGGCGCCGCGGCGAATGCCGTCCAGCACGCGCGCGGTCCCGGCCAGGGCACGCGCCAGGCCGTTGGACAGGCCGATGGCCTGGTCGAGCTGGCCGAGAAAGGTGTCGGTGGCCGCCGTCAGCTGGCCAAAGGCGCGGCTGAGCGACAAGGGCGCGCGCTCGAACTCCGCGCCCAGGCGCTCGGTGGCGCGCAGCAGGGCGGGAAACACCCGCTCGGCGGTGAGCTGGCCCTCGGAGCCCAGCTTGCGCAGCTCGCCGATGGAGACGCCGAGCTCGCGCGACAGCCCCTCGGCCAGCAGCGGCATGGCTTCCAGGATGGCGCGCAGCTCATCGCCCTGCAGCACGCCCGAGGCCAGCGCCTGGGCCAGCTGCAGCGTGGCCGAGGAGATCTCCTGGGTGGACGCGCCGGAGACGATGGCCACGCGCTGCAGGCCGCCGACCAGCCGCACGACCTGGTCCGAGGTGGCGCCGATCTCGCGCGCCGCGATGGAGAAGCGCTGGAAGGCGGAGACGCTTTCGCCCACGGCGACGCCGGTGGAGAGTGCGTTGCGGTACAGCGCCTCATAGACCTCGCTGGCGCGCTCGATGGAGCCGGTGGCGTTTTGCAGGCGCGACAGGCCCTGGGTGAGGCTGTCGCCGGCCTGGACAAAGGCGCGCGCCGCGGCGGCGAGGCCCGCGATCTGCAGGCCGCGCACAGCGACGTCCAGCAGGTCGAGGGAGCGGGAGGCGCGCTCGGCGCCGCCCTTGATCTGGTCGAGGGAGCGCTGGCCGGTCTCGCCCACCTCGCGCAGCCCGGCCTTGACCCGGGCGGCGTCCTCCAGCGAAAGGCGCACCGACACGCGGCGGGTGGCGTCGGCCATGTCAGCTGGTCTCCCCATCGCGGTGGGTGGTGGCGGCCTCGGCCATGCCGATGCGCAGGGCGAGCAGCAGCTCGGCGGCAGCCCAGCCGGTGGCGCCGAGATCGCGGGAAGCGGCCAATGCGCCGGCGGTGTCGAGAGTGAGGCCGGTTATCGAAGTCTGGGCGCAGGCGGTGCCGGCGGACCAGCAGGCGTGGCCCTCCACGCTCACTGGGGCATGCGCGGCATAGGGGCACTCCGTCCCGCAGTCGCGCGCGAGGGCGGCGCAGCCGCGGCAGTATTCGGGCCCGCGGCCGAAGTGCCAGGCAGCGCGAGCCCTTAGCCGTTTCCCTCCAGCGCCACGGCGGCGACGGGCGACGTGGCGCGGTCCCAGAAAGCGGCGGCGATCTCGTCCATGTCCATCAGCCGCTCGACGGCTTCGGGCGAGAGCGGGAGCGGCTTGCCGGCGGCGTCGCCGACGCCGTCCCAGGCCAGCACCGCGTGCCGAGCGAGCGCCTTGACCAGGAAGGCGAAGGAGAGGCCGCGGGCCATGTCGGGGTCGAGGTCGGGATCCGCTATGCGGATCGCGGCGAGACGGCGCGCGGCGGCGGCCTGCGCCGCGGCCATGACGGCGGTAGTGACAGGGCGGATTTCCACGCGCACGCCGCGCGGCAGGTCGAGCCAGTACGGCTCGACCGGGAGGTCGAGGGTGAGCATGAGGTCCTCCAACGAAATGGCGGGAGCGCACGATCCGCGTGTGCCTTCCGGCGCAGGGGGTGCGATCGGGGGGATGTATTGGCTACTGCCGGTAGCCGGCGCACAGAGCGAAGTGCGGAGCCTCAGCCCGAGGAAACCTTGCAATTGGGGCTTGGGCCAAGCTGAGAAGCGGCGGGGAGGGCCATAGCGCGCGGATGACGAACACCCGCCGCTGTCCGCTACTCCGTTCGGGCGGTTGCGACCGATTACACGCGCCCACCAAGTCGGCGCTGCCGTGCCCGAATTTCGCTATCGGGAAGCCAGACCGTTGCGTCCTCGCTCCAGGTGAAAAGCGCCGCGTGCAACACGACAGGATCTGCGGTGCGATGGCGATGGACTTCATCGAACGCCCAGAGCACGCCGTGAACCTCAATGGCTGTGCCCGCCGCTGCGCGCAACCGGCCGTCGCCTGTGAGCAGGATGCAGTCCTGCGTCGTCTCAGCCAGCGCCCAGGCGGAGCAGTCATACAGCCGCAGCGCCGGGTTCTCACGTTCAAGAGCGACTGCGCGGTCGATCAGTGCGCCGCTCAGCCCGATCACGCGTAGGCCCTGCCGGACCAGTGCCCGCTTCTCGGTCGCTGGGATGCTGAGGAGCTCGTCCTCGTACAGCAGATCAGGGACCTGGATCTCATAGGGCAGCCGCAGCAGCGCCTCGAGGAGCGCCCCCTTGCGCAGGTCGATCAGGGCGCTCGTGTCACTGATGATGATCCGCATCGACCGCCTGCGGCCCCTTCAGCTCCGCTTCGACCTGGGACACTGGCTCGCGTAGCAGATCGGCCGCCTTCGGAAGCGAAATAAGCTTCTCCGCCACAGCCCGCATGCAGAGCCGTCGCAGTCGGCGCGGCTTTTCGCGCTCGCCGCGCTCGTCCGCTGGTTCAAGTTGCTCCGGCTCCTGCGAACGCCAGCTGCGCGCGACGGTCTGGAAGGCGTAGGTGAGGCTCGCCTGATCGATGACGCCGATGTCCCGGAGGCGCACGAGTAGGGCAGCGCCGCTGACGCGGTAGATGCGCTTCAAGTCGATGAGCTCACGATAGCTAACCAGGTGCCGCCGCGCGCCGATCTCACGGACGAGGTGGTCACGCGGCATGAGTAGCGCGCTGGCGAAACGGGTCATCGCCTGCTCCTCCTCCTTTTCGGAGAAGCCGGCAGGATCGATGACGCGATGCGCGAGTTCGTGTGCAAGGGTCAGGCGCCGTCGCTCAAGCGACTTGCTCCGGTTCGCTACGATCACGGGCACTGGCTCTAGTCCGCCTGGACGCTGTACCAGACAGGTGAAGCCGGAGACGGAATCCGGCAGATCCTCAAGCAGGACCTTCAGCCCCTTCTCTTCGAGAAGCTCGGTCAGATTTGGGATCGGATCGAGGCCCAGCTTCCACTGCCCCCGAACCTCGTTTGCGAGTTCCTCTGCCTTGTCGACCGACTTCACGCCCCGTAGCACGTTGAACGGCGCTGACCAGGACGCACTGTCGAGGCCCAGGATGCGTTCTAGCTGGAGGTAACGCTCCACCCACTCCAGCACCGCGGCCTCGACGCGGGCGCGGTCCTTCGCAGAGGTGCTCGCGCGGGTGCGGAAGTCCACCTCACCGAGCTTCGCATCCTCCACGGCCAGCAGGTAGGGCACCGACACCTTCAGTGCCCGGCTGAGCGCGAGCAACACATCCGAGCTCGGAGTCATTTCACCGCGCTCGTACTTGCTCAGCGCCTGCGCGGTGACCTTTCCGCAGACCGCATCCTCAAGCGCGCGCAGCGACATGCCGGTCCGTTTCCGTGCAAGGCGCAAGCGGTCACCGAACATTGCACCCTCCCTTTCTTGTTGACAAATTCGCCTCAGTCGTATGTTTTGTAAACCATCGGCTGCGACTCCGTCAACGGCCTTGAAGGCGACAGCCGGCACACGTTTGCAGGAGCAATGTCAATGGCGTTCCCTTCGACCAAGCCCAATCCCCTCGCCTCGATCTTTGCCGGCCTGCCGCCACCCTCGGTGCCGCTCGGCCATGTCTGGGGCGACGACGGCGCTGAGTATCGCTACCGATTTGCGATCTACGACATCCACGTATGCCCATCGGCGTCGAATGCGGTCTACATCTTCGCCGGGCTTCAGGGGCGTACCTACGTCCCCCTCTACGTGGGCCGCGCTGAAGCTCTCAGTCGGCGCCTTCTCGGTCACGAACGACGCGACGAGGCGATCCGTCGCGGTGCCCGCTACCTTCTTGTGCACGTCCCAGGTGTCAGTGATCCGGTCGGCTACACCGAAGCCGAGCGGCGCCTGATCCGCCATTACGCGCCGATGCTCAACGAGCAGCATAACCCCCTTGTCGCGCTGCTCGCGCGCTGAGCCAAGGAGACCAATTGCTATGCCCTGCTTTTCCGTCGCCCATGTCCGCGAGCAAGGTGTTGACCTCATCATCGCGCCGCTCGCTACCGATTTTGGCCGCAAGGATCCCGGGACGCAACGCGCCGTAATCGCCGAGCTACAACTGCGCTCACGCGGCGCTGGCCTCGCAGGTACGGTCGTCCCGGTGTGGGATGCGGGAGGGGGGCGGATGGCGTTCATCGCTCCGCGGCCATGGCACACCTACTTCAGCTCTATTGACCTCGGGATCGTCCGCGCAAGTTTAAATCGCGAGCTGCAGTGGTAGGTCACGCCCGCGTCCACCGCACCCTATAGGCGCGGCGTTCAAGCGAGAGCCTCAGCGCACGGCAGACCAACCGTTCGCTGAATAGGCATGCTGCTCTCGGTCAGGATCCCACACACGGCCGCCCCCGGACGGCGTGATAGGCATTACGCATACTCCGTTCCCGCCTGCTGGTTCCGCAGCACCACCGTCATCATACGCGTCGCCGTGGCGTTGAACGCGGCGCGGAAATCGAAGCTGGCCTCAACGCCGGCTGGCCCCTCGATCGGCGTCTTGGCCAGCGCCAGGTAAACCTCATGCAGTGTGATGGTCAGGCTGCGGTTCCCATCGATGGTGTAGGCAAAGGCGAACTCCGCCGCCGTGCCGTTCTGCGCCTGCGTCAGCAGCGTGGTGTTCTCGAACCGCGCGGTGATCTGGCCCGTGGCGCGGGAGACACCAGGATCGGCGCCCTCAATCCTGCGATCGGCGCGGATGGTCCGCACCGTCTCGATGCTGTTGGAGTAGGACAGCCGCGCCCCGGTCACCTGCGCCAACGCCGACCCGCTCCGCGTAATGGACCCTTGGGCCTTGTTGAAGGCCGTATAGGCAGCGGTGATGGGAGAGCCGCCCGAGCTTGCGCCTGACCGCACCGAGCCCTGCGCCACCAGCTTGATGGTGGCCGTGGCCGCGCCCGTCGGCGAGAAGTCGATCTCCAGCGTGTCGGCGCGCACGCCGGCGCAGACGTCGTAGCTGGGCACGTCCGGATAACCCGTCTCGATCGCCTGGGACGGCAGCGTCGCCGCGCCAGAAGCAAAGCTGTGGATGAAGTTCGGGCTGGTGCCGGTGGTGGTCGGCGCGCCAAGCAGCAGCCGTAGCCAGTGGCCGGTGTTCACCAGGTCAATCGGCACCACGACATCGCCGGCGACGGTGACGGTGTCGAGGAAGGGCGCGGCGGGATCGCGGTTGCCGCCAAGGCCGATGACATCGGCGTCCAGCAGCGGCTGCTCGGCGCCGAGGCTGCTGGAGAGGAAGGGCACACGGCGCCAGTTGCCGCCCGGGGCGGTGCCGTAGGTGACCTCCGGGATCATGAGCAGGCGCGAATTCGCGCCGATGGCACGGGGCATGAGAGAACTCCTGTCAGTTCAGCGGCGAGCCGGCGACGGTAAAGACCAGCGTCACGGGGATGGCGGCGGCGCGGGAAGCAGCGGCGCCCTCCGTCTCGACGTCATCGAAGGCGGGCGCGCTCGGCTGCGCCCATTCCACCGCGCCGCCGAGGGTGCGGTCCGCGGTGATGGCGGCGCCGATCTCCACCAGCAGCGCGTCGAGCAGCGCCGTATTGGCGGCCACCACCTCCACCACGGCGCGGTGTTCGATCTGCCAGGCAAGCGGCGAGAGGATCGGCGTCTCCTCTACCGTCTCGCCGTCGCGCAGCACCACCAGCCCGCCAGGCGGCAGGCGCTGCGGCACGGTTTCGTTGCGGAGGACCTTTGGGGTGGGGCTCCGTGCGGCCAGGGCGGCGCCCAGGCGCGCGGACAGGGCGGTCAGGGCCGCATCGCGGACACTCACTGCCCGCGTCCTGTCTCGGCACCCCACGCCGCCACAAAGCGCCGCGGCAGGCGGCGCAGTGCGCGCAGCGAGGCACCGCGGACGTCGAGCCGCTTGCGCAGCAGCACCTGCGGCAGGAGGAGAAACATCGGCACCATTCCCTGTTCGAGCAGGCCGCGCGCCCAGGCCTCACGCCCCTTGCGGTTGGCGGTGCCGACCTCGGCCACGCCACCGGCGATCAGACGGGTGCGCCGCTGCCGCCCGGTGCCCTGTCCCTGCCGCAGCGGCAGGCACCAGACGAAGCCCCGGCCCGATTTGAACGGCCGGAGGAAAGCCTGGCCCGAGGCGACCATCTGCGCCGGCGTGACCCGCAGCCCCTTGTCGCCGCGCCCGCGCCAGCCGCGGGCGGCATTGAAGCCGGTGGCGATGGCCAGGAACTTGCCGCCGCCCTTGGGGCGGATCAGCGCGCCCCGGTCGAAGGCGTCGATCACCAGCGGGGTCTTGCTCCACACCACGCCGGCGGCGCGCAGCGACACGCCGCTGCGGGGAAAGACCTGCGCGCGCCAGGCATTGGCGATGCCGCGCGCCTTGCCGCCGAGGGAGCCGGTGACCTGCTGGCGCAGTTCGCGCTTGAGCGCGTCGGTTTCCTCGCTGACGGCGCGAGAGGCGGCGCGCTCGCCGGCGCGGACCTCCTCGGCCAGTGCCTTGCGGAGGTCGCCGACGATGGCGGAGAGGCGCATGGGCTATCGCCGGCAGAGGACGCGCCAGGCGACACCCGCGGCATCGCGCTCGGCGCTGTCCACCGTCAGCACATCGGCGCCGAGGGTGAAGCTGTCGCCGGGCTCGATGGTGGGCAGCGCGGCCAGGGGCACGGTGAGGATGTCGGTGGCCTGGAGGATGCCGGTGCCAAAGCCGTCCGCCACGCGGTCGGGGCTGGAGCGCAGCACGCGGAGCGGGATCCCCGCACCGGTGCCCGCGGCTCGATAGGTGGCGTTGGTGCCGAGGTTGGGATCCGCGGCCAGCACGGCCAGCGCCGCGTCGAACGCCGTCATCCCAACCCGAACCAGGAGGCCAGCTTCGAACCCATGGCCGCGCCGATGATGCCGCCCGCCGCCGCCGCCCCGGTGGCCGGCACCGCCATCGGCATGCCACCTGGGCTGCCCACCGCCGCCAGCGACAGCCGGGCCGTCAGCGCCGCCATGGCCTTGACCAGCTCCGTCACCGTGCGCGTGAGCTCGCGCATATCGGCGTCGCCCTCGCCAAGCCGGCGCTCGATCTCGGTGAGGCGGGCGACGATGGCACCGAGCTCGCGGTCGTGATCGGTCATGGCGCGATCTCCCGCTGACGCTGCAGGCGCTGAAGGACGGCCCAGGCCGCCGCACCCGTGACGGCCAGCGCCACGCCCCAGGGGCCGAGGGCACGGGCCACGGAGGCCAGGCCGTCGGCATGCGGGGCGAGCGCGGTCACGGTCTCGATCACAACCGCCGCCGTCAGGCCGGCCGCAGCCGTACTGGCAGCCGCGCGGACGGTGCCGGTGCGGGCGATGCCGGGCTCCACCAGCCCGGCCATGCGCAGCCCCTCGGCGATCACCTCCGCCGCATAGGGCTGGCCGCCGAGCTCATGGCGGATGATGCTCTCGACCATGCCCCGCAGCGTGGCGGCGTCGTGCAGGTCGATGGGATCATCGAGCCCCACCGCCAGGCGCTTGGCCACCGCGTCCTGATAGGCGCGGGTGTTGTTCTCGGTGCTGGGTGCCCAGCGCGCGACGATGCCGCGCACGGTCCGCAGGCCATGCCGATCCTGGTAGCTCTGCAGCAGCAGGGCGAGCGCGCGGATGCCGTGCTGGTGCGAGTGGAACCGGCAGAAGCGCCCATCCGAGGGTGGATCGGCCAGGCCGAGCCATTTGTTGGCCGGCACATGCTCGATGTTGCCGGGGTTGCGGTTGCGATAGCCCCGCGCGGCCTTGGGATCCCCGCTCATGCGCCGGACGCCGGGGCGCGCAGCAGCACGGCGCGGACGGTCGTGTCGGCGGCGAGCGCTGCCACCGCGGCGATGCCCACCTGGAAATTGCCGGTTGCGGTGGTGGTGAGGCGTCGGTTGGTGTCGTCCCAGAAGAGGCGCGCACCGGCGGTGATGGCCAGCGCCGGCTGCTTGGTGATGTCAAAGACGCCCTTGGTCTGGCATTCGATGACGGCGTTCTGCACGCCATCGACGGCGGCCACGCCGAAGAGCGCGCCGACCAGGACGCCCTGGCCGGAGGTGACGCCGCCGGCATAGGGGACGGCGAGAGCCAGGCTGTCGCCGGGCTGCACATAGCTGCGCATGAGGATGAGGTCTCCAGAAACGCAGAAGGCGCCCACACCACCCAGCCAAGCATTCGCTTGGCCGGGGACCCGGTGTCGGGCGCCCTCTGCATGGATTGACGATGGATGGGCTGATGGGTGGCGGTAGGGATCAGGTGCCCGGGTTGAACCAGGCGCCGCGCCAGTCGATGGCGCCCACGCCGAAGTCGAAGATCACGCTGACCTCGACGCCGTCGACGCCCTGGACATTGCCGGTGGTGACCTGCGGCCCCTCGGCGCCGTTGAGGTAGCCGTAGACGTAGACCGGGGCCGCCATCGGGTCCGAGAACAGGTACCAGCGGTTGGACGGAATCAGCGGCTCCACCAGCGGCTGCACGAAACCGGCGTAGACATTGGCGTTGCTGGTCTGCGTCGCGGCCACACTCACCGTCAGCTGCCGTGCGGCGAGCTCCTGGTTCGGTCCCACCAGCAGGCGCATCTGGGCGCCGACGGCGATGGGCAGACCGTCGAGGGTCTTCTGGCGCATGACCGCGGCACGGCCCAGCGCCAGGTTGGGCAGGTCAAGCGCCGTGCCGGCCCCCGCCTTGTTGGCCCGCGCCGCCGCCGTCCCGAAAACCGCGGCCGCGCCGGTGATGAGCGTCGGACCATCGCCATTGGCCGCGTTCAGCAGCTGGTAGGCGGTCGCGTTCTCGAAGTCGGCGACGCGCCGGCCGATCATGGATGCGAAGTCGGTGAAGGCGCCGAGATCGTCGTTCACCAGCATCTGCCGGGTCACGCGGATGCGCCGGGCGAAGGTCTGCAGGAAGACCAGCTCCTGGCTTTCCGACATGGTTCCAGCCTGGACCTCGCCATTCTCCGACAGCGGCAGCAACGTCGGGAAGTCGCCGACACGCAGGTGCCGGTGCGGCTTGAAGTCCCGGAAATCGCGGCGGAGGAACAGCGTCCGGTAGGTCGGCGCCGCGGGTGCATAGGCCGCCAGCAGCATCTTGTTGGCCGCGGCGGAGAGCAGCGCGGGGAAGTCGCTGGTGGTGTGGAAGGCGCGCTCGGCCAGGACGGTGGGGTTGCGCGGGATCACCCGCTCCCCCCGGACCCGCAGCAGCTCGCCGATCATGTCCGAGGGGCGCCAGCCGAGAAATTCGGTGTGGCGACCGGCGCCGGGGCCGGTGCTTGGCGCCTGGTAGCCCGGCATGGTGCGGGCGGCGAGCGCCTCGGCCATGGCGTCGAGGATCTGCGACGGGTCCTCGTTGGACGGGCCCGTGTCGGGGCGCGCCGGCAGGGAGGGACGGGCGGCTCCGCTGGTGTAGGCGTCCCACAGGCGACCGCGCAGCACCTCAGGCGAGAGGCGGTCACGAATGGCCACCTGGCGAAGCTCGTCCACCCGGGCATCGGACAGCAGGCCACGGGCGGCGGCGAGCACCGGCTCATAGCCGGCGATACGCTCCACCGTGGCGCGCTCGGCCTCGGCACGGATGGCATCGAGGTCGGGGGCCGGCGGTGCGGTGCGAGTGGGCTCGGGCGGCGTGGTGGGCGGGGTGCTGGCGGGCGGCGTGGTCACGGGGACCTCCTGGTGCGGGATGGTGGGCGGCGCGGGCGGCGCCGGCGCGGGATCCGGCGAAGCCGGCGTCGTCTCGGGCATGGGTGGTTCCTCGGGGATGGTCAGGGCGGGTTCGATGGCGGTGGCCGGGGTGCCCTGGTCCCCCTCGCCACGCACGACAGCGGCCGCGTCCACCGGGACGGGCACGATCGAGATCTCGTAGGGCTCCCAATCCACCGCGCGGTGGATGGTCTGGCCGGTGGCGGCGTCAGGCCGGGGCTCGTAGCGATGCACGCGATAGCCGACGCTGACGGACTGCAGCGTGCCGTCGGCGACCCGCTGCCAGACGGGTTCGACGTCATCGGCGCCGCTGAATTGCAGCGTGGCAAAGCCCCGACCGGCCTCGAGCCGGGCGGCGGTGACGCGGCCCAGCACGTCGCGCGTGCCAGCTCGGCGGTGGGTGTCCAGCACCGGGGCACGACCGGAGCGCAGCGTGCCCATGCGCACCGCCTCGGGCCGCATGTCCAATTCCTCGATGATGGGGCCGAGCGGCGGGACGAAGTTGCGGGCCCGGGCGCCAGTGCTCCAGACCACCTCGACAGTGCGGGCAGCGCGGTTGACGGTGACAGGGGCCGCCAGGGCGCGGCAAGCCACGATCGACTGCCCAGCGGTGGGCAGTCGATCGGGCGCAGGCGTGGCCTCCGGCGCGGGGGTGCCCCCGCCCGGATCAATGGGATCTGGCATGTGGATAAGCCTGTGGTTAAGCGCGGGAAAAGCTGTGGGCAGCGCCTTACGGCGCGGCATATCCCTGCGCGTTGACGTAGACCTGCGCGCCCGTGGTTAGGCAGGCGACGTTCACCGCCGTCGCCGCGGTGCCGCGCAGCGGCGTAGGAAAGGTGATCTCCACCGGAGCCGCCATCGCCGCCGGCAGCAGCTGCCGCCAGATCACCGTGGCGCCATCCTTGATCACCACCTCGGTGGCCACCGTCGCGTGGGCGTTGCGGACGTCGATCGAGGTCACGTAGTTCCGGATGCCGGCCGCGGCCGCCGCCCGGAGCACCACGTCGGTGGTGTTGATGATCCCGCCCGCCGCCGCCGCCGCCTGCCAATCCGCCTCCGGAATCGCATAGGGCTTGGTGACCAGCGCGCCGATCAGCGTCGCCAGCAGGTCCACACCGCGGGCCGTGGTGACCGCAGTGGGGTTGGCCGAGTAGCCTGTGGCCGCCAGCACCGGCACCGCACCGGCCGTGTTGCGCGCCTGGCCGCCCACCGGCGTCACCGGGTTCAGCACGTTCACGCCCAGCCCCTGGCCGGCGACCGACTGGCCCCGGCCAGCGGTGATTTCCGTGGTCAGCTCGGCATAGTCCGCAATCGTGACGAACTGCACCCTGATGTCGGTGCTGGAGGCCGGCGCCAGCTCCCGGCTCACCGAGGCCCAGCCCGTGTTGATGTAGGCCCCCGAGAAGCTCGACCCCACCAGGTCAAAGCTGTTGGCATTGATCACCGTGGCCGTGAAGGTCCCATTGGCCCCCGGCACGCCCGACACATTCTCCACCGTCACCACATCGCCGGTGACATAGCCATGTGCGGTGCGGGTGACCCGGACCAGCCCGGTGCCATTGTCCGCCACGGCGGAGATGCCGTTCACGTACTGCCGGTTCCGCACCCGCACCCGAAACCGATACAGCGCGTTGGGGTCCGGGATCTGTTGGTGCCGGACGTAGGAGTTGGACCGCGCCGCGGTGGTGTCCATCAGCCTTCCGTGGAACCAGCACTCGTCATTGGTGGGCTCGATTTCCAGCACCGACCAGCCGGTGGCGGCGGTGGTGGGGATGGTGCTGGCCGAGGCGGTGGTGAGGCGCGGCGCGGCCTCGTTCTGGACCTCGTAGTTGGCCAGGGTGGGGCTGGCCCCGTCCAGGCGCCAGGCGGCGGCGTGGCGGCCGTCGGGCTGGGCGGTGGCGGGGTCGATGCTGGCCAGCTCCAGCCAGACCGACTGGCCGACGATGCGCTGGCTCATGTTCACCGCCACCATGACCCGCAGCGGGATGGTGAAGGTGGTGCGGCTGGTGAGGGTCAGCTCGTCGTCCAGCGTGGTGCCGGTGGAGATGGTGACGGCGCCATCGGCCACCGTGAGGGCCATGCCGCCGCCGGTGGTTGCGACCTCCCAGCGGGCGGGGGTGATTTCGGACCCGCTGAAGCTGTCGCGGAACTTCTTCTGCATGCTCTTTACCTTGAGCATGTCGTCGGTCCAGTCGTAGGCGCCAGCCATCATGAGGGGTCTCCGGAATTGGGGGCAGCGCCAGCATCCGCGCGTGGCGATGCGGCACCGGTGGCGGCAATCTCGATGGCGGCGAGTTGGGCGGCGTCCTGGGCGGAGCCGGACTTGGCGACGCGGCGCGGATCGCTGTCGAGCGAGAGGCCGGCATCATCCAGCAGGGCGTTGGCCTCGCGGATCATCTCGACCACCTGGCGGAAGTCGTAGCCGAAGGCGCCGACTGCCTCGGGCTGCGGCACAAAGCCGGCACGGACCTGCGCGATCAGCGCGGTGGTGTCCTTGAGTGGATCGATCATCTCGTGGGCGGGCGGGACGTGGGAGAGGCCCTCCGGTACGTCGGCGCCCCACAGACCGAGCAGCGCGCCCTGGGCGTGGAAGCGGTCCGCGATGGGCCGCACCAGCATGGGGATCAGCATGCCGTACTGCACCTGCTCGCAGAGGCGGCGGAACTCGATCTTGCCGGCCCGCAGGCTGGAGTAGTTCGCCTGCGTCAGGTCGCCGGCCACCTGGTCGTAGGTCAGGCCGGTGCCGACGGCCGACGCCTCGAGCGCGCGGCGTGCGAAGGCGGCATGGCTGCCGCCCCCACTTGGATTCACCACCTCCACCGATCCCATACCGCGGCGGTACAGGATCATGCCGGGCTCGAAGCTCTCGACCGTGCGGCCCTGAGCATCGCGCAGCAGGCCTGACGCCGGCCCTGTCATGGTGTCGTCGCCATCCTCCGAGACCACCGCGGCTAGGCAGGCCTCGATCTTGGCCTTCATGAGCAAGGCGGCCTCATAGTCGCCGAGGTCGCGCAGCCGGGTCAGCACAGGCGCCAGCCAGGAGACGTCGCGCAGCTGGCCGGGGCGGCGCTTGCGGTAGATATGCAGCACGTCGCGGGCCGGCACGCTCTGGCTGCTCAACCAGGTCGCACCACCCGGCAGCACCCAGGACGCGCCGGGGTGCACGCGGTGCAGCCAATAGCCAACCGGCTCCCCGGCCTCGCCCAGGCCGATGCCCTGCAGCGTGGGGACGCCTTCGATGACGCCCTGCCGCGCCGCGTCGAGGTGGTCGCTTTCCAGTACCTGCAGCCGCAGCCCGATCGGGTTCGCGGGCGTGATGTCGGCCGGCAGCATGCGGACGAAGCATTCGCCGCTCTCCACGACCGCGCGCATAACCAGCGCCTGTAGGCCGTAAAGGTCCAGCCGCCCCTCGGCATCACAGGCGGTGCTGTCGGACCAGCGGCGCCAGGCCTCGGCGTGGGGCTTGTCTGGCCAGCGGGTCGTGATGCCGGCGCCGACTGCGTTGCCGGTCCAGAGGTCGACAATGCGGGCGGCGTAGGGATCGTTGCGGACGGCGTCGCGGGCACGACGCGCCACGGTGGGTGCGGCGGCACCGACCTCGGCGGTGGCGCTGCCCCCCGAGGCAGCCCAGGAGGAGGTGCGGCTGTCCTGCGCGGCGGCATAGCCGCGGAGGGCGTGCCAGGCATCGCGGAGACGGCCCATCACCTGCTTCCCCCGCGCGAGAAGCTGGCGAAGGTGACGCTGGGACGGCGGGCCGCGCTGTTCTCGGCGGCGTGCAGGACTGACAGCGCGCGGCCCAGCTCATCCAGGGAGCGGTATTCCACGGTGCGACCATCGAAGGTCACGCGCGTGGTGCCACCGGTGAAGGCCGCCGCCAGCACGAAACCGCGGGTGCCGACGGGCTGCGCCAGCGCCCAGGCGAGGACGGTGGGATCCATGTCGTCCTCCTTTCAGCGAAGCCAATTGCCACGGGGCGCGAGCCAGCCGGATGGTCGCGTGGTGCTGGTGGCAGGCGCAGCACCATCGATCAGCGCCGCTGCGGTGGGTTCCGCCGCTGGGAGCGACAGTGCATCCGCCATCCGCGCCCAGCGCCCGTCGCCCCAGCCATCCATGCCAAGCGCCGCGGCGGCTGCGCGGGCATAGACCCGGCAATCCAGCGCCTCGTTCCGCTCGCGCGTCTTGACCCACTCCAGCCGGCGAAAGCCATTCCGGCCGGCTCGGGCGACGAACTGCTCGGCGGTGAGCTGCCGGCAGAACTCCTCGCCGGCGGCATGCATCGGCAGGTGAACAAAGCCGGCCGGGAAAGGATCGCCGCTCTCCGCGGTTGGCCGCTCCAGCTTGAGCCACCCATAGGTCTCGCCCTTCAGGAAGGACGATCCCACCGGCCAGACCTTCAGCCCGCCCAGCTTGCGGCCATTGCGGCGCACCTCCGTGGCGGAGGGCTGGCCGATTGCCGCCCGCAGCCCGTCCTGGCCTTTCACCGCGATGGCGCGCCCGGCGCCGGCGCGGCGCACGAAGGCATAGACTTCCGCCGTGGTCATGCCGTCGCCGCTGTCGATCGCCGCCATGGCAATGGGGAGACGATGCCCGGAGGCGTGCCGCCAGGTCTCGCCCAGCAGCGCCCGCAATTCGTCCCAGACCGCCGCCTCGAAGGGGTTCCCCACCAGGATGCGATGCTCGACCAACCAGGACTGGCGATCCTGCGCCCAGGCCCAGATGCTGGCCTCGAGGCGATCGCGCTGCACGTCCACGCCGGCGGTGAGCAGCAGCCCACCCTCGGCGACCGTGCCCGGCTCCCATTCCTCGCGGCGGTCATAGAGCCGCTGCCAATCCGGCGCCTCGCCGCTCTCTTGCCAGGTCTCGCCCAGCACCGTGTTCTTGAAGGTCTTGATGGCGCGGTCGTCGCCCTGCGCCGCCTCCCAATCTCGCACCGCCTGCGACCAGGAGAACCAGCCGACCGGCGAGTACAGCGCCGAGATGTGGAAGCCGATCGCGTGGGAATCCTGCGGGATGGCGGTGGGACGCCACTCGCCGCCGGCCAGCATCGCCGTCTTGTGCTGCTCGCCGATGGCTCCGTCGCAGGCCTCGCAGAGATAGCGCGCGGTGTCCGGCTCGCCCTTGTCCCATACCAACCGCTCGAAGCGCAGCCACTGCATCGCCGTACAATGCGGACAGGGCAGAAAGAACCGCCGCTGGTCGCTGGCGAGGTATTCCCGCTCGATGCGCGATAGGCCGGAGATGGTGGGCGTCGAGACCAGCAGCGTCTTGCGGCGCCAGCCGAAGGTGCGCGCCCGGGCCTCGGCCAGCGCGACAGGATCACCTTCGCCTTCGACGTCGCCGGGATAGGCGTCCACCTCGTCGAGGAACAGAAAGCGCGCCGACATGGAGCGCAGCCCGACCGCGCTGTTGGCGCCGGTCATTACCAGCTGGCCGCCAGGGAACTCCTTGCTGAGCTGGCGATTGCCGCTGTCGCGCGAGCGTGCGGGCGCAACACGCTGCCTGATGGCAGGCGTCTCCTCGATCAGCGGATCGATGCGCTGGTCGGAGAAGCGCTTGGCCAGTTCCGTGGTCGGTTGCACCGCCAGCATGGGGCCCGGCGCGTGGTGGATGACGTAGCCGATCCAATTGTTGCCGCATTCCGTGCCGCCGACCTGCGCCCCTTTCATGAACACGACGCGACGGGCCGGATGCGCCGGCGAGAGCGCGTCCATCACGTCGCGCAGATAGGGCGTGCGGTTGGTCCGCCACGGGCCCGGCTCGGCACTGCCGCGGGAGCCGAGCATGCGGTGCTTGTCGGCCCAGTCAGAAACCAGCAGCGCGGGCTCGGGCGCCATGCCGTCGCGCCAGGCCTGCAAGATCTCGGCGGCGCCGTCGAAATTGCCGAGTTCGGCGATAATCTGCTCGCCGGTCATCATGCGACCGTTACGCGGACGTCGTTGCGCTCGGCCAGGTGCTGGCGCAGCCGAGCATCCATCATCGTCTGCAGCCGGTGCGCATCGACGCCGAGTTCGACGGCCAGTTCCGCAGCGACCCGGGCGGGCCAGGCGAGGATGGCATCGCGCTCCTCCTTGGCCAGGCGGTGCACCAGTATGAGCGCGCGCGCCTTCTCGACCAGTTGGCCACGTCGCTCATCAAGCCGGAGCTTGCGCTCCTGCGCCTTGAGCATCTCGTTGGCGGTGCGGGCGTTGTGGAAGCTGCTGCCGCCCGCGGAGGGCGGGGGCAACGGCTCCGGCATGGGTGGCGCGACGAAGGCCGGCCGCGGTGGGGTCGGCGGTGGCGAGGTCGGTGTCGGCGCCGGTGCCGGCGCCACCATGGCCGCCGTCTTGCGCACCGGGTCGCTGCTGGCTGCCAGCTGCGCGCGGACCTTTTCGACGTTCCATCCGCCGCCCGGCTCCTGGGCGATGCGGCCGGACTGCGCGGCCTTCTGCAGCGCGGTGTGGGAGACGCCGAGCCGGCGCGCCACCTCGCGCTGCGAGGGCACCAGCACAGCGGAAGCGGTTGCGATCATGATGTGATCGAACGCCTCCGATATTAGCAATTCGATGAGCGCGAGATGCGCTTGGCTCACGCGTGGCACAGCGCGAATGGTCCGTCACACGCAGGGGATGCCCTGCAGCAACAGACGGAGACCAGCATGACCGACCGCGAAGCCCGCGCCGCCCGCAACCAGGAAAAGAGCCTGGCCGCCTTCCTCGCGAAGAAGGCTGAATTCGACGCCCTCCTCGCCGAACTGACGCAGGCCAGCGCGGACCACTTCGGCGCGGATCCCGAGACGGTGCTTTGGGGCGAGGCGGCCTGGCTTTCGGACGCCACCGCGAAGCTGAAGGACATCGCGGATCAGCATTTCCGCCGCGGCGAATACGAAGTCTGAAGCGGGCGACTCCCGCACCGCCCCGACCGGCAACGCCGGCGGGGCTCCCGGCAGTAGGGGCCGATGACCGGCGCCCGGAACCGGAGACCACCACGATGTCCAAGCTTTCCGACAGCCAGCGCGTGATCCTGAGCGCCGCCGCGCAGCACGAAATGGGCCTCGCCCGCGCGCCAAAGTCACTCCCGGCCGCGGCGCGTAACGCGGTGTTCCGCAGCCTGCTCAAGAACAACCTGCTCACCGAGATCAACGCCCCGCGGGAGCATGTCGGGCTGGGCTGGCGCCAGGACGACGACGGGACCTGGATCGTGGCGCGCATCACCGACGAGGGGCTGCGCGCCATCGGCATCGACCCGAACGAGGGCGATGCGGTAGCCGGCGAGCCCGACTGCTCGGGCATCGAGGGCAGCGTGCCCGACACGGCGCCGACGGTGGCGGCGGATGCTGCGCCGGGGGAAACCACCGACACCGCCGCCGCGCCCGCCCTGGCCGCGCCCCTGGCGGAGGAGATCGCCCTGCTCGACCAGGCCCTCGCGGCACGCGCCGCTACGCCACGCGCCAGCCTGCGCGACACCGCCGCGGCCATCCTCGCCGCCTGGGACGACCAGGCCGCTCGCTTCGGGACGCATGATGGCGACCTGATCGGCGCACTCGACGCGCCGATGGCGGCCCTTCGCATCCTGCTCGCCGGGAAGCCCGCCCGCGTCGCCCGCGAGCCGGGCGCGCAGCGCAAGCCGCGCGAGGGGACCAAACAGGAGCAGGTGCTGGCCATGCTGCGCCGGCCCGAGGGCGCCACAGTCGCGCAGATCGCCAACGCCACGGGCTGGGCACAGCACACGGTCCGCGGCTTCTTCGCCGGGCTGAAGAAGAAGGGCCACGCGGTCGAGGTGATGGAGCGGATCCGCCAGGTCGGACCCAACAAGGAGGGCGCCCGCGGAAGCTTCACGATCTACCGCATCGCCGAGTGAAGCATCACAGCCACGCCACTGAACATGATCGGGAGCGCCGGGGATCATCCAGATTCCCGGCGCTTTATCGAGTTGGCTGTGTTCCGACACAGCGCGAATCGTCCGTCACGCGCAGGGCATCCCGCCCCGCCAGACGGAGACGACGATGACCATCCTCCCGCACCAGACCGCCGAAGGCCCGCAGGACCGCGCCGCCTGGCAGCAGCTTCTCGCCACCGCGCCGCGCAGCACCGACAGCGTGGGCCGCGCGACCATCCAGGTCTGCACCGCCAGCGACGGGCGCGCGATCTACGCCACGGTCGAATACGCCACCTGGCAGACCGAGAAGGAGGAGGGGTGATGCCCTCCGAATGCCGCTGGATCATCCTGGCGCAGGATGGCCGCCACGTGACGATGGGCCGCGCTGCGCCGCCGAGCGAGGCAGAGGTCGAAGCCGCCGCCGCGGCGCTTGCCGCGCAGGGACTGGCAGGATGGCTCGCCAGGTTGGACGGGCACTACTGGTCGCGCCGCCGCGTGGCGCTCACGCTAGTGCAGACACTCGGCGACGGCGCCAGCCTGGATTGGCCTGCCGCCATCGCTGCCTTTGAAGCCGACCGCAAGGCTGCAACGGCACCCCGCTGACGCATCACGCTGCGAGCGTGGCACCGCGCGCGGCGGCCACGTCCCGGAATATGCGATCCTCTCCGGACAGCACTGCCGCCTTGCCAGTAAGATTTTGCCAACGCTGGATCGCTACATCGACGTAGCGCGGATCGATGTCCACCGCGTGGCAGACCCGCCCGGTCGTCTCCGCGGCGATCAGCGTCGTGCCGCTGCCAAGGAATGGATCGTAGATCGCCTCGCCATCCGCGCTGTTGTTGATGATCGGCCGGCGCATGCACTCCACCGGCTTCTGCGTGCCGTGCACAGTCGCCGCATCCTCGTCGCCACCATTCGAGATCGCCCAGAGCGTCGCCTGGTCGCGCGCGCCCTGCCAATGGCCAGTCGCACCCTTGCGCACGGCATAGAGGCAGGGCTCGTGCTGCCAGTGATAGTCGCCGCGCCCCAGCACGAAGCGCGACTTGGCCCAGACGATCTGGCTGCGGATCACGAAGCCGCATGCTTCGAGGCTCTCGATCACCGTGCGGCTGTGCACGCCGGCGTGCCAGACATAGGCGACGTCGCCGGGGAACAGCGCCCATGCCTGGCGCCAGTCGGCGCGGTCGTCATTCGCCACCTTCCCGGTGCGCATGGTGGCCGAGACCCCGGCCTCGTTCCGCCATTCCGGATCGTAGTTCACGCCATAGGGCGGATCGGTGATCATCAGATGCGGGGCGGCACCATCCAGCAGTCGGGCCACGTCTGTCGTGCTGGTGGCGTCGCCGCAGAGCAGCCGGTGCGGACCCAGCAGCCAGAGATCGCCGGGCCGCGTGACGGGAATGGTCGGTGGCTCCGGCGCCGGTGCATCGGGATCGCCAGCGGCAACAGGTTCATCCCCGCCGCCTTCGGCCAGCAGCCGGTCGAGTGCCGCCTGGTCGAAGCCGATCAGGCCGATGTCGAATTCGTCTGCGCGCAGCTCCCGCAGCTCGGCGGCGAGCAGGCTCTCGTCCCAGGTCGAATTCAGTGCCAGTTGGTTGTCCGCCAGCCGGAAGGCCTTCGCCTGCGCTTCGGTGAGGTGGCCGAGCCGGATGGCGGGAACCGCATCGAGCCCGAGCGCCTTCGCGGCCAGGACGCGACCATGGCCGGCGATTAGCACGCCGGCATCGTCCACCAGCACCGGCACGTTGAAGCCGAACTCGGCGATCGACGCCGCCAGCTGCGCCACCTGCTCGGTGGGATGCATGCGTGCATTGGCGGCGTAGGCCGCGAGCGATGCCACCGGCATCATCTCCATCTGAAGGTCAGGCCGCATCGGCGGTGGCCTCCATGCGTGCTGCGGCGACGGCCTCGTAGTCGCGCCCATCATCGGCCAGAGTCACCGGCAGCTCGGGGTGCAGCATGCGCCACCGCGCCACGGCCAAGTCGACATAGGCCGGTGCCAATTCGATCGCGCGCACGCGGCGGCCGGTGCGTTGGCCGGCCAGGATGGTGGTGCCCGAGCCGCCGAAGGGCTCGAACACGACGTTGCCCTCGTCGGTGTATGCCCGCATCAGGAACTCCGGCAGCACCACCGGGAACACCGCAGGATGCTCGGTCTCGATGCCGCGGCCCTTGTGCCGGGTCAGGCGCAGCACGTTGTCGGGGATCCGGAAGTCCTGCACCGGCAGGCCAGCATGCTGGTATTCCGAGATGGTGCCGTCAGCGGCGCGAAGGCCGCTGCCCTTGTTCGGCGTGCCAGCCCATTTGCAGGGCACGATCTTGTTCGCCTGGCGTGCCTGGCGGTTGAAGTGGAAGACGAACTCGAAGGCGGGTGCGAGGCGGCCATTCCAGTCGCCAGGCAATCCAGGGCCCTGGTCCCAGGTGTAAAGGCCGAACCGGCGCCAGCCGCGGGCGCGCATCCAGTCGAGCCAAGCGGCCCAATACGGGATCCATTCGCTGTCGCGGTGGATCAGCCCGAGATTCACCAGCACCTGGCCATCGGGCCGCATGGCCACGTCGAGATGCTGGAACACTCCGTGCATCAGGGCATCCCAATCGGTGCCGCCGCCGGTGGTGTAGTCCCGCTGGTTGCCGTAGGGCGGCGAGGTGAAGAGCAACGCGGCGCGGTCGTCGCCCACCACGCGCGCCACGCTGGCGGCGTCGGTGCTGTCGCCGCAGAGCAGGCGGTGGTCGCCCAGCAGCCACAGATCGCCGGGGCGGGTGACGGCCTGGCGCGGCGGCTCGGGCTCGGCGTCCGCAGGGTCCTCCGCCGGCGCATCGTTGCCAGGGGCGTCGCCGCTGGCAATGGCCGGGCTGGCAAGCGCCCCGTTGCCAGGGTCCGTTGCCACTGGCTCCATGCTGGCCAGCAACCGGTCAAGCTCACCGGTGTCGAAGCCGGTGAGCGCCAGGTCGATGCCGCCCATCTCCTGCAGCTTGGCGACCTCCGCCGCCAGCAGCGCCTCATCCCAGCCGGCGTTCAGCGCGATGCGGTTGTCCGCCAGGCGGTATGCGGCCTTTTGCGCGTCGGTCAGGCCTGCGCGGGTGATCGTGGGGACGGTCTCCAGGCCCAGGGATTTCGCGGCCTGCAGCCGGCCGTGCCCGGCAATGACCTCGCCGCTCTCATCCACCAGCACCGGCGCCACGAAGCCGAATTCCAGAATGCTGGCCGCGATCTGCGCCACCTGCTCGGCGGAATGCGTGCGCGCATTGCCGGCATAGGGCAGCAGGGAGGCGATCGCGCGCGCCTCGACGGCGCTCGCAGACCATGGGGCCTGGGGCATGCGCACCTGCTGAAATCGATGATGGTGGTGAGGAACGCCGCCTGGGGAGCCTGGCAACACGGCGCCGTGGCAACGTCGTAAAATGGCCTGGCGCTAGCGACCTTGCGCGCTTCCGCCCCCCGCATACAGCGGGGCCAGGAAGGACCCTACGGCTCGAGAGCCACAGTCTGGATCGAGTCGCAGCGTGGCTGCTCAGCCGCGGCGCTCTCGCACCTTCTCTACGTGTCTTGCTTCTAGCCTTATCGATTTCGGAGCCGCTACGGGGTGAATTGTAACAGCGTGATCGGGGCGATGATGACCGCCCCGATCGTCCCGCGTCACGCCGCCCTCGCTCGTGGCATCAGCCCGAAGTGCACGGCGAGAATGCCGAGGGACCCGACCAGGATGCCCTGTCCCACTGGGCCGTGCACCGTCCGTCCGGCCCAGCCCTGCCGCATCGACCACTCGCGGACCGAGAACTCCAGGCCGACGACAAACCACGCGCAGGAGCCGCAGGGGCTGTCCTGCCCCCCCAGAGCATCGAGCGCCGCAGCGACGCGGCGCCGTGCCTCCACCTGCATCGTCGAGAGCGTGTCGACGCGCGTGCCTGGGATGCGCATGATCTGCGACGTCGACATGCTGTCGAAGCAGGCGGCGCGGAACAGCCCGCGGAAGATCTCACCCGCTTCGTGCATCTGTGGCGTGATGCTGCCGTGCGCCAGCATCAGCCCGAGCGTGTCCACGGCGCGGCGATGCTGGACTGGGCTGCCGGTCTCGGGATCCGCCTCGCGGATCGGCTCCGAGAAGCCACCGTGCTGCATCCGCCACTTCGACGGCTTCGCCAGATCGTCGTGCTTCGGCTTCGGCACCTTGGGCTTGCGCTTACCGGCCATGGTGGTTCTCCCCGTTGCGACGCCCCCAGCGCCGATTGGCTTCGTTGGTGATGGCCTGGCGGAGCCAGTCGTCCGTGATGTCGGCGACAGGCAGCGCGGCCACGCCGTGCCGATGCCAAGCGGCGGCGCGCATGGCGTTCACCTCGCGGTCGTTGGTCGGGCTGCGCGTGCCGCGGTCGAGGCAGGACCGGGGCGGTTGCGGCGCGCCGTGCATGCTCATGCGCGGCCTCCCGTGGGGTCAGTCGCCCAGAGCAGAAGGGCGATGGCATCCGCCTCGTTGTCGTCGGCCGGCGCAAAGCCGCGGGCCTGGATGGCGGCGACCATCTTCGCCTTGTTGGCGTTGCCCTTGCCGGTGGCGTAGCGCTTGATCGTGCCGACCGGGACGCCCTCGTAGGGGACGTCGTGCTCCTCGCACCAAGCGGTGAGAATGCCGAGGAAGCCGCCGTAGATGTGCGCCGCGTCGGTGCCGGCGTGGGCGCGGACTTCCTCGAACACGATACGCGCCACACCGCCGGACAGGGCAGCCACCTCGGCCAACCAGCCGCGGAAGCGGAGGAAGCGCATCCCGCCGCCCTCGAAGCGGGTCGGCTTGAAGGTCATGGTGCCGGAGGTGATGCCGCCGTCACACGACCGCAGTGCCCATCCGGTGGTGGTGCCGAGATCGAGGGCGAGCACGGCGTGGTGCGCCAGGCTGATCGCGGGCGGGAGAGCGATGGGCGGGGCGCTTGCATGGGCGGCGGGCATGGTGAGAGTCGCAACTGCCATGGTGGTCTCCGAGAGGGGATGATCCTGGTGAGGGCGGCGACGGCGCGGTTCTTGGCGGAGCTCGCCGTCGCTGCCCGGCTTTCAGTCGATTGCCGCCTGGGCGGGCCGGTGCTGTGCGGACGGCGCATCACGGCACGTCATCCAGCCAGGCTGGGGGACCAGGGGAGGATGGGGAGGGTTGCGCCGCATCCTCCCCGCGATCCTCCCCTCGAAAAACCGAGGTAGAATCAGGGTTCGGGGAGGATGGGGAGGAAGGGGAGGAAATTCCGGACCCTGGCTTCATGTGTGTGTGCGCGTGCGCGCATGTGTAGGGGGAGGAAAAATCCTCCCCTTCCTCCCCATCCTCCCCCGGCCCAGGAAAAACCTGGATCGTTGCTAGGTTAGGATTGTCGGAGAATCCTCCCCGACCCTCACCAATCCTCCCCGCCTGCGGTCCGACCGGGGAGGAAGGGGAGGATTTTCCGGTGTTGCTTTCCTGAGACGGTGTCAGGCGCCACCGCTGGGCGTTGTGCGAGGCACCGCCGGCCTGGAGACGAACGCGCCTGTCGCTGACCTGAAAGACCCGATCTCGCATTTTGCTCAGTGCCCGACCGAGGCGAACGCGCTGTCCGTTTTCATCCTTCGCGCTGATCGGCAGAGGCGGATCGGCCATCTTGGCGTGCCCGAAGAGATCGCTGGCGCTGACCTCCGCGGTCCCGAAGCGGTCCCACCAGGTCTGCACGAAGGCCCTCCACGCGCCGCCCTCGCTGTCAGACGCCGCCATCATCTCGTCGAGGTTGCCCAGGAAGCCCTCGATGCTGCCCACCTCCAGCACGCCGCCCAGCGTCTGCGCCCAGATCTCGTAGCTGCCGATGCTGCGGCCACCGCGGGGCCGGCCTGCCACGATCCATGCCTGGCATAGGGTGAGGCAGGCCGCGACCAGCCGGCCACGGTTGGCGCGCACCCACACCATGAGATCGGGGTGGCGGAAGGTGTCGCGGCGCCAGGGCTGGTCGGTGTGCGCGTCGAGCCGGATGCGGACGAGGCGCCGCGCCATCTCGTTCGAGAAGGTGGGGTTGTTGCCGGTGGCGACCCAGGCGCAACGGATGGGGAGCCGTGTCATCTCGGATTGCCCGAGAATGCGGTCCTCCCAGAAGGGGGCGGTCAGGGCTGCGGCGAGAGCTGAGCTGTCCAGCTGCTCGCGCAGATTATCGATCAAGATCAGCGAGGGGATCTGCCGCAGCTTGGCGGTGATGCGCTTGCGCCATTCCTCGTCGTCGCGCCCCTCAGTCATGACGGAGGCGCCGACACCGGTGAGCACGGTGGCGATCACGTCCACCATCAGCGTGGCGCCGGTGCCGGGTGTGGGCTTCTCGATCAGATGCAGCGGCGTCGGGCCGTCGATCATGGCGCGGAGGAAGCTGAGCAACAGCAGGGACAGGGCGTGGGCGCGCTCGGCAGTGCTGGTGAAGGGGAAGTCGCCCAGCAGATCATCCAGCAGCAGGGAGCGCGCGGCGGCGATATCCTGCGCCGATGGACGGTCGGGAATGGCTGGCAGGCGAAAGCCCGTGGTCGGGCGATAGAGCAGGCGGGCGTCGGGGTGGTAGCCCGGTTCGGTGAGCAGCACGCCGCCGCGCCCAAAGACCGGCGTGGTGACGATGCCGGCGAGGATGGGCAGTCCGGGATCCGGGGTGGCCAGCAGCGACTTCACCACGCCGGTGGGCGGCGGCGCGGGGATGGCGTCGCCCTTGGCATTGACCTTCCGCCACTCCGCCAGCTTGGCCAGCATGTGGCGGAGCCGCTCCTCCGAGACCGTGGCGGCGACGGGCCGCCCCTCATCGTCGGGCGTGACCCAGCTGGGCAGCCCGCCGAGCCGGAACAGCCAGGGCATGCGGTTGGAAGCGAGGATCGCGCTCCAGGCGCGGTCGGTGGCGCGGCGAAGATTGCCTTCATCGGCGCGCAGCACCGGCAATGGCGCGGCCGGCTCCTGGAAGCCCAGCGGCAGGTGGCGGCCGGTCTCGTCCTCCGCTGGCGGCGGCGGCGTGGCTGCTGCGCGCAGGGCGGCGTCTACCAGGGCGGCAATGGCCTCGGGGCCATCGCGGCCCAGCATGTCGTTGAAGTCGTCGCCCTGCTGCGGCGGCCTGGCGATCGCGGCGATGATGCCGTTGCGGCGAAGGCGGCCCGCCACCGCGTCCGCGGCGCGAATGCCGGCGCCGGAGGCGTCATGGTCGGCGAGGATGATGATGCGCTGGGCCCCGGGCGGCAGCTGCACCTGCTCGAGGCCGGAGGTGGAAAGGGTGGCCCAGACCGGTAGCCCTGGGCAGGCTGCCATGACGGCGAGGCCAGTCTCGATGCCCTCGCAGAGCCCAAGCACGCCAAGCGCGCCGATCGGCGCCAGGCGCACCGCGCCACCACCGACCTTGCCCATCATCATGCGCGGCTTGGGGACATCGGCCTTGCGGACAGTGTCGCCATCCTGCTGCAGATAGGTGCGATGGAGCGCGATCACCTCGCCGGCGACGTCGCGGACCAAGCCGATCATCGCCAGGTAGCCGGCCTTGGTCTCGAAGTTCGTCAGATCGGAGTGGAACAGCAGGTCGGTATCGGGCGGCACAGTCAGGCCACGGCCCTGGAGGTAGTGATCGGCGGGCGTGCCGGCGATCGGCACCGCGTGCTCCCGCACGAAGCCGATTTCGTGCGTCATGTCGCGCTCTGGCTTGCGCGCTGGCGGCGGGTCCTGCCGCGTCGGCGCCTCGCCCGTCCAACCGACACGCGCCGCAGCCTCGGCAAACAGCAGCCGCCCCGAAAGGCCGGTGCCGTGCTCCAGCGTGCTGAATGGCCCGCCGCCCTGGGCGCCGTCGAAGTCGTGCCAATCGCCGGCATGGTCGCCGGCCAGCATGATCACGCAGGACCCGGATTGGCGCGGCGGCGCGCCCTGGATGTTGGCCAGCCGCCATTCATCGCCCTGGCGCCGCCCATTGGGAAAGAGCCCCGGCACCCAGGCATGGGCGCTGTCGCGCAGGCGGGCACCAATGGCGTCCAGGTCGTAGCGGAAGGACGGTGCCGGCGGCGTGGCGTCGTTCAGGTCAATCATGTTGCGACAGCTCCGCAATGCGTCAATGCGGCGCATGCGCTGTCCTCCGCCGCCACTGACCGTGCAGGCGCGTCATTAAAATCAATCCGCGGTCCCGCTAATGCGTCCGCAGCAATCCATGTTGCGCCCCGGATTCGCCATGCTGGCAGACGGCCATGACGCTCCAGAGAGCGCGCTTGGTCCCGCGCAATGCCGAGCCGCGCCGCCAGTTCGGCCGGTCACGTCCGTCAACGTGGTGGAAAATGGTGATGTGCTTGAGGTGGCCACGGCTCAGGCGGCCTTGGGTGGAAGTTGCAGGGTTTCGTTGGTGGGTGGCGGGTTGAGCATCTCGCCCATGGCCTCCACACCCATGTAGCGGTGCTGCATCTGCCATTCGTCATTGGCCTCGAGCAGGACGGCGCCGATCAGGCGGATGATTGAGGCTTCGGAGGGAAAGATGCCGACCACGTCGGCGCGGCGCTTCACCTCCTTGTTCAGTCGCTCCAGCGGGTTCGTGGAATGCAGCTTGGTCCTGTGCTGGGCCGGGAACGCCATGTAGGCGAGCACGTCGTCGTCGCTGTCGTCCATCAGCTTGCCGAGCTTCGGCCAGCGGGGGCGGAGCTGGTCGGCGACATGACGCCAAGTCTGCCGGGCGCTGGCCTGGTCGGGCTGGAGGAAGGCCTGGCGCAAGGCAGCGGAGGCCATGGACTGCTGGGCCTTGCCGACATGGGCGAGCGCGTTGCGCATCCAGTGCACGCGGCAGCGCTGCCAGGTGGCGCCGAGGACGCGGGCGATCGCGGCCTTCAGCCCTTCATGAGCGTCGGAGACGACCAGCTTCACGCCCTTCAGGCCGCGCTTGACCAGGCTCTTGAGGAAGGCGGCCCAGAAGGTCTCGGCCTCGGAGGGGCCGATGTGCAGGCCGATGATCTCGCGCCGCCCCTCGGCATCACAGGCCACGGCGACTATGGCGGCGACGGAGACGATGCGGCCGCCCTCGCGCTGGCGCAGGTAGGTGGCGTCCAGCCACAGATACGGCCACTCGCCGGATAGCGGCCGGTCGAGGAAGGCGCCGACCCGCTCATCGATGTCCTTGCACAGCTTCGAGACGGTGGATTTCGAGATGCCGGACAGGCCCATCGCCTGCACCAGGTCGTCGACGCGCCGGGTGGAAACCCCGCCGATCCAGGCTTCCTGGATCACCGCCACCAGGGCCTTCTCCGAGGTCTTCCGCGGCTCCAGGAAGGGCGGGAAGTAGCTGCCCTGCCGGAGCTTCGGGATCCGTAGCTGCAGCGACCCCAGCCGCGTGTCCAGCGTGCGGTCGCGGAAGCCGTTGCGATAGTTCAGCCGCTCGCCGGTGCGCTCGTGCCGCCCGGCGCCGATCAGGCCCTCCACATCGGCCTCCATCAGCATCTGCAGCACCGCCTCGGCGACGCTGCGAAGGAAATCACCGTCTCCGGCTTTCGCCAGGAGATCGGCCAGTGGCAGTCTGTCGTCGGTCATCGGGTCCTCGGTCGGTCAGAGGTGGGAGCTCGCAACTCCACCCTAGCCGCCAGAGCCGATGGCCACCCCAGCCCTACACCCCGGCCGAAACCGGAATTTCCACCACCTCCACGGACGCTACCGTTCGGCCAGGAGCAGTCGGTCCCCTTCGAATGCGTACCATCGCACGCAGCGCCGATTTCGTGCCTGTACGTTTGGTGGTGCCCACCGGCAGTTACCGGGCTCGTAGTCGCCGCCCGGGTCAATGCGGTCGAGGCTATGACGTGGGCTGGGCCGTGGCCCCATGTCTCGGAGGAATGCCTCGAAGCTGGATGCCCAATCGGGGCATACGCGAATGCCGCGGCCGCCATAGTGGCGGAAGGAGGCATTCCCTGGATTGCCGCATCGCTTCTTCGCCGCGCTCCAAGCCAAATACTCGGCGGTTGGCATCTTTCCGGAGGCGCTCCCGTGCCTCGTCGAGCAGTCGTGGGCGAAGCAGCCACAGCTCCGGCTTCCGCCGACTGGGGCGGTCAAGGCCAGTCGCAGGCTCTGCGAGAGTACCTGCTTCTCAGCGCCGCATGCGCATTTGCAAAGCCAGCGCGGGCGCGAGCGTGTCGACAGGCGCGCCTCGCACGGAAGCGGGGTGAGTAGCGTCCAGCGACCAACGCGATCGCCTGGGTGCAACTCCTTTATGTTGGAGCCCAGGATCCTCATTCGACGATCACCAGCCCCCACTCTGCCCGCGTGATGGCGGTGTAGAGCCAGCGGTTGCGATCCTCAGCGGTGCGACTGAGGCCATCGTCAAACACTACGACGGTGGGAAACTGGCTTCCTTGGGCCTTGTGACACGTGATGGCATAGCCCCAGCTGCTTTCGATCAACCCGCGCATTTCACGATAGTCGCGGGTCAGACGCTCCCGGTCGTAGCGGACGTGATCGTCATAATGGCCCTTGTAGAAGCGATGCCGGCCGGAAATGGCGACGCCATCCTCCGTGGTGATCGTGGCCGAAAAGGCGAGGTCGCTCTCGTGTCGGATCTCCGCCAGCGACAGGAACATGCCGTTGACCAGGCTCAGGTCGTGGCGGTTCTTGAGGCAGATGAGCTTCTCGTCCTGACCCGCGGGATAGGGTGCCGGAAAGCCAGCGGCCTGCTTGATCTGGCTGTTGAGCCAGCGCCGCGTGTCGTTGCGGCCGCAGATGACCTGGCCACCGCGCAGCATTTGCTCGGGCCGCACCGCATTGCGCGGCAGCTTCCAGACATGCGCATCATGCTCGCCGGGCGGGATGTCGATGCCCTGCCGCGCCATGGTGGCGAGGCGGATGATGGCGCTCTCGCCGGCCTGGCGATGAATCTCGGTGAGCATGATATCCGGCTTTGCCTCGGTGAAGGCGCCGGTGCCCTTGATGGGGGGCAGCTGCCCGGGATCGCCCAGCACCAGGATGGGTTTGCCGAAGGCCAGCAGATCGGCGGCCATCTCCGGCCCGACCATCGACACCTCGTCCAGCACGATGAGGTCGGCATCACGCACGAGCGATTGCTCGTTCAGCAGAAAAGTCGGCTTGTGGATATCCGCCAGGCGAAGCTGCAGCTTGCTGATCTGCATCTCCGCGAAGGCGCGTTCGGCAGGTGCCATGCGGCCGAGGCCACGCTGCAGGTCGAGGAGGTCCCGCTCGACGCGGTCGATTTCCTCGGGCGTCGCCTCAGAGACGCGATAGATGAGGGAGTGGATGGTGGAGGCAGGCGTGCCCTTGCGGGTCATCACCAGCGCCGCCTTGCCGGTGAAAGCCGCGAAGAGGATGCGACGGCGCGCCGCATCCTCCTCGTCATCGCCGGCTGCCACGTCGATGCCGATCGCCTGAATGGCGTAGGTGATGACGGTGCTCTTGCCGCTGCCGGCATAGCCGAACAGCCGGAACACCTGCTGCTGCTGCGTGCGGTTCTGGAACCAATCCACGATGGCGCGGATGGCGTCTGCTTGTTGGGGAGATGGGGTGAAGCTCATACGAGCTCCCCGCCATTCACCTGGTAATCCTTGATCACGCCACCACGCGCGATATCGCCGACCTCGCATTCGCGGACGAAGACGCGGCGACCATCAGCCAGCGTACGCCAGTGCCCGCGGCGAATGTGCCAGCGGGGTGAGGCATGTGAGCCGCTGCGCTCAGCCAGCGCGGATGCGATGATGTGTGGCTGGATGTCGGCGACACGATAGTTCCATCCGCGCACGCCATCCTTCGCAAAGGATCGCCGACGCAGTGGCGAGAGTTGATGTTCGGCCAGCGGGGTGGGGATGGAGAGTAGTCCGAGCGCGCGCCAGACCATGGAGGTCGCGGCTTCAAAGGTCGGCGCGTAGTGGTTCGGGTCCTGCTCCTTCGGGTGGCCCATGACTTCGGCCAGACCGTTGGGCAGGAATTCCACTGCGGCCATCAGGTCGCTCCAGCAATTCCGCTCTGGGAGAAAGCGGAACAGGCAGCTATCGACGCCTGCCTCGGTGGCACGTGCATAGGAGGCGAGACATGCCTCCGGCTCATCAGGATCCTGAAGTTCAAAGATGCAGTGCGGGTGCGGCAGCTTGAGCGTGCCGCCCAGGTTGCTGGTGGCGAGCCGCTCAACATCGTCCGAGTTGAAGCGGCGACTATCTGGAAAGATGTAGATCGGGGCGGTAGCGACCGCCTTGGCATCGATCTCAGAGCCCATCCGGAAAGGAATTGAATCGTCTGAATCGGATGTGATTCTCTGGTCCTACGGACGGTTCGCGGGAGCAGACGGATGGCGTGGACGGCGGAGCATCGACGTGCGGCGGATCGGCGCGGGCTGCGTTACCCCTCTGACCTGACGGATGCGGAATGGGCGCTGGTGGCGCCGCTGATCCGACCCGCGAAGCACGGAGGCAGGCCGCGCAGGGTGGATGTGCGCGAGGTGCTGAACGCGGTGTTCTATGTGCTCTCGACCGGCTGCCAGTGGAGCGCGCTGCCGAAGGACCTGCCGCCGAAGAGCACGGTGTGGGACTACTTCTCGCGCTGGGAGTGGGAAGGGACCATCGAGCGCCTGCACCACGTGCTCTTTGTCGCGGTGCGCGAGCAGGCAGGCCGTGAGGCCAGCCCTACGACGGCGATCATCGACAGCCAGACGGCAAAGGCGGCGCAAAAGGGGGCTCTACGCTTGATCCGTCCGGCTATGACGCGGGCAAGAAGATCGTCGGCCGCAAGCGTCACCTGCTGACCGATACGCTGGGCTTGCTGCTCGGTGTGGTTGTTCACCCAGCCAGCGTGCAAGACCGCGACGGCGCCGAGCCGCTGCTGCGCCAGGCGCGCAGGCTGTTCCCCTTTGTCGAGCGCATCATCGGCGATGCGGGCTATGGGGGCCGAAGATGGCTGCTGTCGTTGCCCGCACCGGATTGTGGAAGATGGAGATCGTCCGCCGCTGCGACAGGCACAAATTCGTCGTGCTGCCGAAGCGCTGGATCGTGGAGCGCACCATCGGCTGGATCAGCCGCAACCGACGGCTGGCCCGCGATTTCGAGCGCCACTGCCGTATCGCTGCCGCCTTCGTGCGCATGGCCATGATCCGCATCATGCTTCGGCGTCTGGCCCCAAGACGCTCAGCGTGAAAGCAAACTTCCCGGATGGGCTGTCACACCAAAAGCGATGTGCATGACGAAGGACATGACGCTTCAAGCTGAAGGCAAGGGGCATCATGCGCGAGGAGGTGGCAGGCGTCATCGGGCATTCTCCCAGCAGCGAGCCGCGTAGGGACAAAAGCGGCAGAGGTAGAAATCGGAATGCGCTGCGATCCGCGGCGGCAATTCGCCGGACTCAGCCGCGCGCAGAATGTCGACGGCGCGGTCGGACAGGCGCTGCGCCTCGGCTGCATCGAAGGGCACCGCCTCGTGGTGCAGCGCCAGCGTGTCGCGGTTCAGCGCGGTGAGCAGCGCGACCTCGAGCTCGAGGTAGGCCATGTAGAGCTGCACCTGGGCGAAGTAGATCGGCTTGGACTGACGCAGGCCGTGCTTGACCAGGTCGGTCCATGATTTCTGACCGAGTGCCTTGTGCTCCCACAGGGAAGGCCAGCGGATGCCGACATCGGGGCCGGCCACGATGACGCCATCGGCATGGCCACGCAGCTTTCCGCCCGCGGCGGCAAAGCCGAATTGCTCGCCATCGGCGCCACGATCGCGCAGATCAAAGCCCGCCTGGCGGAGCCAGCGGATGGACAGCGTTTCGAACTGGTGCCCCGCATCGAAGATGCGCAGGATGCCACCGTCGAAGTCCCGGCCGGCATCCTTCGGCGCGTGGGCTACCTCGTAGACCAGCTTTCGCCCGCAGGCCTCGCCGATGCGGCTGCCGCCAAGATAGTCGCGGGGGCGCTGTTGCTGATTGCGCGCGACCAGCGCCGCATCGACATGCGCGTTGATGCGGGCGGTGACCGCTGGGGCGTCGCAGAGGGCCATGCTTTGCCCTCCGTAGACGAGGCCGGAGCCGTGGTTCAGATCGATCATTGACCCGCACGCCCGGCCGGCGGGGACGTGCGGCAGCTTGTCGCGATGACGATCGATGCGCCGTGAATATGCGACGGGGTGATCACGGCGGTGCCCATCACTCGCTTCTCTCGCCAGCCGCGGTGCCGCGCGCCGAGCGCAAGGGCTGGGTCGTTTTACTGCGAGCCCATTCCAGAGCATCGCCCCAGCGGTAGAGCGCGCGAGCGGCAAACATCGAGTAGGGCGGGCCGCCGCCGCGCGTGGCTTTGGTGGCGAGAGTGCGTGGCGAAACCGGATAGCCAAGTTCAGTGAGTGCCGCGGCCGTAAGCTCGCGCCGAAGCAATGCGTCGGGATTATCGGGTACACACGTCATCGATGGTTGCCTTCTGCTTGAGGGGTCAAAATGGAATCGGGTCGTCGAGCGGATCCCGCTCGGCGGCCTGGCGCTGCATGGATGCCTGGAAGCCGTCGACGCAGGCCTCGATGATGCGGTCGATCTCCATCGCACTGCGGTCGTGGAACGGCGCCATGAGGTTCAGCTCCACCAGCACCTCGGCGAGAGGCCGGCGCGCGTCCTTCACCGCGCGCTCCTCCATCTGCGTTTTGTCGATCACGCCATGGGCCCTGCGGGCCATCGCGCCGCCTGCCTCGCAGCACCGCATTGAGCAGAAGCGGTGATGGGGAAACTCGCCCAGCCGCATCTCGTGGATGTAGCCGAAGCCCTTCGCCTCCCGGCTGCAGAGCGCGCATGTGAGGCGACGCACCTGATCATCGGGCGAGCAGCCGCGCGGCGGTGGCAGGGACTTGGCCGCAGCACGCGGCTGCGCCGGCCGCGTCCAGCGGCGACGGACCATCGGCGCATCATCCGTTCAGCCAGGCCGGGCCACCGGCGGCGGGGGGTGCCGAACGTGGGGGCGGGGCGGCTGGCGTAGCCGCCGGTGCGGCCCAGGAAGGCGACGCTGGGGCGGCGGCCTGCGACGCTGCCGCGCTGGCCCAGGCGGGGGCGGCGGGCCCGGGAGCAGCGGCAGGTTTCGCCGCGCGCTGGCCGCTGGGCGAAGCCGGCACCGACTCGCCCGCCATGATGCGTGCGTATTCGGGCTCGCCCGGCAGCACCACGCGGTCGAGGCGGTTGCTGTCGCTGTAGCGAGGGTCGTTCGCCGGCTCGACGCGGATCTTGGCGGCGAAGGTGATGCCCGACAGGTCGGACAACCCCCGCAGGACCCGCTTCGCCTTTGCGGCCTCACTCATATCCTGCGGGTCGAGGCCGAGCGCGCTGTCGATCATGGCGCGGAAGGTCCCCTTCGAGATCTTCCAGGCGATGGACACGCCGTGCTCGTCGACCTTGCCGCCGACCACCGTGAAGGTCTGCCAGAACTTGCGGCGGATGTGCGGGCCGGCAGCGACGGTGAATTCGCCGTCGACCATGGCGGTGTCGCCGCCGCCACGGGATGCCTTCAGGAGGCCGCGGTCCGCCTCGCCTTGACCGTCCACCCCGCCAGGGCGGATCACCATGGTCACCTTGGCAAAGGTGCCGTCCGGGATGAGGTCGGAGCCACGCGGCAGTTCGGCGTCGTTCATGTCGTACATCGATCGGTGTGCCTCTCGGGTTCGGGTCAGGCGGGGGATGGGGCGGGCGCGTTGATCTTGCGGAGCAGCGCGAGCAGATCCGGCGGCTCGGTCTCATCGAGGCGGCCGGAGCGGTCCTTGGCCGGCAGCCCGAAGCGGTTGCTCGCCTGGCAGACCAGCCGGCGTTCCGTGCCGCGCTGAGGGTCGTGGACCAGCGCGCCGTCGCCATCGCGAGAGAACAGCGAGAGGGTGATGACCTGATCGACGATGCCGGGGAGTTCGCGGCCGGCCTTGCCGCCCTCCATCTGCGGCTGCCAGGTGACGCGGCCGAAGTCGTCGGTGTGCTTCTCCAGGATGCCGACCAGGATCACGGTCTTGCCCGGTGCGTGCTGGAGGTGCTTCAGCAAGCCAATGACCTCGCGCCCGAGCAGGCCATAGGCGCCGCGGGTGTCCGGCTTACCGGTCTTGTCGGAGAAGGCCTCGGGCTGCTTCTTCGCCCAGACCATGGCCTGGCGCGTCAGATCGGTGATGCTGTCGACGAAGATGATCGACTTGCGGGCGAGCATCGCGACGAGGTCGGGATGCTGTGCGGCATAATGGGCGTAGTGCTCGTTCGAGAAGAAGGCGGTGGGCGGGGCAGCGGGGTTCGGGCCGCCGATCAGGGAGGTGAGAACCACCATGTCCTCGAAGCAGCGCACGGGGATGCTGTCGCCGCGCCAGTCCTGGACCGACTTCATGCCGGCCTCGAGGTCGAGGAAGGCCGTCTCGACGGCGGGCAGTACCTTGACGAGCGTGGTCTTGCCCGACCCGCTCTCGCCGACGATGACCATGGTGGTCTTGTTCGCGGCGGCGGAAAGCCGGTCGTCGGCCGTGACGATGCGGAGCGCCATCAGCGACCTCCCTGCATCGGGATGGTGCCGGCGGCATGTGGGCTGTCCCGCCGCGCGGTCTCCGACATGATGGCGAGGCGATAGGTGGCGCGACCTGTGCGCACGGTGCGGGCCGGCTCGAAGGCGGCGCGAATGCGCTCCGGCCAGGCGGTATAGGCGCGCTCCGAGACCTTGAAGCTGACCTCGACATACTGGCCGGGATCCTCGCCGCCGGCGCGGATCTGCTCTGACAGCGCGGCGAGCCGCGCCTGATCCCATTCCACCCGCTTCGGCAGGTCGACCGCGATCTCCACGGCGCCGTCCTGGAACCGGACCGTGCCGGTATCCTTGCCGGCCGCAGCACGGGCGCCGACGGCGCGCTGTTCGTAGCGGAGCGCGATCGCGGCCTCGATCCAGTCCTGCATGCGCTTGGCGGCATCCAGCGCCTCGCGCGCATCGGTCTGCAGCAGCGCGAGATGCTCGGCGGGAAGCGCGATGACGTCGCTCACCGGCATGTGGCGCAGCGCATCGAGCGTGGGGCGGTTGGTGCGGGGCGCGTCCATCACGCGGCCTCCGCGAGCAGCAGCGGCAGGATGGACGACGCATAGCGACGCGGCCGGCGGCGGGCGACGAGGATGTAGGCGTAGTCCTCGTAGCCGTGGCGGCGCTGCACGATATCGGCCAGGCCGAGCTCGGCGAGCTTCCAGGCGCGGGCTGCCAGGCGCTGCAGCGCGGTGCGCTCCTGCTCGGGCAGGCACCGCAACTGCGGGCAGACCTGCCGGGCGAGCGCGCCGCGGTGATAGGTGATGCTGTCGCCGGGGGCCGCGGCGCCCAGCCAGGTGCAGAGCGACGCCTCGGTGAGAGGCTTCGACACTGCGCGGATGTCGGTGATGTTGGTGTCCATACTTAGCCCTACCCAGCCCCTCGCCGATGCGTCTCAGGCCGCCGCGGCGATGCCGCCGGCGAGCAACCGCAGGCGCATTTCGCGGATGCGGCGGTACAGAACCGAGCGCGGCATCGGGCCCTGCTGGCCGAGTTCGTGCGGCGTGCACTGCGTCAGGGCTGCGCAGATGCTGTGGTCGCGCTGGTCCAGCACGGCGCCGGCGCGATCCAGGTCGAGGCGGCGCTCCAGCGCGACCACCGCGTCGGTCTGCTGGCCGCACCACGCCGCATACCCCTCCGATTCGGGGATGATGTCGGCGAGCGTCAGGTCCTCCTCCTGGCCAGACACCGCGTCATCCAGCGACGCCTCGTGCCGTTCGCGCTTCTCGCGGCGAAGGCGTGTGGCGAGACGGGATGCGCGGTGCTGGAAGCAGACCGTGGCGAAGGCCGCCAACGTCCCACGCGCCGGATCGAAGCCGGGCAACCGCGCCAGGAGGTCGAGCAGCATGTCCTGCTCCATGTCCTCCCGCTCATGGCTGGGCCGCCCGAGGGTGCGGCAGAGGCGCCGCGCGTAGCGCTCGGCGAGCGGGTGAACGACGTCGAGATCGGCGAGGGAAAGCTGGGCGGGCATCGGGCGTGGCTCCTGCGAGACGGCTATGACGTCCAGAAGCAACCACACGACCTGCCAGGGCGGAGAGGCGGAATGGGGCGCAATGGGGAATTGAAGTAGCCTGGGATTTATTCCCCATTGCTAATTCAGAGACTTATGGCCGATTTCGTCCGAAATCAGATAGATAGCCCAGCGATTTCCGCCCCACCCATGCGGGAACCGCTCCCTCAGCCGGTCGCCTGTGGATATCGGGGATAGACGAACAAGAGGGGAACAATGCTGTTGACCAATCGCACAGCAATTCGTCATGATCCCGGCATGTCCATCACCGTCGAGTACCCGCATCACGCCGCCTCGGGCGCGCCTCGGCCATTGTCGGCCCAGACCCTCTGGGCGGTCGCCGCGCAGGTGCGCCGCCAGGCCATGACGGAGCCTGGTGGATTCGCGCTGCCGCTCGCCGCACTGGTCGCCGCCACGCGGACGGTGTCGGCGAATGGGCGCGCCATCCTGGTCGCCTGGGAGCTCGACCATCCAGTGCATGATGGCTCCGGAGAGGCGGTGCTCGGCGTGTGCGAGACGGATCCTGACATGCCGGGCACGGCGCTGGTCTCGGTGAATGCGCGCATGGTGGCCGGCCGGCCGGACCTCGCGATCAGCACCGCGGCGCATGAGCTGGGCCACGTGCTGTTCGACGTGCCAGTGGCGCTCGGCGAACCGACACGGCGCTACCGCGCGGTGACGGCCGGCCCGAGCGCGCTGCTCGATCGGACCACCGCGGCCTCCGAGCGCAGGGCGAATGAGTTCATGGGGGCGCTGCTGGCACCGCCGGTGCAGCTCCATCTGCGCATGCTGGCGCACGCGCGGTCCGAGCGGCTCCGCACGGTGCATGCGCCGCATCGGGGACGGCAGGGTTGTCGCGTCCTGGCGGCCGACAACCCGCCCGAGGTGATCGAGGGCGTGGTTGCCGCTCTGGCGGGCGACTTCGGCGTATCGGAGCGCTTTATCGCCGTACGGCTGAGCCGCTACGGCCTGGTTCAAGGAGAGCAACGGTGAGCTTTGGATCGGTCATCCGCGAGCGACGGACTGCGCTCGGCATCGGGTTGAACGATTTCGCGGAGCGATTGGAAATCTCGGCGGCCTATTGGTCGCGCATTGAGCGCGACCAGGAGAATCCGCCCCGCGACGAGCTGATAGAGCGCGCCGCCGCCATTCTCGGCGTGCGGATGGATGATCTGTTCGTCGAAGCGCAGCGACTGCCGCCCGACATGCGGAAGGATATGGCCAAGGTTGTGCAAGCGTATCGGCGGTTGCGCTTTGTCGGGAAGGGATGAATGTCGTGGGCGGCCGAATTGTAAGGAAGCCCTGCTATGGGCTGGCCGAGATCTGTGAGCGTTGGGGCGTGACGGAATTGGACGTGGCGAATTTCGTCGCGGCCAATGAGCTCACACTCTCCGTCGTCGTCGCGGGCCTCGCTGTCGAGAAGGGCAGCATCGAGGACGTGAATGATCGGGACTGGTGCCACATCCCGGACGAGCGCAGCTACCTCTCGGGCGCCGCAGATCTCCACCAGTCGCAGGCCTGGGCCACCCTCATGAACGGGTCCGAGACGATCAGCAGCTTCAAGGCAGAGCCAGGTCGCTACATCAGTATTGAAGCGCGCGGCGATGACGCGGGCATGATCGTGGTTTCGCGCGAACGGTTGGTCGTCCGGCATGCCGAACGTTTGCGCTTCGAGGCGGAGCAGGAGGTGGGTGTGGCGACGGCCAGCAGCGGAGCCGCTGCCGTGGCGCCGCCACCAGCCGCGCGTGGCGCAGCACCGCGGTATGACTGGGACGCCTTCTGGGCCGAGGCACTGGTCAGCATGTTCCAGGACGGGCCGCCGGCCACGCTGGCGGAATACGTGCGCCGCATGGAGGGGTGGTTCGCTGATCGTGGCGAGCATCCGGACTCCAGCACGATCAAGAAGAAACTGAGCCAACCCTGGCGGCGTATTGCGCCCCAGTTGGAACGCCGCCGCGCCTGATTGGGACGGATCGCCGTCGCGGCGGGTAGGGCTAAGTATGAAGCCATCGCCTGTGGGACTGAACGCTCACCTCCCGCCGCACCTTCGTGAGGTCTGCGGCATCCTGGCACGTGGCCTGCTGCGGCTGCGCAGCCGCGCTGCCGAGGATGAAGCGCGCGATGCCGAGATAGCTCGGGGGGTGGGAGACGTTCCCCTACACTCCACCGCCAAGCAGCGCCTGCATGCGAACCCCAACAGGAAGGGACTCGCATGACCAGACGATCCACCGCCGCGGCCGCGCCGGCGCCCACCATCCCGAAGATCCCGCCGACGCAGGTGCTGAGTCGGCTCGCCGCGCTACAGGCGGCGCCCACCGCCACGCTGAAGGACCAATGGCGGGAACTGTTCGGCAAGGAGCCGCCGCCCTGGAACCGGACCTACATCCAGAGCCGGCTGGCCTATCGCATCCAGGAACTCGCCTATGGCGGGCTGAAGCCCGAGACCGTCGACCGACTGGTGGCGCTGGGCGAGCAATTGGATGGCGGCAACGTCGTCCTGCGCCGCATTCGTGCCGACAGCCGGCCGCTGGCCGGCACGCGCCTCATTCGGGAATGGCAGGGCGTCCAGCACGTGGTCACCGTGCGCGTCAACGACTTCGAATTCGAGGGGCGGCCCTACCAGTCCCTGTCCGCCATCGCTCGCCACATCACCGGCACGCGGTGGAACGGCTGGACATTCTTTGGGCTGCGCGCGCGGGGCGACGCATGACCCGCCGCGCTCGCATCGAGCCGGCCATGCCGGCCACCACGAAGAAGCTGCGCTGCGCCGTCTACACCCGGAAGTCTACAGACGAGGGCCTGGAGAAGGAATTCAACACCCTCGACGCGCAGCGTGACGCCTGCGAGGCGTACATCACCAGCCAGCGTGCCGAGGGGTGGGTGCTGGTGCGCGACCGCTACGACGATGGCGGCTTCTCCGGCGGCACGCTGGAACGACCGGCGCTGCAACGCCTGCTGCGCGACATTCAGGCCGACCTGGTCGACGTGATCGTAGTCTACAAAATTGATCGCCTCAGCCGCTCGCTGATGGATTTCGCCAAGCTGGTGGAGGTGATGGACGCGCATGGCGTGACCTTCGTGTCCGTCACGCAGTCCTTCAACACGACCACCAGCATGGGCCGGCTGACGCTGAACATCCTGCTCAGCTTCGCGCAGTTCGAGCGCGAGGTCATTGGGGAGCGAATCCGGGACAAATTCGCAGCCTCCCGCGCCCGCGGCATGTGGATGGGAGGGAAGGTGCCGCTCGGCTACGACGTGGTTGCGCGCAAGCTAATCGTGAATGAGGACGAAGCCCCGCGCGTGCGCCGCGTGTTCGAGATTTTCGCCGAGACGGGATCGGGCATGGAGACGGTGAAGCGCCTTCGTGAGGAGGGGCTCACCAGCAAGGTGGGCCGGCCGCTGGACAAGGGCGACGTCTACAAGCTGCTCAACAACCGGACCTATGTCGGCGAGGCGGCGCACAAGGGAAACATCTATCCCGGCGAGCACCAGGGGATCGTGCCGCGGGAACTGTGGGATCGCGCGCACGCCGTGCTGCAGATCAGCCCGCGGGTGCGCGCGAACCAGAACCGGTCACAGACGCCGGCGCTGCTGAAGGGGCTGATCTTTGGGGTGGATGGACGGTCGCTGTCGCCGACGCACGCCAGGAAGAACGGCCGGCTCTATCGCTACTACGTGGCGCAGCGCGTGCTGAAGGGCGATGCCGCCGGCGACGACAGCATCGTGCGCCGGGTGTCTGCGGCGGAGATCGAGGTGGCGGTGGTGGACCAGGTGCGGGCGGTGCTGCGCCAGCCGGAGATCGTGGTCGGCACCTGGCGGGCGGCGCGCAGGGAGGCACCGGACCTGACCGAGGGCGAGGTCCAGGATGCGCTGCATCGACTTGATCCGCTGTGGGAGCACCTGTTCCCGGCGGAGCAGGCGCGCATCGTGCGGTCGCTGGTGGAGCGGGTGGTGGTCGGCCCGGCCGGCGCAGACATTCGGCTGCGGCTGGACGGGCTCGGCGGCCTCGTCCGCGATCTCACGGCCATCTCACCGAGCGCCCTGATGGCGGCAGCATGACGACCGCGACCAGCATCACGGTCCGGGTGCCGCTGGCCATTCGACACCGGCCCGGCAGGAAGACCGTCGTGACGCCGATGACCGATGGCGTGGCGCCTATCACGACGCGCGCCGACCCGGCGCTGGTGAAGGCTGTGGCCAGGGCGTTTCGGTACCAGCGGATGCTCGATCAGGGGCGCTACGCGTCAATCAGCGAGATGGCAGAGGCGGAGCGAATCGAGCGTGGCTACCTTGGCAGCCTGCTGCGCCTGACGCTCCTGGCGCCCGACCTCGTTGAAGCGGTCCTGAACGGTAGGCACCCGAAGGATCTGCAACTCTCTTCGATAATCAGAAATTCCCTATTTTCGTGGGAAATTCAACGCCAAGCGCTCCATTCGCGTTGCTGACGATCTAGGCCCGGCACGGGACGGACCTCGAGAGAGGGTCAGATTTTCTTGTCGGCAGGCCTCTCCATTGTTGTCATACATTTCGAAGGGAGCTAGTAGGGTAGTGTCACACGGTACAGGGAGACCAGGAGGCATGCCGCGACCCAAGGCTAAAGAACCACGCGCCAAGGTCGCCAGCGTGCGGCTGACCCCGAGTGAATGGACAGAGATGGAGGCCGCCAGCGCGGCCAGGGGTTTTGCGAGCCTAAGTGAATACGTTCGCCACCTTCATGACGAAGCGCTGAAGGCCAATGGCAGCAAGGAAGGTAAAGCGGCAGTTAATCCGCGTGATTTTCCGTTTAGCAATATGCGTCGCCACCTCGATACCGATTTTGGACAGGCAATGCACGGCGACGCGCGCTGCTATTTGTTTGGCGGCGCCAAACCCAAATCCGTGGACCTGATTGTAACTTCCCCACCCTTCGGGTTAGTCAAGAAGAAGGATTACGGGAACGAGGATGCGCACCGATACTGCGACTGGTTTCGCCCATTCGCAGAAGGTTTCCGGCGCGTCCTAAAGGACACTGGAAGTCTTGTGATCGACATTGGCGGCGCTTGGAAGCCAGGCACACCAACGCGTTCGCTCTACCATTTCCAATTGCTCGTGATGCTTTGCGAAGAGTACGGCTTCCACCTGTGCCAAGAGCACTATTGGTGGAATCCGTCCAAGCTGCCGAGCCCCGCGGAATGGGTCAACATTCGTCGCGTTCGAGTAAAAGATGCCGTCAACACGGTTTGGTGGCTATCGCCGACGCCTTGGCCCAAGGCCAACAACCGTCGCGTCCTCGCGCCCTACAGCCCCTCGATGCGGACCCTGCTACGGGACGGCTACACCCCGAAGCTCCGGCCCTCAGGCTGGGACATTTCGGAGAAGTTTGGCCGCGACAACGGCGGTGCCGTGCCGCCGAACCTGCTCGCCATCGCGAACACAGAGTCCAACGGCCAGTATCAGGACTTCTGTCGCCGCAATAACCTGCCGATTCATCCAGCGCGCTTTCCGGACGCCCTGCCCGAGTATTTTATCCGCTTCCTCACCGAGCCAGGCGACCTCGTGGTCGATCCCTTTGGGGGATCCTGCGTCACCGGCGCCGTCGCAGAGCGGCTAGGCCGCAAATGGGTCTGCTGCGAGTTGGAGGAAGACTATCTGAAGGGGGCTGCGGCACGCTTTGGTGACAGCCCGCGGCAGTCGGCGAAGGAGGTCACCTACTCCCTGGCGCCGCCCTGCCGCCTGCCAGTGGACGAGGCGAAGGTGCCCCTCCACGCCGACGGAGGCAGATCGCGGCCTACGCCGCTGCCGCCGATGTCCGATCCGCCGCCGCGGCTGACGCCGAAGCGCCGACGCAGCGAGCAGCCCACCCTTCTAATCCCTGCCGAGTGAGGCCTGCCAGGTCGACCAGCCAGGGCATGCCATCCGGGTGCGGCGCTGGCAGCGGAGCGAGCCCGCTCCGGTCTAAGAGTGCCACCACCGAGGTTCCGAGGAGATCATCCAACGCGCTCGGCTCACGATAGCCGCGCGCGTAGCGGACGACCTGCGAAACAGCGTCACGAAAGGCATCGGCGCTGTCGCCTAAAACGAAGAACTTCGCCTCCAGCACAGCCACGGCCTCGCCGCTGTCGTCATCGAGCACAACGACGTCGGGCCGGTCGGAAGATGCACGAAATCCGTAGGCGCCTAAGATCCCAGCGATGGCGGCCTCTGAAGGCTCAGGGAGCGGTGTCTGGTGTGCCTCCGTGAGCGACTGCCAGTGCACTGAGAACCGACCTATACGCGCTATCCGCCGGTCCCCTCCGGCGAGGAGGTCCAGCGCCGGCCTAGTCCTGGACGCCACGCCCAGCGCTTCGGCTGCTGCGAGCGCAACCGCAAGCTCGAAGCGGCGCCATGCCTCGGTCGGGCCAATCAACGTGTCGGCCAGAACGGCCCTCAGCGCGTCAGGGTCGCCCGACTCCGCCTTGATCAGGACCCTGTAGGCCTCAGCGGCCGCCACGTAGAGTGGCAGACGCGACCGCGCCGCCTCCACCACCGCGGCGCCCCCCGGACGGCGGCCATCGACAAAGGCCGTGCCGGCAGCGCGGACGTGCGCCGACCGTGCGACGGCCTCAATCTCGCCCGACACCTCCATCGCTCGCGGGCGCTGCGGTGATCCCTCCGGCGCCATTGCAACGAAGCGCGCTGCGCCCCGACGCGCCGCTCCTAAGACCCAGAGGAGAACGCGATTTGGGCCCGAGGCGAAGTTCCGAACTGGCTCATGTCCCACCATCAACGTCGGGTGACCGGTGACGAGGCGGCGAACCAGGGTGGCCCTCGCGTCCAAGCGGCCGCGAACCTGACCATCCTCAGTCCGCGGCGACGTGGCGAGCACTGACCGCAACTCATGAGGGTGGCTCACCAGCCGATGTATCAACGCGCGCACTGGAGCTGAGACGGCCCAACGCATGCGGATATGGTCCAGGTCGTCGAGTCGGCGCACGTCGGCGTCTGGGCCGGGCACCACGGCGACGCCGCTGCGGTAGTAACGCAGAAGAACGCCGAGAATGTAGTTGTCGATCGTCGCCTCGGCTCCGGTCACATCGCCACAGCGAATAGCCGCCGCTCCAATTCAACGCGTTCCCCCGCTGGCAACGCAAGTGCGTCTGCCACAGCACTGGCGATACCGGCGGCTTCCTGCCGGGAGATACCGTCCATCATCGGCAGCAGGTAGAGCGAGAAGGCGTCGAGATAGGCCTGCTGGTGCTCTGATGCGGTCGGTGCCGCGGCGAAGTCCAGGTCCTCTGCGATCCCGCGGACCGTTCGGATCGCATCGATTATTGGCGCTGCGCCCACGGCGCGCACTGCGTTGACAGCGTCCCAGACTGCCGCAAGCGGGAGGGGCGCGCCTGCGGCCGGCTCTGTCGCTGCGAGACCCTCGCGCACGAGGAACTCCGAGAGGAAGGCGCGTGTATCGCGCGGCGCGTCCACGAAGATCCAACCGAAGCGTCGCGCCAGCGCGAAGCTCATTTGGTAGAGTGAGGCCTTGTCCAAGGTATTGATAGTGGCAATCAGGCGCCAACCATCACCTGGTGCGTGTTCGTGTGTCGCCGCCCCCGGCTTGGGGCGCGGAAGTATGACGTGCGTCGGGCTCGCTGGGTCGGCGGCGTCGGTGCGGTAGGGAAGCGTCGTCGGCTGGCCACTGAGCACGGTAAAGAGTGGCCCTAGCACCTTGTCCACGTCGCACCGGTTGAGTTCGTCGATTACCAGCGGCCTGTGGAAGTTCTGCAGGAGGATGCCCGGCACGAATCCCACCTTCCCCTCGCCAAGCGGCTGGTAACCGCCGATGATGTCCTGCGAACTCCAGTCGGCCGAGCCGGTCACCATCCGCCAGCCGCTGCCGGAGAGTACTCCGGCGATATGCTGCGCGAGCTCGGTCTTCCCCGTCCCGGGCGGGCCGTAGAGCATGAGGTGGCGCTTGCCCGCGCGAAGGGCCGCGTTGATCTGCCGGTAGACGGCGGGGTCGATCCCGAGAAGCTTCGCCAACTCTGGCACTTCGCGCAGTGGTACTGGCTCGTCTTCGGCCGGATCGTCCTCCTCGCCGTCTACCGCATCCGCCGGTCGAGGGGCAGCCGCGGCAGCTTGGGCGAAGGCGGCGGCGACGTCGCGAACGAGGCGCGCACGCTCCTCCTCCTCGAGACCTTCGTAGACCGGAATGCTACGCGGCGGCATCAGCGCGCTCCGGCCAGCCGAAGACGGGATCCACCTGCACAAGAGCCGACACCGCCGCCGTCGCCTCGGCATAGGTGATGGGCCGTGCAAGCTTCGGATGCTCGAAGACGTCGTCGCCCTCACTCAGCGACACGAGCGCCGCGGCAACGTAAGGTCTCGGCTTGCCGATGTAATCGAGCCGGCCACTCACCGGGTCGAAGTCGCCGAGCATCTGCCCTGAGGATCCGGGGGGCAGGGCGGGCAGGAAGCCAAGTAGGAGCATCCACTCCCAGGTCTCTTGGAAGGCGAAGGTACCATCGTCGAGCCGGATCGCCGGCACGACCCGCGTCAGAACCATGCCGCTCACGCCACCCTTCGTGTTGGCGAATGCAATCCGTTGATCCCCGTGCTGGCCAGCGAGGCTCGCAACAACCCCGCCGTCGTGTACCGCTATGTGGACGATCCAGCGCAGCGGCTTATTCGTCGCGTCCGTAGGCTTAGCCCAGAACCCCGTGCCCTCATTCACCTCACCGCAGTCGGCCAGCGTGCGCTTCTTGGATCCGCAGAGGTGGAGCTCCAGGCCGTGCTCCCCGAGTACACGCGTCAATTCGCTGGCGATGAGTGAGCGCGCCTCGTCGCGTACCCCGGACTGCCAACGCTGCGAGAAGGGCGGACGGTGGAAGTTGACCTGCGCGCCTGGGCTGGCGGCTTCCAGAACCTGCCGCAACGCATAGAGCGCCTTGTCGCAGTCCAGGAGCCCAGGCCGAGTACCACGTGGCCGCGCGGCGGCCGGGATCTCGGTCCGGAACGCTGCAACGATCTGGCGCTTGTGCTCGCCGCTGACGATGGGCTCGAAGTGGTCAGGGAACAGCAAGAAGAGAAGCGCATGACGAACTGGGCGCCTGTCTGACCCGGGAACCGTCGCCAACCACTCCGCGAATCGCCAAGGCGCCTCCGCGTCGCTGAGGAGTGCGACCCGGTCAGCCTCTGGCCGCGTCTTCCAGGCGGCCATCGCGTCGAGCAGGAAACCGAACTCGTCCGGAAACCGCGCAAGGTAGGCGGGGCCCGGCTTGCCGACGCCCATGAGCGCGGCTTCGTCGAGATGGGGTGTGACGCCGGAGCCCGGGAACGCCCAGACCTCCATGACCCGCTCGGCCTTTCGCTCGGCTCCATATTTTGAGTTGTGGGGGAACAGGAGCAGCAGCCAGACAACCTCGGCGGCGAGGTGGCTCAAATGCGGTGGCGCGCCGACGAGTTGCTCACGCAGCTTGTCGAAGAACGACCGATCCGCCCCAATGATCGGATTCGCGCGGAACAAATCCCTCAGCGCTGTCAAGTTATCGGCGGTCCAGAGCCGCTCGTCCCCGAGAATCGAGCCGTCGTCCTCAAAGCAGCGGCTTCGCCATGCTGCCGAGGCATTGAGGACGGCGCCTACCTCTGGGTTCCCCCTCCAACTTGCCATCCGGCTGACCCTCTGTGAAAATTCGTTCCGTCTCTACTACACCCTTTGTCATAAGCTTGGGGGGTGGCAAGACCGCCCGTGTGCTCTCTTCACTTCGGCAGACCCCAAATCGATGCCTCGAATTAGCAAGAAGACCCTGCTCCAGGACGCCGTGGAGGCAATTCGCTCCGCCGGCTGGGAGGTCGCCGTCCTGTCCAAGGCAGGCCAGCACCCGATGCGGCTCCGTATGCGTCGGGGCACCACCGACATTATCACTTGCGTCTACATCTGGGCCGTCTCGCACGGCGGGGGGCGGGCCAGGCCCAGTCACGAGCACCGAATCCAGATCACGAGCGACGTGGCACAGTTTAGGCTGGAAGACGGCGAGAAGACTCTTGTGCTCGGTTGGAGCAGTAAGTTCGGCGTCTATGCCGCCTTCGACGTGACACGGCACGCCGGCCGCCTCGGTTCCTCGCCTTCAATGCAGATTGGGCAGGCGGCGCTCCTTCGGGCCGGGGAGGTTGGCGCTGCGATGCATATGCGTCGCCGCGACGAAGTCGCCATTGCCGTGCGGCCGGACCTGCTCGGGGACTACGTTGAACGTCTCGAGCTTTTGCACAACAAGGCGAGCGCCGCCCGCCAGATCGAGGAGCTTAGGCGCGCCCTCGACCCCGCTCCTGAGGCCGACGTGCTGGTCTCGGAGGAAGCACAGCGAGCGCTCGTCGAACTTGAGGCGGGTCGCAAGCCTAGGTTTGGGGACCTGAATGAGATCGCGCAGAGGCAGACGATCATTGAGCGTCTTGCGGCGATCGAGGAACGGCTCTCCGCACTGGCTCCCGCGAAGATCGGCCACAATCAACCGCCTGAGCCTATTGAAGCCGATCAGGTGTCTCCGATCCTAGAGGCCAGGGATGCCTCGCGCACGATCGCGGTGGAGGTTGCCAAGGCCAAACCCGACGTCGCCGAAGTTGCGCGGCGGACGACGATTCTTGCCGGTATGGCCCGCAAGCTTCGCGCAGCAGGCGGCGGCGTCGCGGACTTCGGAAAGCGCGTGAAAGACAAGGCTCATGATAAAGCGGCGGAGATCGTCGCCACTGCCGTCGTCGGTGGAGGCGCAGCTCTCCACCAGCAGATTGGCAGCGCTCTCAGCAGCATAACTAACTGGTTCAAAATGCTTTTCTGAGGTTCGGCCCGGTCTTTGGGACCATCGCTGAGGGTGTTGCGAGTTACCTGGGCGACGATCAGCTTGGCGTCACGAAAGGTTTTCTGGTTCCGGTTGCCTTTGCCGGGCAGTCGACTTGCTGAATGCCACCAAGCTTCAAGGAGCATCAAAGACGCAAAATCAGTTGGTTAGGGCTTGAGGGCTAAATCGTCCTACCCCCAAGCTTCGGAGACTTTCCCGGCTGCGGAGAGCGATTTCCCGGTTCGTTGCGTTCTCCGACCCTCAAGCCATCGCGGCAAAACCCCAGGAAACCTGCGGTTCACGGCGCTGTTGGCGCATGGGAAATGTCAGGTTGGAAAACCGACTGGAGCAGCGGTGGGAACTGGAATCCAACCTTCGCTGGTGTTCGTGAGACACGTCTCGCCGGCCGACAGTGTTCGCGTACCGTGACTCAACCCGGTCTTGACCCTGACTTTCGCGCTGCGCATCCTGTCGGTAAGGGGCCCTCCGCGATCGCCCCGTGAGGCTTCGGCCCAAGCATCGCGTCCATGCTCCGGCGCCCCGCGCCGAAGGAGGACGCACGTGCCGAGCCCTGACATCATCACACCGAGCCAGCTTGCCCGGCTTCTCGGAACGCCAGACGCGCCGATCATCCTGGACGTCCGCACCGACGAGGATTTCGCCCGAGACCCCCGCACCCTGCCGGGGGCGCTTCGCCGCGACTTCCGCTCCGTTGCCTCCTGGGCGGGCGATTTCGCTGGGCGCCCCCTGGCCGTCATCTGCCAACGCGGCCTCAAGCTGAGCCAGGGCGTGGCCGCTTGGCTCCGCCATGCGGGCAGCACCGCCGAGGCGCTGGAGGGTGGCTTCAAGGCCTGGGCGGCCGGCGGTGGCCTGCTCGTCCGACTGGACCACGTGCCGCCGCGCGACGCCCAGGGCCGCACGGTCTGGGTCACGCGCGCCCGCCCCAAAATCGACCGCATCGCCTGCCCCTGGCTGATCCGTCGCTTCATGGATCCGGCCGCGGTGTTCCTCTTCGTCGCTCCGTCCGAGGTGCCGGCTGTCGCCGAGCGCTTCGGCGCCACGCCCTTCGACATCGATGGCGTGTTCTGGAGCCACCGTGACGAACTCTGCACCTTCGACGTCATGATCGAGGAGTTCGGCTTGGCCTCCGACCCGCTGCTGCGGCTGGCGGCCATAGTGCGCGGCGCCGACACCGCACGGCACGACCTGGCGCCCGAGGCGGCGGGGCTATTGGCCGCCTCGCTCGGCCTCTCGCGCATGTATCGGGAGGATCTGGCGCAGCTCGACGCCGCGATGGGCCTCTACGACGCCTTCTATCGCTGGGCGCGCGACGCCACGGCCGAGACCCACAACTGGCCCACATCAGGAAGCAAGGCATGAACCCCGACACCGCCAACAAGGCCGGAGCGACTCCCCGCACGCTGGCGGAGGCGCAACTGCCTTCCTTCGCCGAGGCACTGCGCGTCTGGTGGCGCATCGGACTGCTGTCCTTCGGCGGCCCGGCCTGGCAGATCGCGCTGCTGCACCGCGAGGTGGTGGACCAGCGGCGCTGGGTTTCCGATGCGCGCTTCCTCCACGCGCTGAGCTTCTGCAACCTGCTGCCGGGGCCTGAGGCGCAGCAGCTCGCCACCTATCTCGGCTGGCTGCTGCATGGGGTGCGTGGCGGGTTGGCCGCCGGGATGCTGTTCATCCTGCCCGGCGCCGTGGTGATGCTGGCACTGTCCGTCATCTACGTCACCTTCGGCCAGGTGCCGGTCGTAGCCGCGCTGTTCTTTGGGCTGAAGGCGGCCGTGTTGGTGCTGGTGGTGGAGGCGCTGCTGCGGGTGGCGCGCCGCGCGCTCAAGACCAGCGCGGCCTGGGCCATGGCCGGGGCGGCCTTCCTCGCGCTGTTCGCCTTCAGCGTCCCATTCCCCCTCGTCGTGCTGGGCGCGGCCCTCATTGGCTATCTGGCGCCCGGGGCCTTCCGCGCCAGCGACCACGGCAAGGCCAAGGACGGCCCGCCCGCCCTGCTGGACGCCGTGCTGGCCGCCGACCCAGGCCGCCCCGCACGGCTGGCCGCGCAGGCCTGGCGCGCGGGCTGGGTGGCGGTGGTGCTCTGGCTGCTGCCCACGGCGGTGCTGATGCTGGCCGTGGGCGGCGTCTTTGCCGATATCGCTTGGTTCTTCTCGGTGATGGCGGTGGTGACGGTGGGCGGCGCCTATGCCGTGCTCGCCTATGTCGCGCAGGAAGCGGTGCAGGGATATGGCTGGCTGAGCGCCGATCAGATGCTCGTCGGATTGGGGCTAGCGGAGACCACGCCGGGCCCGCTGATCCTGGTGCTGCAGTTCGTGGGCTTCCTGGCGGGGCATGGTGCTGCGGGCATTCTCTACGGCGTGCTCGCCTCAGTGCTGGTGCTGTGGGTGACCTTCGCGCCGTGCTTCGCCTGGATCCTCCTGGGCGCGCCCTTTGTCGAGCGGCTGCACGGCAATCGCAAGCTGACTGGCGCGCTCGCCGCCGTGACGGCAGCGGTGGTGGGCGTCATCCTGAACCTGGCGCTGTGGTTCGGGCTGCGGGTGCTGTTCGCCGAGGTGCGGGAGGTGCGCTTCGGCCCTCTCTCGCTGGACGTGCCCATGCCCGGCAGCCTGGATGTGCTTGCGCTCGCCCTGGCCGCGCTGGCCGCGCTGTGCGTGTTCCGGCTGAAGCTCGGCCTCATCCGGACGCTCGGCGTGACGGCGGCGGCGGGACTCGCCGCGAAGCTCGTGCTGGGGTGATGCGTGGCGTAGCAGGTGGCAGCCCGATCCGGCGGATTCTCGTCGCGCGCGGGCTGCGCGACTTCGGCGATGGCCTGGTGGCGATCCTGCTGCCGGCCTACCTGCTGGCACTCGGCTTCGGTGCGGCCGAGGCGGGGGCGGTGACAACGCTGGCGCCGCTTGGCTCGGCTTTGATGACGCTGAGGGCCGTTGTTGCCGTCGCTCGGCTCGATCCGCGCCGCCTGCTCAGTGCTGGCTGACGACCGTCAGCAGGCTCGATTTCGCCGTGGCGGCGTGCGCTACCTGCATATGACATCCTCATCCTTCGCCTACGCCGGGGTGAGGGCACGACGCTGGTGCTGATCGCGCTGGCCGTCGTAATCGTCGGACAGCTGCCTTCACCTACCTGCCAGTGATGAACGCCATCTTTGGATCAACCCCGCTGACGTTGGCCGACGGAGCGCTGATCCTTGCCGTCGGCGTGGTGAGCTTCGTGCTACTGGAGATCGAGAAGCTCTTCCTCGCAACCGTTTCCGGGGGAAATTGCCCGGACGGTCGGGGCATCCGTCACCCTCCCGCTGTGGGCCCGTCGATGTAGCGGACCACCAGGTCACGCAGCGTGACGATGCCGACCAACTGCCTGCCATCGACCACCAGCGTGTGCGTCTGGCCGAGGCGTTGCATGAGGCGGATTGCATATCTCACCCCCATCTCTGCATCCACGCTCAGGGCGGGCTTGCACATCACCTCGTAGAGGTGGGTGCGTGACGGCACGCGGTTGCCGTTGACCACTTCCCGCGCGATGTCCCCCACCAGCACAAGGCCGTACTCGTCACGCTCATTGCGCCGTTCCACCACCAGAGAACTGATATTGCGCTCGCGCATCATGGCCAGCGCATCGCTCACTGTGGTGAGGCCGTCCACGACCACGGCATCGGGCGTCATCGCCTCGCGCACCGGCAGGTGATACTGCTCGCCCTTCACAGCTTGTCCTCCACTTGCTTCGCCAGGAAGCGGATCTGCGCTTCCAGCCCAACCGCGTCCTCGATCGCAATCTGGAAGGCAATGCCGGCGCCTGGCTCGGCGTCGAACCCCCCCGCCTTGGCGATCGCTTCCAGGATGCCGCGCGCCAGGTGTTCCTCCACCACCAGAAGCACGATGTCGCGCTGGCTGGCGAGGTCCAGGCCGAAGAAGGTCTTCTTCGCCTTCAGCCCCTCGCCGCGCGCGCTGGGGATGGTGGTGGCCCCCGTGGCGCCGGCCTCGCGGGCGGCTTTCAGAACCTCATCGAGGCGGTCATCCTCGACAAGGACAAGTAGAAGCTTAAACCGCATCGATTCCTCCCCGGTTCTGACCTCGCTGAAGCCGCGCCTGCACCGCCGAGAAGGCGAGCACACTGGCCACGGGCGACAGCAGGGCAAACAAGATTACGCCAAAACCATCCGTCAGGGGATCGCGTCCAGGGATGGCGGTGGCCACGCCCACCGCGAAGGCCGCCACCATGGGCACGGTGACCACCGATGTCGCAAAGCCGCCGCAGTCAAAAGCGAGCGGCACGAGTTGCCGCGGCGCAAGCGCGACGAGGACCGCGATCAGGCTGACCAGCCCTGCCACCGCCCACGGCAGCGGCAAGCCGGTGACGATCCGAAGCGTACCCAGAAGCAGCCCTAGCGAGACGCCGGCCGCCACCACAAGCCGCAGCGCCATCGGACGCAGCGTGCCACCCGTCATCGCCCCCACCCGCTCGGCAATGGCCGTCAGCGCGGGCTCGACCATGGTGGTGGCGAAGCCCAGCGTCGCGGCGAACAGGTATAGCCAGAGGAAGCGCGTCCATGGCACCTCGCCATCGGGCGCGGCGGCGAGGCCTGGGGCGGTCAACCGTTCCGACAGATCTGCACCGATGGGCAGCAGCGACCATTCCAGCCCCAGCCGGAACAACGCGAGGCCCAGGAGCACGTAGGCGGCACCAATCAGCACTCGCGGAAGGTGCGGCGGCCGTCGGCGCAGGATGAAGGCCTGGAACCCACCTACCACCAGCACGACCGGCGCCGCATCCAACAGCGTCGCCACAAGCGCTGCAAGCAGGTCAGCCGCCATGGAATTCATCCGCCGAGCACCAGCGCACCCAGGATGACAACCAGCATGGGCATCAGGCTCGCCAGCGCCACCACGCCGAAGCCGTCCGCGAGAGGTCGCCTTCCGCCGATGACGGTGGCCAAGCCGATGCCCAGCGCCGCGATCAGCGGAATGTTGATGGCCGAGGTCGCCGCCGCCCCCGCATCGAAGGCCACGCCGAGCAGCGGCGTATCATGCACCAGTCCGACCATGGCGACGAGGCCGTAGCCGCCGAGCAGGAACCACCAGGCGGGCCAGCCCAGGATGATGCGCAGGCAGCCCAGCACCACCGCAGCGCCGACGGCGGCGGAGGCGGCATAGCGCAGCACCGCCGCGGTCCGGGCCGCCCCCTCCGCGCCGCCCTCGATCAGGCCGGCCTGCGCCGCTGCCGCGCCGGCCTTCGCCGTGACGGCATACAGCGCCGGTTCTGCCACCGTGCTGCCGAAGCCAATGGCAAAGGCGAAGGCGAGCAACAGGAAGATGTTTCCACGCCGTGCAAACACGTCGGCCAGCGCCTCGCCGAGCGGGAACAGGCTCATGGCCAAGCCGCGCACAAAAAAGGTGAGGCCCAGCACGACCAGCAGAGCGCCGACAAGTTTCGTTTCGATATCGGGCGGCGGTGCGCGCAACACAACGGCGTAAAAGAAGCCAACCACCAGCAACAGAGGCACGAGGTCCCTCAGGTTTTCCAGCAGCACCCGGACCAACCCCGGAAGTCGCTCCATACTGTTGCACCTCCCCTGTCGTGGGAGGCTCGCTGGCCTTGCCCCAAACTTCGATCACCACCTACATAGGTGACGACACCTTGGTTGAGGAGACGAAAAATGCGCCTGCTCTGCGCAACCGACCTTTCCTCCCGCTCGGACCGCGCTGTGCGCCGCGCAGCCATCCTCGCGAAGGAGACCGGGGCGGAGCTGGTGCTGCTTTCGGTGGTGGATGATGACCGGCCTGAACTCCTCCTCGCGAGCGAGCGGCGCGACGTGACCCATCAACTCGCGGACCAGGCACGCGGCATGCCGGAGATGCAGGGCCTCAACCCGCGCTTGCGGGTGGAGGTGGGTGACCCGTTCGATGCGATCATCCGCGCAGCCGATGAGGAGAAGGCGGACCTCGTCGTGATGGGCGAGCATCGTCGGCGCCTGCTGCGGGACATGTTCATCGGCACGACGATCGAGCGCGTGATGCGCCTGGGCGGCCGACCGGTGCTGATGGTGAACCGCCCGTCAGAGCGTCCTTACCGCCAGGTGCTGGCTGCCGTGGACATCTCCGAGCCATCCGCCTCGGCGCTCCGCGCGGCGACCCGGCTTGGCTTCGCAAAGCGTGGAGACCTCACGGTCTTTCACGCCTTCCTGCAGCCCGGGCGAGGCAGCATGGTGCTCGCGGGCCTCACTTCGGAAGCCATCGCAGGCCATGTGACCGCGACTGCCGTGCAGGCCCGGACGGATGTGAGCCAGTACCTCCGAGGGCTCGATGTCGATCTGGGACCACAATTGCCGCCGATCGTGGTGCATGAGGGTACGCCGGCGGAGGCGCTCAAGGAGACGGTAGCGCGCCTTTCGCCCGATCTTGTGGTGATGGGTACCCGCGCTCACGGTGCCATTGGACGATTGCTGCTCGGCAGCACCGCCGAGGAGGCGCTGCGGACGCTCGATTGCGACGTTCTGGCGGTGCCGCCCGACGCAGAATGACGATGGTGGGCGCATCGCATGAATGAGCCAGATCATGACCAAACCGTGGAACTGGGGCAGTCCCGACCGACCGGAGGGGCCTGAACCCGAAAGACCTACCCCCTTGGAGCTGACAAGGAGGCTGGCGTGGCGGACCGGGCTGCTCGGGGCCGGGATGTTCCTTGCACTGACAGATGATCCATCACGCAACCTGAGAATGAATGCAGTCGCGTATCTCGTAGCTTTGGTTTGGTGCCGCTGCGACGGCGCCTTCTCGGCTGGGCGGTGGGGCGCAGCAGCCTTCGAGGCGGTCATCTGGTACCTCGCGGCTGTGGGGTTTGCGCGGCTGCTGGTACTGGCGTTTGGAAGTCCGTCCGCATCACTGCCGTAGACGTCTGTCCAGCAGCCGCTCCGCCATATTGTTTGATGCGCATCAATGCATCTGCCGCGATGGCCGGCGAGAGTTCCGGCTCGCCCAAGCAGATGGAGGACAAGATGCCCGAGATCGACGGCCAGGACGAAACCCAAATCCGCGAGATCGCCTATTTCCTATGGCTGAACGAAGGCTGCCCGGAGGGGCGCGCCGATGATCATTGGACGCTAGCCTGCGGCATGCTCAACGTATCGATGCCTGCGGCCGGCGAGCCACAGCCAACGACGCCCGCCCCCGTGCCTGATGCCCTGGCGGGCACGCCGGTCGCAGCGGACATCCAAGCGAGGCTTTGAGACGGCTTCCCGCCAGGTTCAGTGGCGCGGCATGCCGATCCACCATCAGGCTCACCTGCGCAGCGAGCCAAAGTGGCGGGCGCCGCCATGCGAGGCGCCCGTCGCCAGGCTGCAACGGCGCCTTCGCCTGGGGCTCATCCAGCGGCTCGGAGATGGGTGCACCCCCGAAACTCGTGTCGGAGCGGTGGCGCAGACCGCTGCGGCCAGGACCATACCCCCGCCACCGCTCCAGCCCTGATCTTGAAGGAAGGCCATCATGTCAGACGCCGTCATCGCCTGGTTTGGGGAACTCGGGCTCCAGGATGTGCCGAGGGTTGGGGGCAAGAATGCCTCCCTCGGCGAGATGGCGCGCAGCCTGGGCAAGGAGGGCGTCAGCGTCCCGGACGGCTTCGCGACGACAGCCGCCGCCTACCGGGACTACGTCGCCGCCAACGCGATCGAGGCGCCGCTGCGTGCGCGTCTCGCCGCGCTGGCCGCCGGGGACGAGACGCTGCAGCAGGCCGGCGAGGCGATCCGCGCCATGTTCCTGGCGGGCCAGTTCCCGAAGGCCACCTCTGAGGCCATCCGCGCCGCCTACCGCGAGCTTGGCCGCCGCCGCGGCGGTGCGGCAGCACCCGCCGTCGCCGTCCGCAGCAGCGCCACGGCCGAGGACCTGCCGCAGGCCAGCTTCGCCGGGCAGCAGGAAAGCTTCCTGAACGTGCGCGGCGAGCAGGAGCTGCTCGACACCTGCCGCCGCTGCTACGCCTCGCTCTTCACCGATCGCGCCATCAGCTACCGCCAGGCGCAGGGATTCGATCACCTCGATGTGGCGCTGTCGATCGGCGTGCAGGCCATGGTGCGCTCGGACCTGGCGGGCTCGGGCGTGATGTTCTCCATCGACACCGAGACCGGCTTCCCCGGCGCGGTGGTGATCAGCGCCGCCTGGGGTCTGGGCGAGACGGTGGTGCAGGGCACGGTGGAGACCGACAAATATCTCGTCTTCAAGGCGCTGCTCGATGAACCCCGCTTCACGCCGATCCTGGAGAAGACGCGCGGCGCGAAGGACCAGAAGATGATCTACGCCACCGGCGGCAGCGCCCGCACCGCTATGGTGGAGACCACGCGGCGCGAGCGTGAGGCGCTGGTCCTGGACGACGCCGAGATCCTGCAATTGGCGCGGTGGGCCGTGGCCATCGAGCGCCACTACGGCCGGCCGATGGACATGGAATGGGCCAAGGACGGCGAAACCCAGGCGCTGCACATCGTGCAGGCGCGGCCGGAGACGGTGCAGGCGCAGCGCGCGGCGGCGAGCGGCCTTCGCACCTGGCGGCTGAAGGACCGGCGGGCGCTGCCGTTGCTGAGCGGCGCGGCCGTGGGCGATGCGATCGCGACGGGCGAAGTCTGCCTGATCCGCGGCCCACGCGACATCGCGCAGTTCCGCGACGGCGCCATCCTCGTCACCGAAGCGACCGACCCCGACTGGGTGCCCATCATGAAGCGCGCCGCGGGCATCGTCACCGACCAGGGCGGCCCGACCAGCCACGCCGCGATCGTCAGCCGCGAACTGGGCCTGCCTGCGGTGGTTGGAACCCGGACCGCAACAGCCACGCTCCGCGATGGCGATGCCGTGACGCTCTCCTGCGCCGAGGGCGATCAGGGTCATGTCTATCAAGGCACCCTCGACTTTTCCGTGGCGGACATTGACCTCGCTGGCCTGCCCCAGACCCGCACGAAGATGATGCTGAACCTGGCCAACCCCGCCGCGGCGCTGCGCTGGTGGCGGCTGCCCTCGGCGGGCGTGGGGCTGGCGCGGATGGAATTCATCATCAACGCCCATATCCGCATACACCCGATGGCGCTGGTCCATTTCGACCGCGTGCAGGACCCCGCCGCGCGGCAGGAGATCGAGACCCTCACGCGGGGGTTCGCCGACAAGACGGAGTTCTTCGTGGACCGCCTGGCGCGCGGCATCGCCAAGCTGGCGGCGCCCTTCCACCCCAACCCCGTCATCGTCCGGCTCAGCGACTTCAAGAGCAACGAGTATGCCCATCTGATCGGCGGCGCCGCCTTCGAGCCGGTCGAGGAAAACCCGATGCTCGGGCTGCGGGGGGCTTCGCGCTACTACAGTGAGCGCTACCGCGAAGCCTTCGCCCTGGAATGCCGCGCCCTGATGCGTGTGCGCGAGGAGATCGGCCTGGACAATGTGGTGGTCATGGTGCCGTTCTGCCGCACCCCGGCCGAGGCAGACCAGGTGCTGGCGGAGATGGCGCGGCACGGGCTGGAACGCGGCCGCGACGGGCTGCGGGTGTATGTGATGTGCGAAATCCCTTCCAACGTGATCCTGGCGGAGGAATTCGCGGCGCGCTTCGACGGCTTCTCCATCGGCTCCAACGACCTCACGCAGTTGGTGCTCGGCGTGGATCGGGATTCCGCGGAACTGCGCGGGCTGTTCGACGAGCGCGATGCCGCGGTGACGCGGATGATCGCCGATGTCATCGCGCGCGCCCATGCCTGCGGCGTGACGGTGGGCATCTGTGGGGAGGCACCCAGCAACCATCCCGAATTCGCAGCCTTCCTGGTGGAGCACGGCATCGATTCCATCTCGCTCAACCCGGACAGCTTTGCCGCCACCGTTCCGCGGGTCGCGGCGGCGGAGGCGAAATGCATCTCATGATCCGCGTCCCCGGATCAGGGCTTGTGATGGACGATGCAGCGGTGGGGTCGGTGCTGATCACGGATTGTGGGGCGATGCTGGCGCGTGGTGCCCGCTCCCGCATCACGCTACCTGCCGCTCCGCCAATTCGACCGACAGCGTCGCCGCCGCCAGGTCGAGCGGGGCCGCGGAGATGTTTCACATCCAGTCTGGGCTCCCCGGGATACGGAGGATGAAGGCGTGCGCAACCTGCGCGTCCTGGTGCAGCAAAAGAGTGACGCGGCCTGAAGCGTAATGCGCCGGGTATGGGGAGGGTGGCGGTGAGCGAGCGCGATGGACAGTGGCGCAGCGCTAGCGGCTTCGTGCTGGCGGCGCTTGGTTCAGCCGTCGGCCTCGGGAATGTCTGGCGCTTCTCCTATGTCGCCGGGGAGAACGGTGGCGGCGCGTTCGTGTTCGCCTACCTTGTCGCGGTCCTGGCTCTCGGCATCCCGCTGCTGATCGCAGAACTTGCGATCGGGCGATCTGCCCGTGCCGACGCAGTAGCTGCCTTCGCGCGTGTCACGCCTGACATGCCCTGGCGCTGGGCGGGTTGGCCCGGGGTGGCCGCCTGCATCACGATTCTGGCCTACTACCCGACAATTGCCGGATGGGTGGCCAACTACCTCTGGCGCTTCATCGTCCAGGGCGTCGACGCGCCCGGCACGATGGACCACGCAGCCCAGTTCCGCGACATGCTGTCGGATCCCGTCCAGGCGATGGGATGGCAGGCCTTCGTGCTGGTAACCGGGGCGGCCGTGGTCGCGCTTGGCGTCGCGCAGGGAATTGAGCGTGCGAGCAGGATCCTGATGCCGGTCTTCGCCATGCTGCTGCTGCTGTTGGCGCTGCACGGCCTGACGCTCGATGGCGCGGGGCAGGCGCTGCGTTTCCTGTTCCGCCCCGAATGGTCAGCGCTGCTCGAAACCAGAACCTGGCTGGCGGCGATCGGGCAGGCTTTCTTCTCCATGGGTCTCGCCATGGGAATCCTCGTCGCCTACGGCGGCTACCTTCCAGCCAGCCAGCGTCTTGTGCCTATGACGCTCGCGGTGGCGGCAGGTGATACCGCGGTGTCGCTGGTCGCGGGGCTCATGATCTTCCCGGCGGTCTTCACCTACGGCTTCGACCCGGCGCAGGGCACGACATTGGTTTTCGCCGTGCTGCCCGAGGTCTTCGCGGCGATGCCGCTTGGTCACGCGGTCGCCGTCCTGTTTTTTCTGCTGCTGCTGATCGCCTCAAGAATCCCCTCATTTCCGGTGACGCGGTTCTGGCGCCGATTCGGCGGGGTTCTGTAGCTGTTCCAAGCTTGGTCGGTTTGGAGCATGGACATGGTGGAGCGGGGTCGGACAGGTGGGCGGCTTGAGGATGTCCGTGCCTTCATTGGCGGCGTCTACGGGCCTGATCTGCACGCCAAGCGGGTTGATGCCCTGGCCGGCGCGACGCTGGGCGTGATGGCCGGCGCATCGCTCGCGGTGTCGCTGATCGGCCAGGCGCTGGCGCAGGCCCGAGGCCTTTCGACCAAGCACGCGGTCAAGCAGGTCGACCGGCTGATGAGCAACGCCGGCATCGACGTGTGGGACAGCTTCGCCCGTTGGGTGCCGCAGCAGGTGGGCCCCCGTCCCGACATCCTGGTGGCAATGGACTGGACCGAGTTTGCCCATGACGGCCAGTCGACCCTGGTGCTGAGCTTGGTCACCGGCCATGGCCGGGCGGCCCCGCTGATCTGGCTTTCCGTCTGGAAGGAGGAACTGGCCGACCGGCGCAACGACTATGAGGACGCCTGCCTGCGTCGCCTGGCCGAGACGCTGCCGCCGGACTGCCGGGCGACGATCCTGGCCGACCGCGGCTTCGGCGACCAAAAGCTGTTCGCGTTCCTGGCCGAGTTGGGCTTCGGCTACGTCATCCGCTTCCGCGGCAACATCCACGTCACCGATGCCGCCGGCGAGACCCGGCCCGCGGCCGAGTGGGTGGGCAAGGGCGGCCGCGCCCGCAAGCTGCGCGATGCGCGGGTGACCGCGCAGGGCCAGCCGGTGGGTGCGGTGGTGTGCGTGCATGCCAGGGGCATGAAGGAGCCTTGGTGCCTGGCGGCCAGCGACCCCGAGGCGACGGCGGCCATGCTGGTCAACCACTATGCCCGGCGCTGGACCATCGAGCCGCAGTTCCGCGACACCAAGGACCTGCGCTTCGGCATGGGGCTGTCGGCGACGCGTGTCGGTGAGCCCATGCGACGGGACCGGTTGCTGCTGGTCAGCGCCTTCGCCATGGCGCTGCTGACGCTGCTCGGCACCGTCGGAGAGAGCCTGGGGATGGACCGCCAACTCAAGTCAAACACATCGAAGACCCGAAGCCATTCGCTGTTCCGCCAGGGCTGCATGCTCTACGAACTGATCCCGAACATGCCCGAGCACAGGCTCGCGCCGCTGATCCAGGCCTTTGCCAAAGCCCTCTCAAACGCAGCCGAATTCAACGGCATGTTCGCTCAGCAGAAATGAGGGGATCGCTGAGGCTGATCGCAGCACTAACCTCGGTAATGGCGCTGTTGGAGGTGCCGGTTTCAATTCTCCTGGCACGGCTGGGATGGGCTCGCTGGCGCGCGGCGGCATTCGTTGCGGTTGCAGCCTTCCTGTTCGGCCTGCCCGCTGCTCTCGACGCCTGGATGCCGCCAGGCTGGCTTGCGGGCGATCGGCCTGTTCTGGACCGCCTCGATCTGCTCGCCTCGGACATCCTGCTGCCCCTGAGCGGCATCGCAATCGCGATCGTTGCTGGGTGGCGCTGGAACCGCGCCGAGGCGCTCCGCGCCACCAGCATCGCCTCGTCACGCACCGCGGCGCTTTGGCTCTGGAGCCTGCGCGTTGCGCTCCCAATTGCCATCGCGCTGACGATGGTGCGCGGCCTCGGCTTGCTTTGATCGAGCCGCGGCACGCTGACACGGCTCATTGGCACAAGCGGCGCGATCGATAAATCCGCCCTATCGCGAGCTTTCGTGCGGATCACGGCACCCGCCGCTTCGTCACCCCCACCGACAGCGCCGCCGCGGCCAGATCGAACGTCGCGCCCGAGATGTTCCGCGCCATCACACGCACCGTATTGTTCGACCAGACCGCCGCATCGAGCTCGATGAAGCGTGTCGACGACACCAGCGACGCCGATGCCAGATCGCCGGCCCGTGCCCCGTTCACCGTGACATCGAGCAGCGCCGTTGCCCCCGGCGCCAGGCTGGGCAAATCCCAGGACACCTCCGCCGCGAACTCCCGCCGCCCGGAGCCGAACAGCGCCCCCGTCAATAGCGGCGTGCCGTTGAGCACAGCGGGCGCGGCCTCCGGCAGTCCGTAGAGCCGGAGCGATTGCAGGTCGATCGGACCGTCGAAGCCGATCACCCCCACCTGCGCATAGGCGACGGCTGCGCCAACGCGGATCGTCTGCCGCCGATTGAAGTTCGCATCATCCATCGGCGCGCCGGCGTTCCACCCTTTGGCCGGCCCGTTCCACTGCATGGTGGTGATCGAGGCCAGCACGTCACCGGCGATGTCCTCGCGAACATTCCCCGCCCCATCGAACACGCGCACGAACAACCGCCCGCCCGAAGCGCCGCTCGTCAGCCAATGTGCCAGCGCGAACTCCTTCGCCTGGGAGGTGTCGAGCAGCCACCCCAGCCCGCGGTTCGCCGCCAGCGTTACTGCGCGATCGGTCGGCGTGACGTCCGCCAGCCCGTTGAAGCAGAAATCCGCCATGAAGGTCGCGGTGGTGGTGGAGGTGGCGATAGTGATCAGCCCCTCGACGCCCACCTCGGTCGCCGACTGGCGGAACGCCGCGGCGCGCGTGTTCGGCACCCCCGCGAGAAAGCGCTGGAACCGCGACGCCGGGGCGCGGTGGCGGTTGATCACCGCATTGCCGCAGCGGTTCGCTGTCGCCGTGTAATCGATACTGACCAGGTAGGTGTTGGTCCAGGCGATGTCGTATTCGCAGTCCTGCGCACCGGCGGTGTGCCGTGCGGCCAGGGGCGAGCAAGCTTCCATGCGCATGTTCCGCGCGATGATGGCAGAGCCCGAGGTCTGATTGAGGAAGGGGATGGCGATATTGCTGCCGGCCTGGCGCAGCTCGAAGTTCGGCGCGTCAAAGACGTGGCGGTTGTGGTTGGTGTAGGCGCCCGCCTCATTGCCGAGCCGGATCCCGAAGCGGTCCTGTGCCGCGTTCACCCCCGTCGCGTGCGCAAAGTGGCCGCCATAGTAGCGCACGGAGGTGTTCCAGGCCGTGGCGGTGGCGCACCAGATGTCGAGGCCGATGCGGTTGTTGACGATGCGCCCCAGCGTGAAGGTGCTGTCCTCCACGCCGCGCCCATCGCCCAGCGTGCGCATGCCAATCGTGAAGCCTTCCACCCGGCGCAGCTCGATCTGTGAGGCATCGACGTTGCGCACGGTGATGCCGATATCGGCCTCGGAGGACCAGTCGGACTGCGTCTGCCGGATGACGTTCAGCCCGCTGTAGAGTTTTTCGGCATTGCGGATGGTCCCGCCATCGCCCAGCACTAGCACGGAGGTGGGCGCGGTGCCGGTGTAGCGGATGGTGCCCTGCATGATTAGCCCGCGCGCCCCGCCCGGCAGCGTCACGGTGCCGGAGACGTTCCAGGTGCCGGGCGGGATCATCGCGAACTTCTGGTCCGCCCCGGCGCGATCGAAGGCGGCCTGGATGGCGGTGCGATCATCGGCCACGCCATCGCCCAGCCCGCCGAAGTCGTTCGGCAGCACCGCCTCGCGGTCGCGCAGGTACTTCGCGAAGTCGCTCTTGTTGAGATTGGCGTTGAGGACCAGCAGGTCGTCGATGCGTGCCGGCATTTTCCCGGATCTCCGATCAGAGGGCTGTGGCGGTGACCGGACCGGCGAAGGCGGAGACGTTGCCCTCGGCCGAGACGCTGCGCAGCCAGTACCAGCGGGTCTGGCCCGCGGTGAGGCCGGTGCGGTCCCAGGGCAACGCTATGGGCTCGCTGGCCAGCTTGGTCGCGGCGGCGAGGCTGGCGCTGTCCGCCTCGAACACCTGCAGCCGCACCGCGCCGATGGGGACGCCGCCCGAGAGACGCACGCCACCGGTGATGCCGAGTGCGGCCGGCGCTGTCACGGCGCCTGGGACCGCCGCCTCGCGCCAGCCCGACACGGCGCCACTGCGCGCCACGGCGCGCGCCCGAACGGCGGTGGGCTCCGTGGTGGGGACCGAGGCCGCCGTGGCGCCCAGCGCCCCGCCATAGCCCTGCCAGACGGCCACCGAGGCCGGCATGAACTCGAGCTCGTAGCCGGCGAGATAGGCCGAGCCCACGGCGGACCAGGACACCCCCAGCGCCCCGGAGGCGGCGGTGACGGGCGTCGCCACGGCGATGGCGGCCGGGGCGGCGATCACGCCCGGGTTGGGCAGCACCACGGAGGGGCTGTCGCCGGCGGCGCGCTCGTCCACCGCCGGGCTCCAATTCCAGACGGCGGGGTCCTCCTCGGACAGCGCCAGGTCCACCCCGCCAGCCGGCGACAGTCGCCAGCCGGTCACCCGCGCCGGGAAGGCCCCGACCCGGTCGAGCGCCACCGTCACCCCATCCCAGGGCCGCAGCCGCAGCGCCAACAGGTTCGCCGGAAACGCCACCTCGCGCTGGCGCCGGACCCGCTCCAGCTCGGCTTTCATCAGCCGCTGGACGGTGGCCACCGAGGTGGTGAGCGGGAACTCCATGTCCCGGTAGATTTGCTCCCCGCCATCCTCGGCCACGTAGTTGGCGGCCAGCAGCGGCGGGGCGTCGGTGGGCTGCCAGTTTTTCGCGGGGTCGACGTAGACCGCCCGCACCCCGTTGAAGAGGTCCCGCCGCGGCCGGCTGCCCTGGATGGTCACGTCGCCGCGCAGGTCGTCCGAGGTGAGCGTCGCCGAGGGCAGCGCCGGCCCACCCGCATGGATAAAGAACCGCCCGCCCGAGACGACCATGGCGCCGGCCATGGCGGCGACCAGCTTGCGGGTGATGGCAATCTTGCCCTCGCCGAGCGAGACGCGCCCGTTCACGGTGTAGCGCCGCTCATGCAGGCCGGCGCGGGTGCCGATCAGCTCGTCGCAGATGTTGGCCGCGGCCATCAGCGCCGGGATGTCGATGTCATCCCAGGCGGCTTTCCAGCCAAAGGGCGCGGTGAGGTACCAGGCGAGGCAGAGTGCGGGATTGTCGGACCAGCCCACGGCACCGGTGCGCGGGTCGAGGATGGTGTCGGCGCCCTCGACCAGGGCGGCGATGTTGGGCGGGCCGGCGGGAAAGGCCTCGGCGGTGATTTTCAGGCGCAGCGCGACATAGGCCCGGCCGCGGCCGCGGTGCTCGGCCGTCCACTTGCCGCCGGTCTCGGCGATGAGGTTGGCATCGGCCGCCTGGTCCGTCGCGCCGAGATGGCGATCGATCCTGACCAGCCCGGCAAACTTCGGATCCGTGGCGAGGGTGTCGCCCAGCCAGACATCGCCGATGCCACGGACGCGGTGCGCGGCCAGCACCACCACCGAATAGAACCAGCCATCGGCGCGCCCCTCGTCGTCGGGTGCCGAGTGGATGAAGACAATGGGCCCGCCCACCTTGCAGCGGCCAAAGACGATCTGGTGCTCGGTGATGGGCTGGCGAAAGGACTGCGTGCGGCCGGCTCCCGGCGCGGTCGGATCGTCGCCAGGCCGTGTCGGGGCGGTGGGGCGCTTGGTGGGAAAGACCGAGGCGCCGATGGAGGAGACGACGAAGGCTGCCCCGGCGCCAACCAGCGCGCCGAGCAGGCCGCCACCGAGGGCCGCGGAGGCCACGCCGCCGGCCACGACGGCGATGAGGGGGATGGCAGCGGGCATTCAGCCAATCCTCCAGGCGGTGGTGCAGTCGGTGATTGGGAGGCGGGTGAGGCCGCGCGGCCCGATGAAGGCGGCGCGGCCCCCGTCGACGACGATGCCGAGCCGATCGGGATCAGGGGCGAGTACGACGTCGCCCATGCGGGTAAAGGCGGGCGGGATGCGGGGAAAGCCCGCGCTGTCGGCCGAGGCAGGGAGATCCGGCAGCACGCGGACGCGGGGCCGAGTGCCGCTCACCGCCTCCACCGCCGCCAGCGCGAACAGGGCACAATTCCAATGGCGCGGATGGAAGGCGCGCGTCTCCGCGGCCGACAGCAGGGCTGCCAGCCGCGTCGCCCAGTCGGGATGGCGCATGGGTGCCCGCCTCGAGCTTACCGCGCCGGCAGCCGGATCTCGGCCTCCTGCAGCGCCGGCACGTATTCGAAGAACCGGTCGCCGGGGTATTCGGCCTGTTGGTCGGCATCGGTGTAGCGCCGCACCTCCGCCCGCTCGAGGTCGACCAACCGGCTTTCGCAGGTGAGGGTCACGCGCGGCTCGGTGCCGTCCGTCACCTGCATGGTGTCCATCAGCCCGGCCCACAGCGGAAAGGGGTCGGCGATAAAGGCGCCCTCGGCATCGAGCAGCGCGCCCCACAGCCGCGCCGGCCGCAGGCGAAAGCTGCGTTCGGCGAGCGCGATGTCCACCACCTCCTGCGGCACCGGAGAGAGCGCGAGGGACAGGCGGACGGCGCGCAGTTCCACCGTCTCCTCGATCTCGCCCACGGCGCCGATCGCGCCCACGCCCTCAAAGACCTTGCCGGCCCAGTGCAGCAGGCCGAGCCCCGTCCAGGCGCGAAAGGCGCCGGAGGCGAAGTCGAGCTCCACCATCACCACCGGCGCGGCGACGGGCGCCGTGGCGGAGGCGGCGGCATGGGCCGAAAGGCGGGGCGTGCCGGACATCAGAGTGCTTCCTCCATCCGCACGGTGATCGCCGTGAACCGCCCCGACCGTGTCGGATTGGCTGCCTCGTCATCGGAGATCAGCCGCATCGGCACGCTGGGTTTGGTCAGCACCAGCGGCGTGCTGACCAGCATCGCCTCGCGCAGCGGCGGCGCGATCGGAATGGTGGCCGTGCCCGCACCCGAGGCCACCACCGTCTCGGTCGCCATGTAGAGCCGCCCGCCGAGGCCGATGTGGTCCCCGGCCCCCACCGCCACCGTGCCGGGCCACCAGCCTGCGGTGGTGATGCTGAGCGCACCCCGGGGCGCGCCCGCGGCCAGCGCAGGATTGCCCGAGCCCACCACCAGCCCCGTCCCATCCGTGAAGATCGTCGCGTCCGAGAAGCTGTAGGGCCCGCTCGGCACATCCCCCTGGCTGCGCGGATCCCCGGTAGGAAACTCCCGCCGCCAATCCCACACCCGGACGGTGTTCACCGAGCCGGCCAGTGCCGCCAACAGTCCCTCCAGCAGCCCGGCCTTGGCCGGGTTCAGCGGCTCGAAGCTCGCCTCGGCCACCCAGCGCGCCCCCTCGCGCCGCATCACCTGGGTGGCGCGGGTCACCGGCGAGACAAAGCGCAGCGTGTTGTGCTGCAGGTAGAAGACCAAGCGTGAGGGGCGCAGCAGCTCCGGCCAGGCATATTCCACCATCGCTGCTACCCCCGCACCGTCTCATAGGCCGCGCCGCCGCGGCGCACCGCGTCCAGCGTCATCACCGAGGCCTGCCGCGCGATCTGGCCGGCCAGCAGACGCAGCCGCGCCTCGACGCCGGCGTCCGCCCCGCGCGCGTCGATGCTGATGGTCTGGTGGATCACGGGACCGCTGCCGGGAGCCGTGCCATTGGGCAGCACCGTGCCGCTGCGGCTCGGCACGAACCATTCCGGCCCGCGCTCGCCCACGATGTAGGGCTGCCCCGCCGAGACCGGCCCACCCTCCGCCCGGAACAGGCCTGAGAAGAGATTCCCGAAGGAAAAGCCCGACAGCGCGGTGGTGACCGCATTGCCCAGCGGCTCGGTGATGGTGCGCCGGGCGATGACGCGGGCAATGTCCTGCAGCAGCCCCTGCATCACCTTGGACAGCTTCTCGCCCTTGATGATCGCGTCCTCGAAGGCGCTGCTGAAGGTCAGGCCGAGATCGCGCGCGGTGCTGCTGGTGCGCTCGGTCGCGGCCTGCACGCGCTGCTGGCCGCGCTCCAGCTCCTCCAGCGCGGCATTGGCCTCGCGCGAGATGGTCTCGTCCGGCACCGCGCGGCCGGCCCGCTCCGCCCGCTCCACCAGCCGGCCCAGCGTCTCCAGGCGGCGCTGGTACTTCTCATACGCGGTCTCGTTGTTCTGGATGAGCCGCTCGCGCTCACGGATCAGGTCGTTGATCTCGCGCTCCGCCTCGCGGTCGGGCCGCGGGATCGTGGCCACGCGCCGGGTGGTGCCCTCGATGCGTTGCAGCGCCTGGTCACGCTCGCGCAGGGCCAGGGTTTCGAGGCGGGTGCGATCGGCGGCGGTCAGCCCGCCGGCGGCCTCGGCCTCGCGCAGGCGGCGGACCCGCTCCTCATAGGCGCTGTTGATCCGGAACCGGTCGTCCAGCTGCTTGCGGAACTCCTCGGCCTCGGCGGTAGCACGGCGGCGGCGGGCATCCGCGGCCTGGGCAGCGGCGCCCTCCTGCTCTGTGCGCTGCCGCTCGCCGGCGGCCTGCTCGCCGCGGGTGATCTCCTCCGACAGCTCGGCATACTGCCGGCGCAGCTCCTCCAGCCGGGCGGCGCGGTCCACGCCGGCCTGCTGCTGGGCCGTGCCGACCAGCCCACCGCGAATACTGCCGCGGCGCGGCTGGGCGCGCAGGCTGTCGCGGCCGTCATTCTCCGCCTCCATGCGGGCGATGGCCGCGCGCAGTTCCTCCGCCTGGCGGCGGCGGTCGGCATCCACCTCGCCGGGCAGGCCGAGCCCGGCGCCGCGGCGAATGCCGTCCAGCACGCGCGCGGCCCCGGCCAGCGCACGCGCCAGCCCGTTGGACAGGCCGATGGCCTGGTCGAGCTGGCCGAGAAAGGGGTCGGTGGCCGCCGTCAGCTGGCCAAAGGCGCGGCTGAGCGACAGAGGCGCGCGCTCGAACTCCGCGCCGAGGCGTTCGGTGGCGCGCAGCAGGGCGGGAAACACCCGCTCGGCGGTGAGCTGGCCCTCGGAGCCCAGCTTGCGCAGCTCACCGATGGACACGCCGAGCTCGCGCGACAGCCCCTCGGCCAGCAGCGGCATGGCCTCGAGGATGGCGCGCAGCTCATCGCCCTGCAGCACGCCCGAGGCCAGCGCCTGCGCCAGCTGGAGCGTGGCCGAGGAGATCTCCTGCGTGGACGCGCCGGAGACGATGGCCACACGCTGCAGCCCGCCGACGAGGCGCACCACCTGGTCGGAGGTGGCGCCGATCTCGCGTGCGGCGATGGAAAAGCGCTGGAAGGCGGAGATGCTCTCGCCCACAGCCACGCCGGTGGAGAGGGCGTTGCGATACAGCGCCTCGTAGACCTCGCTGGCGCGTTCGATGGAGCCGGTGGCGTTTTGCAGGCGGGACAGGCCCTGGGTGAGGCTGTCCCCGGCCTGGACGAACGCGCGGGCGGCGGCGGCGAGGCCCGCGATCTGCAGACCGCGCACGGCGACGTCGAGCAGGTCGAGGGAGCGGGAGGCGCGCTCAGCGCCGCCCTTGATCTGGTCCAGCGAGCGTTGGCCGGTCTCGCCGACCTCGCGCAGCCCGGCCTTGACCCGGGCGGCGTCGTCGAGCGAGAGGCGCACCGAGACGCGGCGGGTGGCGTCGGCCATGGATTACGCCTCCCTGCGGCAGAATATTTGTCGCTACGGATATTGCCCCGCGACATTTGCGGCACTACAGTAATTCGGTGCGGATCACCTTCGACCCGGCCAAGCGCGCCAGGACGCTGACCGAGCGAGGGCTGGACTTCGCCGATGCCGCGCATGTGTTCGCCGGGCTGCACGCGACGCTGCCCGATGGCCGACGCGACTATGGCGAGCTGCGATTTATCTCAGCCGGCTTTCTCGAAGGTCGGCTGGTGGTCCTGGTGTGGACGCCGCGGGGCAGTGCCCGGCGCGTCATTTCGATGAGGCACGCTCATGCCGACGAAGAAGCCCGCTGGCGCCAGCACCTGGGTGGACCCTGATGATGCGCCGCCCCTGACGGAGGAGTTTTTCGCGCGGGCGGAGGTTCGCGAGGGTACGAAGCTTGTCCGTCGCGGCCGGCCACGGCTGCCCGACGCCAAGCGCCAGGTGACGATCCGGCTGGATCCGGAGCTGCTGGACCGACTGCGGGCCACGGGACCTGGGTGGCAAACCCGCCTGAACGAAGCGGTGCGGGAGTGGCTCAAGAAGCATTCGGCGTGATTGGGTAGCGCTCGTTGCCTGTTGGCACAGCCTCGTGCTGTGCCGCGTATCCCTCGGCCATGCCGATGCGCAGCGCGAGCAGCAGCTCGGCAGCGGCCCAGCCGGTGGCGCCCATTTCGCGGGACGCGGCGAGTGCGCCGGCGGTGTCGAGGGTGAGGCCGGTCATCGAGGCCTCGGCACAAGCCGTGCCGGCGGACCAGCAGGCGTGGCCCTCGATGCTGGTCGGCGCATGCGCCGCGTAGGGGCACTCGGCGCCGCAGTCGCGCCCCAAGGCCGTGCAGCCGCGGCAGTATTCGGGCCCGCGGCCGAAGTGCCAGGCGGCGCGGGCCCTTAGGCGTTTCCCTCCAGGGCTACGGCAGCGACGGGGGCCGTGGCTCGGTCCCAGAAGGCGGCGGCGATCTCGTCCATGTCCATCAGGCGCTCGACGGCCTCGGGGGAGAGGGGAAGCGGCTTGCCGGCTGCGTCGCCGACGCCCTCCCAGGCCAGCACCGCATGCCGGCCGAGCGCCTTGACCAGGAAGGCGAAGGAGAGGCCGCGGGCCATGTCGGGGTCGAGGTCGGGATCAGCAATGCGGATGGCCGTCAAACGGCGCGCGGCGGCGGCCTGGGCAGCGGCCATCACCGCGGTGGTCACGGGGCGGATCTCCACGCGGACGCCGCGCGGCAGGTCGAGCCAGTACGGCTCGGCCGGGAGGTCGAGGGTGAGCACAGAATTCTCCTTTGCTAAGGGCTGAGTTGGACCGGGTGCTTGCGGGAACATTCGTGACCGCCGCCTGCGTGCTGATTGGCCCCTTTCAGGGCGGCGACGGCTGCATCAGTCCGGGAGCATCCGCCGCGGAAGGCGTCGTGCTCAGCGCGGCAGTCCAACCGCAGCCGTCATGCGTGGCACGATACGCAGGTAGACCAGCACCCCGAGCAATTCGATGAGCGATTGCAAGACCACGACGACGGCCACGCCCACCCAGACCGGCGGCAGGGCGAGCGCCAGAGGCAGGACGACAAAGGAGTTCCGGGTGCCGAGGCTGAAGATCAGCGTCCGCGTCGCCGGTACCGGTAGCCGGAAGACCCGCCCAAGCGCCAGGCCGATCAGGAGGGCTACGATCAGAAAGGCAACGAAGACCCCCAGCACCTGGCCCATGATCGGGAGCGAGCTCATCACGGCCTCCAACTGCGACGCTGCGATCAGGAAGACAACAACGCCAAGCAGCGGGACCGGCAGCCAGGCCAGGCGCTCAATGAGGATTTCGCGCCCGCGGGCACGCTCCACCCAGCGCTCCGTGAGCCAGGCCGCGACAAGCGGGAGGACGATCAGGGTGAGAAAGACGATTGCGATCCGCTCGACCACCAGGATCTCAAGGAGCGCATCGCCCATGAAGACCCAGAGGTAGATCGGCAGCAGCAGGAACTGGAGGACCAGCATCACGGGCGTCACAGCGATGGCCCGCGGCGTGTCCCCCTGTCCAAGATGGGTGAACGTGATGAACCAGTCCGTGCAGGGCACGAGCAGCACCAGCAACACGCCCAAACGGATGCCTGGATCGGGCGGCAGAAGGAGCAGCAGCCCCCCGACCACAATGGGAATGAGGACGAAGTTCCCGACAAGCGCCGCCCCCATGAAGCGGCGATCCTTGAAGGCATCCGAGATGTGGGTCAGCGGTACCTGCGTGAAGGTGGCATAGAGCAGCAGGCCCAGGGCGGGCCAGATCACCGCCTCCAGCGCGCCAGCCAGGTCTGGCCTCGTCCAGCCGAGCGCGAGGCCAAGGAGGACGGCTGCCAGATACAACCAGATCTGATGCTTTTCGAGCTGTTGTCGGGTCATGAGCATAGCATAAGCGGTCGCGCGGTGGTCGGGCGAGCGCGGCGCAATCCGGTAGGGAGCGTCACGTATAATCGCTGGCTGGCTGCTGGTTCCGCAGCACCACCGTCATCATCCGCGTCGCCGTGGCGTTGAAGGCGGCGCGGAAATCAAAGCTGGCCTCCACCCCCGCCGGCCCTTCGATCGGCGTCTTGGCCAGCGCCAGGTACACCTCATGCAGCGTGACGGTGAGGCTGCGGTTCGCGTCGATTGTGTAGGCAAAGGCGAACTCCGCCGCCGTGCCGTTCTGCGCCTGCGTCAGCAGCGTGGTGTTCTCGAAGCGCGCGGTGATTTGCCCCGTGGCGCGCGACACACCGGGATCGGCACCCTCGATCCGGCGATCGGCGCGGATGGTCCGCACAGTCTCGATGCTGTTGGAGTAGGCCAGCCGCGCCCCAGTCACCTGCGCCAGCGCCGCGCCGCTCCGCGTGACGGATCCTTGAGCCTTGTTGAAGGCCGTATAGGCGGCGGTGAGGGGCGAGCCGCCCGAGGTCGCGCCCGACCGCACCGAGCCCTGCGCCACCAGCTTGATGGTGGCCGTCGCCGGCCCGGTCGGCGAGAAGTCGATCTCCAGCGTGTCAGCGCGTACGCCGGTGCAGACGTCGAAGGACGGCACGTCCGGATAGCCGGTCTCGATCGCCTGGGACGGCAGCGCCGCCGCGCCCGAGCCGAAGGTGTGGATGAAGTTCGGGCTGGTGCCGGTGGTGGTCGGCGCGCCGAGCAGCAGGCGCAGCCAGTGGCCGGTGTTAATCAGGTCGATCGGCACCACGACGTCGCCGGCGACGGTGACGGTGTCGAGGAAGGGCGCGGCGGGATCGCGATTGCCACCGAGGCCGATGACATCCGCGTCCAGCAGCGGCTGCTCGGCGCCGAGGCTGCTGGAGAGGAAGGGCACGCGGCGCCAGTTCCCACCCGGGGCGGTGCCGTAGGTGACCTCCGGGATCATGAGCAGGCGCGAGTTGGCGCCAATGGCACGGGGCATGGGAAAACTCCTGTCAGGCCAGCGGCGAGCCGGCGACGGTAAAGACCAGCGTCACGGGAATGGCGGCGGCGCGCACCGCGGCGGCGCCCTCCGTCTCGACGTCATCGAACCCAGGCGCGCCGGGCTGCGCCCATTCCACCGCGCCGCCGAGGGTGCGGTCCGCGGTGATGGCGGCGCCGATCTCCACGAGCAGTGCGTCGAGCACCGCCGTGCTGGTCGCCACCACCTCCACCACGGCGCGATGTTCGATCTGCCACGCGAGCGGGGAGAGGATCGGCGTCTCCTCCACCGTCTCGCCATCGCGCAGCACCACCAGCCCGCCAGGCGGCAGGCGCTGCGGCGCGGTCTCATTGCGGAGCAGTTTGGCCGCGGGGTTTCGCAGGGCCAGGGCGGCGCTCAGGCGGGCGGACAGGGCGGTCAGGGCCAACTCGCGGACACTCACTGTCCACGCCCCGTCTCGGCGCCCCAGGCCGCCACAAAGCGCCGCGGCAGGCGGCGCAGGGCGCGCAGCGACGCACCACGCACGTCGAGCCGCTTGCGCAGCAGCACCTGGGGCAGGAGAAGAAACATCGGCACCATCCCCTGCTCCAGCAGGCCGCGGGCCCAGGCCTCACGCCCCTTGCGGTTGGCCGTGCCGACCTCGACCACGCCACCGGCCATGAGCCGCGTGCGCCGCCGCCGCCCGGTGCCTTGTCCCTGCCGCAGCGGCAGGCACCACACGAAGCCCCGGCCCGATTTGAACGGGCGGAGGAAGGCCTGGCCGGAGGCGACCATCTGCGCCGGGGTGACCCGCAGCCCCTTGTCGCCGCGCCCGCGCCAGCCGCGGGCGGCATTAAAGCCCGTCGCGATGGCCAGGAACTTCCCGCCACCCTTGGGGCGGATCAGCGCGCCGCGGTCGAAGGCGTCGATCACCAGCGGGGTCTTGCTCCAGACCAGCCCGGCCGCGCGCAGTGAGACGCCGCTGCGGGGAAACACCTGCGAGCGCCAGGCATTGGCGATGCCGCGCGCCTTGCCGCCGAGGGAGCCGGTGACCTGCTGGCGCAGTTCGCGCTTGAGCGCGTCGGTTTCCTCGCGCACGGCGCGGGAGGCGGCGCGCTCGCCGGCGCGGACCTCCTCGGCCAGCGCCTTGCGGAGGTCGCCCACGATGGCGGTGAGACGCATGGGCTATCGCCGGCAGAGCACGCGCCAGGCGACACCCGCGGCATCGCGCTCGGCGCTGTCCACCGTCAGCAGATCCGCGCCGAGGGTGAAGCTGTCGCCCGACTCGATGGCAGGCAGCGCGGCCAGGGGCACGGTGAGGATGTCGGTGGCCTGGAGGATGCTGGTGCCAAAGCCGTCTGCCACGCGGTCGGGGCTGGAGCGCAGCACTCGCAGCGGGATCCCCGCGCCGGTGCCCGCGGCCCGGTAGGTCGCCCCGACGCCGAGGTTAGGATCCGCCGCCAGCACGGCCAGCGCCGCATTGAAAGCGGTCATCCCAGCCCGAACCAGGAGGCCAGCTTGGCGCCCATGGCCGCACCGATGATGCCGCCCGCCGCCGCCGCCCCGGTGGCCGGCACCGCCATGGGCATGCCACCGCTGCCTCCGACGGCGGAGAGCGATAGCCGGGCGGTGAGCGCCGCCATGGCCTTGACCAGTTCGGTCACCGTGCGCGTGAGCTCGCGCATATCGGCGTCGCCCTCGCCGAGCCGCCGCTCGATCTCCGTGAGGCGGGCGATGATCGCGCCGAGCTCGCGGTCGTGGTGGGTCATGGCACGATCTCCCGCTGACGCTGCAGGCGCTGGAGGATGGCCCAGGCCGCGGCACCCGCGACGGCCAGCGCCACGCCCCAGGGGCCGAGGGCACGCGCCACAGAGGCGAGGCGATCAGCGTGCGGGGCGATGAGTTCCACCGCCTCCAGGACGGTGGCGGCGGTCAGGCCCGCGGCCGCGGCACCGGCGGCAGCACGGACGGTGCCGGTGCGGGCGATGCCGGGCTCCACCAGCCCGGCCAGGCGCAGCCCCTCGGCGATCACCTCCGGCGCATAGGGCTGGCCGCCCAGTTCGTGGCGGATGATGGCCTCGACCAGCCCCCGCAGCGTGGCGGCGTCGTGCAGGTCGACGGGGTCATCGAGCCCCACCGCCAGGCGCTTGGCCACCGCGTCCTGGTAGGCGCGGGTGTTGTTCTCCGCGCTGGGCGCCCAGCGCGCCACGATGCCGCGCACGGTGCGCAGGCCGTGCCGGTCCTGGTAGCTCTGCAGCAGCAGGGCGAGCGCGCGGATGCCGTGCTGGTGCGAGTGGAACCGGCAGAAGCGCCCATCCGAGGGTGGATCGGCCAGGCCGAGCCATTTGTTGGCCGGGACGTGCTCGATGTTGCCGGGGTTGCGGTTGCGATAGCCCCGCGCGGCCTTGGGATCCCCGTTCATGCGCCGGACGCCGGAACGCGGAGCAGCACGGCGCGGACGGTGGCGTCCGCGGCGAGCGCTGCCACGGCGGCGATGCCCACCTGGAAATTGCCGGTGGCGGTGGTGGTGAGGCGGCGGTTGGTGTCGTCCCAAAAGAGGCGCGCACCGGCAGTGATGGCCAGCGCCGGCTGCTTGGTGATGTCGAACACGCCCTTGGTCTGGCATTCGATGACGGCGTTTTGCACGCCATCGACGGCAGCCACGCCAAAGAGCGCCCCGACCAGGACGCCCTGGCCGGAGAGGATGCCGCCCGCATAGGGGACGGCGATGGCCAGGCTGTTGCCCGGCTGGACGTAGTTGCGCATGGGGATGGGAGCTCCAGAAACGCAGAAGGCGTCCCGAAGGACGCCCTCTGCATGGGTTCACGATGGAACGGGATGAGCCGGGATCAGGTGCCCGAATTGAACCAGGCGCCGCGCCAGTCGATGGCGCCCACGCCGAAGTCGAAGATCACGCTGACCTCGACGCCGTCCACGCCCTGGACGTTGCCGGTCGTGACCTGCGGTCCCTCCGCCCCGTTGAGGTAGCCGTAGACGTAGACCGGCGCCGCCATCGGGTCGGAGAACAGGTACCAGCGGTTCGCCGGGATCAGCGGCTCGACCAGCGGCTGGACGAAGCCGGCATAGACGTTGGCGTTGCTGGTCTGGGTCGCCTGGACGGAGACGGTGAGCTGCCGCGCCGCGAGCTCCTGGTTCGGCCCGACCAGCAGCCGCATCTGCGCGCCGACGGCGATCGGCAGGCCGTCGAGGGTCTTCTGGCGCATCACCGCGGCACGGCCCAGCGCCAGGTTCGGCAGGTCGAGCGCGGTGCCGGCCCCTGCCTTGTTGGCCCGCGCCGCCGCCGTCCCGAACACCGCCGCGGCACCGGTGATGAGCGTGGGCCCGTCGCCATTGGCCGCGTTCAGCAGCTGGTAGGCGGTGGCGTTCTCGAAATCGGCGACCCGTCGGCCGATCATGCTGGCGAAGTCGGTGAAGGCACCGAGATCATCGTTGACCAGCATCTGCCGCGTGACACGGATGCGCCGGGCGAAGGTCTGCAGGAACACCAGCTCCTGGCTTTCGGACATGGTGCCGGCCTGAACCTCGCCATTCTCCGACAGCGGCAGCAGGGTCGGGAAGTCGCCGACGCGGAGGTGGCGGTGCGGCTTGAAGTCCCGAAAATCGCGGCGGAGGAACAGCGTCCGGTAGGTGGGTGCCGCCGGGGCATAGGCCGCCAGCAGCATCTTGTTGGCCGCGGCCGAGAGCAGCGCGGGGAAGTCGCTGGTGGTTTGGAAGGCGCGCTCGGCCAGGATGGTCGGGTTGCGCGGCACGTTGCGCTCGCCGCGGGCACGGAGCAGCTCGCCGATCATGTCGGAGGGGCGCCAGCCCAGGAACTCGGTGTGGCGGCCGGTCGCCGGCGCCTGGTAGCCGGGCATGGTGCGGGCGGCCAGCGCCTCGGCCATGGCGTCGAGGATCTGGGTCGGGTCCTCGTTGGACGGGCCGGTGTCGGGGCGCGCCGGCAGGGACGGGCGCGCGGCGCCGCTGGTGAAGGCGTCCCACAGGCGGCCGCGCAGCACCTCGGGCGATACGCGGTCGCGGATGGCGGCCTCCCGCATCGTGTCGAGCATGTCGGCGGTCACCAGTCCGCGGGCGGCGGCCAGCACCGGCTCATAGCCGGCGATGCGCTCGACCGCGGCGCGTTCGGCCTCGGCGCGGATGGCCTCGAGGTCGGGGGCGGTCGGCGCGGCACGGGTCGGCTCGGGCGGGGAGGCTGCGGTCACGGTGGTCTCCTGGGGCGGGATGGTGGGCGGCGACGCAGCGGGCGGCGCCGAAGGGGCAGCCGGGGTCTCCGGCGTCGTCTCGGTCATGGGGTGTTCCTCGGTCAGGGCAGGTTCGATGGCGGTGGCGGGAGTGCCCTGCGTCTCCTCGCCACGGATCACGGCCAAGCCATCCACCGGGACGGGCACGATCGAGATCTCGTAGGGCTCCCAATCCACGGCGCGGTGGATCGTCTGGCCGGTGGCGGCATCGGGCCGTGGGTCGTAGCGATGCACGCGGTAGCCGACGCTCACCGACTGCAGCGTGCCGTCGGCGACGCGCTGCCAGACCGGCTCGACGTCGTCGGCGCCGCTGAATTGCAGGGTGGCGTAGCCGCGGCCGGCCTCTAGGCGCGCCGCAGTGACCCGGCCCAGCACGTCGCGCGTGCCGGCGCGGCGGTGGGTGTCCAGCACGGGCGCCCGACCGGAGCGGAGCGCGTCCATGCGCACCGCCTCGGGCCGCATGTCGAGCTCTTCGAGGATCGGCCCATAGGGCGGCACGAAGTTGCGGGCCCGCGCGCCGGTGGACCACACCACCTCGACGGTGCGGGCCGCGCGATTGACCGTGACGGGCGCCGCCAAGGCGCGGCAGGCGGTGATTGACTGCCCACCGGTGGGAAGTCGATCGGGCGCAGCGTCTCCGTCCAGTGCGGGCGATTCCCCGCCTGGCTCGATCGGCTCTGTCATAAGGGGTTCTCCTGGGCAGCGCCGTTACGGCGCGGCAAAGCCCTGCGCGTTGACGTAGACCTGCGCGCCGGTGGTGATGCAGGCGACGTTCATCGCCGTGGCGGCGGTGCCGCGCAGCGGCGTGGGAAAGGTGATCTCCACCGGTGCTGCCATCGCCGCCGGCAGCAGCTGCCGCCAAATCACGGTAGCGCCGTCCTTGATCACCACCTCCGTCGCGACCGTCGCGTGGGCGTTCCGCACATCGATCGAGGTCACGTAGTTCCGGATGCCGGCCGCGGCGGCCGCCCTCAGCACCACGTCGGTGGTGTTGATGATCCCGCCCGCGGCGGCGGCGGTCTGCCAGTCTGCCTCGGGGATGGCGTAGGGCTTGGTGACCAAGGCGCCAATCAGCGTCGCCAGCAGGTCCACGCCGCGCGCCGTGGTCACCGCGGCCGGATTGGCCGAGTAGCCCGTCGCCGCCAGCACCGGCAGCGCACCCGAGGTGTTGCGCGCCTGGCCACCCACGGGCGTGATCGCGTTCAGCACATTCACGCCCAGCCCCTGGCCGGCGACCGACTGGCCGCGGCCGGCCGTGATTTCCGTCGTCAGCTCGGCATAGTCGGCGATGGTGACGAACTGCACCTTGATGTCGCTGCTGGAGGCCGGCGCCAGGTCCCGGCTCACCGAGGCCCAGCCCGTGTTGATGTAGGCCCCCGAGAAGCTCGACCCCACCAGGTCAAAGCTGTTCGCGTTGATGACCGTGGCGGTGAAGGTCCCGTTGGCGCCCAGCACGCCCGACACATTCTCCAGCGTGACCACGTCGCCGGTGACATAGCCATGCGCCGTGCGGGTCACCCGGACCAGCCCGGTGCCATTGTCGGCGACGGCGGAGATGCCGTTGATGTACTGGCGGTTCCGCACCCGCACCCGAAAGCGATACAGCGCGTTGGGATCGGGAATCTGCTGGTGCCGGACATAGGAGTTGGAGCGCGCCGCGGTGGTGTCCATCAGCCGGCCGTGGAACCAGCACTCGTCATTGGTGGGCTCGATCTCCAGCACCGACCAGCCGGTGGGGGCGGTGGTGGGGATGGTGCTGGCCGAGGTGGTGGCGAGGCGCGGCGCGGCCTCGTTCTGCACCTCGTAATTGGCCAGCGTGGCGCTGGCCCCGTCCAGGCGCCAGGCGGCGGCGTTGCGGCCGTCGGGCTGGGCGGTGGTGGGATCGATGCTGACGAGCTCGAGCCAGACCGACTGGCCGACGATGCGCTGGCTCATGTTCACCGCCACCATGACTCGGAGCGGGATAGTGAAGCTGGTGCGGCTGGTGAGGGTCAGCTCATCGTCGAGCGTGGTGCCGGTGGAGATGGTGACGGCGCCATCGGCGACGGTGAGGGCGATGCCGCCACCTGTGGCGGCGACCTCCCACCGTGCGGGGTTGATCTCGGGCCCGCTGAAGCTGTCGCGGAACTTCTTCTGCATGCTCTTTACCTTGAGCATGTCGTCGGTCCAGTCGTAGGCGCCCGCGATCATGGCTGTGCTCCTGTTGCGTCGGCCGGCGCATCAGCAGCCGCATCTGCCCGGGGCGATGCGGCACCGGTGGCGGCGATTTCGATGGCGGCGAGTTGGGCTGCGTCCTGGGCTGCACCCGACTTCGCGACGCGGCGCGGATCGGTGTCGAGCGAGAGGCCCGCCTCGTCGAGCAGGGCGTTGGCCTCGCGGATCATCTCGACCACCTGGCGGAAGTCGTAGCCGAAGGCGCCGACCGCCTCGGGCTGCGGCACAAAGCCGGCGCGCACCTGCGCGATGAGCGCCGTGGTGTCCTTGAGCGGATCGATCATCTCGTGCGCCGGCGGGACGTGGGACAGGCCGTCCGGCACCACGGTGCCCCACAACCCGAGCAGCGCGCCCTGGGCGTGGAAGCGATCCGCTATGGGCCGGACCAGCATCGGGATGAGCATGCCGTACTGCACCTGCTCGCAGAGACGCCGGAACTCGATCTTGCCGGCGCGCAGGCTGGAGTAGTTCGCCTGACTCAGATCGCCGGCCACCTGGTCATAGGTCAGGCCGGCACCGACGGCGGAGGCTTCCAGCGCGCGCCGTGCGAAGGCCGCGTGCGATCCACCACCGGAGGGATTCACCACCTCCACGCTGCCCATGCCGCGGCGATAGAGGATCATCCCCGGCTCGAAGCTTTCCACCGTCCGGCCCTGGGCGTCGCGCAGCAGCCCGGAGGCGGGCCCGGTCATGGCGTCGTCGCCATCCTCCGAGACCACGGCGGCGAGGCAGGCCTCGATCTTGGCCTTCATCAGGAGGGCGGCCTCGTAGTCGCCGAGGTCGCGCAGGCGTGTCAGCACCGGCGCCAGCCACGACACGTCGCGCAACTGGCCGGGGCGCCGCTTGCGATAGATGTGCAGCACGTCGCGGGCGGGAACGCGCTGGCTGCTCAACCAGGTGGCGCCGCCCGGCAGAACCCAGGAGGCACCGGGATGCACGCGATGCAGCCAATAGCCGACCGGCTCACCGGCCTCACCGAGGCCGATCCCCTGGAGGGTGGGGATGCCTTCGATGACGCCCTGCCGCGCCGTGTCGAGGTGGTCGCTCTCCAGCACCTGCAGCCGCAGCCCGATCGGATTGGCCGGCGTGATCTCGGCCGGCAGCAGGCGGACGAAGCATTCGCCGCTCTCGACCACGGCGCGCATGACCAGCGCCTGCAGGCCATAGAGATCGAGCCGGCCCTCGGCGTCGCAGGCGGTGCTGTCGGACCAGCGGCGCCAGGCCTCGGCATGGGGCTTGTCCGGCCAGCGGGTGGTGATGCCGGCGCCGACGGCATTGCCCGTCCAGAGGTCGACGATGCGCGCTGCGTAGGGGTCGTTGCGCACGGCATCACGGGCGCGGCGAGCGACGGTGGGCGCAGCCGCGCCGACCTCGGCCGTGGCGCTGCTGCCGGAAGCCGCCCAGGAGGAGACGCGGCTGTCCTGCGCGGCGGCATAGCCACGGAGAGCGTGCCAGGCATCGCGGATGCGCCCCATCACCTGATTCCCTCGCGGGAGAAGCTGGCGAAGGTGACGCTGGGGCGGCGCGCGGCGGTGTTCTCGGCGCCATGGAGCACCGACAGAGCGCGGCCGAGCTCATCCAGCGAGCGATATTCCACGGTGCGGCCATCGAAGGTCACGCGGGTGGTGCCGCCGGTATAGGCATTGGCCAGCACCGCAGCGCGGGTGCCGGCAGGCTGCGCCAGCGCCCAGGCGAGGACGGTCGGATCCATGATCGTCCTCCTTAGCGAAGCCAGCCGCTGCGCGGCGCGAGCCAGCCTCGCGGGCGCTGGCTGTCGGATGGCGGCACCGCCGCAGCCTCCGACGCCGGCGATGGAGGAGCGACATTCCCAGCGGCGGGAACCTCGCTTGGCCGCAGCGGCGCATCCGCCGCCTCATCCCGCAGCCGCGCCCAGAATTGCTCGCCGTAGCGGTCGGCGCCGAGCAGCCAGAGCGCCGCGCGCGACAGCACGGCGCAGTCCAGCGCCTCGTTCCGCTCGCGCAGCTTGGCCCATTCCTGCCGCGCAAAGCCGCGGCGATCCTTGGTGGTGCGCAGCTGCTCAGCGACCAGTTGCTTGACCCATTCGACGTCGATCGCGCGCGGCAGATGCACCCAGCCGGGCGGCAGCTCCTCCGCGTCGCCACGGCCTAGCCAGAGCCGGCGATAAAGATCGGCCTTCCAGGTCGAGACCGACACGGTCCAGAGTTTCAGGCCACGCCGGAGCTTCTGGCCGTTCACGAGTGCATCCACCGGCGTCGGGCCCTGGACCGGTTGCGCCCGGTTCCAGCCGTCGATGCCCTTGGTGGGCGCGATGCGGGGATCCCGCAGCCGCCGCAGGTGCCCATAGACGGCGGCCGTGTCGCGGCCGCCGGTGTCGACGCAGAGTCGGGCGATGCGCATCGCACCCCCGCCATGGCGTGGCCAGTCGCGCGCCAGCACCCGAGCCAACTCATCCCAGGGCTCGCGGTCCCGCGGGCTGCCGGGGATCACGACGTGGTCGACCAGCCACGACGAGAACCCCTCGGCCCAGCCCCACACGTCGCATTCCAGGCGATCGTCCTGCACGTCGACGCCGGCCGTCAGCACCAGTGCGCCGGTGGGCACCACCCCCATGGCGAAATCTTCGCGGCGCTCAACAAGGCGCTCCCAATCCGGGGCCTCGCCCTGCTCCTGCCAGGTCTCGCCCAGGACCGTGTTCTTGAAGGTCTTGATGTCCTCCGGCTTGCCCTGGGCCGCCTCCCAATCCCGCGCGATCTGTTCCCAGGACAGCCAGCCGACCGGCGAGTAGAGCGCCGAGATGTGAAAGCCGATCGTGTGCGGATCCTGGCCCTCGGCCGTCGCGCGCCATTCGCCGCCGCCGAGCATGGCGGTCTTGTCGTGCTCCTGCAGCGGATGGTCGCAGGCGCTGCAGTGATACCGCGCCGTCTCCGGCGCACCCTTCTCCCAAAGCAGCCGCTCGAACCGCAGCCACTGCATCTCGCCGCATTCCGGGCACGGCACGAAGAACCGTCGCTGGTCGGAGGCCAGATACTCGCGCTCGATGCGGCTGCGACCGGCGATGGTGGGCGTGCTGACCAGGAAGGCCTTGCGCCGCCAGCCGAAGGTGCGGGCCCGCGCCTCGGCCAGGGCGATCGGATCACCCTCACCAGCGACGTCACCGGGATAGGCGTCGACCTCATCCAGGAACAGGAACCGCGCCGTCATCGAGCGCAGCCCGACCGCGCTGTTGGCCCCGGTCAGCACCAGGATGCCGCCGGGGAATTCCTTCGACAGCATGGTGTTGCCGCTGTCGCGCGCGCGGGCCGGCGCCACCCGCTCCCGCAGCGCCGGCGTTTCCTCCAGCAGCGGGTCGATGCGCTGGCGCGAGAAGCGCTTGGCCAGTTCCACGGTGGGCTGCACCGCCAGGGCCGGCGCCGGCACGTGGTGCATGATGTAGCCAAGCCAGTTGTTTCCGCTCTCCGTGGCCCCGACCTGCGCGCCCTTCATGAAGACGACGCGCCGGGCGGGATGCACCGCCGACAGCGCGTCCATCACGTCGCGCAGGTACGGGGTCCGGCTTGTCCTCCATGGCCCGGGCTCGGCCGAGGCGCGGCTGCCGAGCATGCGATGGCGCTCGGCCCATTCCGAGACGGTGAGCTGCGGCGGCGGGCGGAGCATGGCACCGACGCGGCGGCGCACATGCTCACGGCTGCGGAGCCCGGTCCCCTCCGAGGCCTGCTGGATCGAAGCGATCGGCCGCCTCCGTCAGCAGGTCGTTGATGTGGCTCTGCAGGATGGTCTGCAGCAGATGCGGATCGACGCTGATCTCGGCGGCGATCAGGCCAGAGACGCGGGCCGGCCAGTTCAGCAGCGCATCCCGCATGGTGCTGCCGATCTCGTCGAGCGCGGCGTTGGCCTCAGTGACATCGACCAGGCGGCGCTTGGTCTCATCCAGCGAAAGGCGCTGCGCCTCCACCTTCAGTGCGAGCTGCGCGACCTTCAGCCGGGCGAAGGGCGTGCCGTCCGCGCCCGCGCCACTGGCCAGGGGCGAGCGGGCGGGATCAGCGGTCTCCACCAGGCGACGTCGGGTCTTGTCGATGTCCCACTGGCCATCCGGCTCGCGGGCGATGCGGCCCGCCCGCTCGGCCTTGTGGATGGCGGTGTCGCTGACGCCGAGGCGACGGGCGGCCTCGCGCGTGGAGGCGGTCATTTCCGGCATGGCGGCGACTCTGCCTCCCATCGCGGAGCCGCGATGGGGGCCCGCAAGCCGCCGCGCGTGATGGCGATGCCGGCCTTCTCAGAGGGGACGAAGGGCGCGCTGGCGAGCGGCTTCAAAGGCGGTGATGGCGGCGGACCAGTCCAGCGTGGCGCCGTCGCCGAGCATCTGCACCGGCGCGAGGGCCACGCGGCGGCGCGACCAGTAGTTCCCGTCGAGTGTGGCGAGCCAGCCTGCCAGCCCCTGTGCGGCAAGCGCCGCGGCGGCGGCCTTGACCTCGGCTTCGCTAGGCGGCGCGGCGCGGCCCATCGTCACGTGCCGGCCGTCCTGCGCCAGGATGATCCAGCGGCGCTCGGAGGGCATCAGCCCTCCTCCTTCTCGGTCTGCCAGGTGGCGTAGTCCACCGTGGCAAAGATCCCGCGCCCGTCGCTGGCGGTGCAGACCTGAATGGTGGCGCGTCCCACGCTGTCGGTGCCGCGCGGCGCGGTGGCGAGAAGCTGCTGCCAGGCGGCGCGATCCTGCGGGCCTTCGGCCGTTTCGTGCGGGAGGATGGTGGTGCTCATCGTCGTCTCCGTCTGGCGGGGCGGGATGCCCCTGCGCGTGACGGACGATTCGCGCTGTGTCGGAGCGCAGCCAACTCGATAAAGCGCCGGGAATTTGATTGATCCCCGGCGCTCCCGATCATGTTCAGTGGCGTGGCTGAGATGCTTCACTCCGCCAGGGCGTAGATGGTGAAGGAGCCCTTCGCGCCGGTCTTGTTCGGGCCGACCTGGCGGATACGCTCGCGCACTTCGATGCTGTGACCCTTCTTCTTCAGCCCGGCGAAGAAGCCGCGGACCGTGTGCTGCGCCCAGCCCGTCGCCTCGGCGATCTGCGCGACCGTGGCGCCCTCGGGGCGGCGCAGCATGGCCAGCACCTGCTCCTGCTTCGTCCCCTCGCGCGGCTTGCGCGGCGCGTTGGCGTCCCGCGGGGCGCGGGCGGGCTTGCCGGCGATGGCGGCGCGCAGGGCCTCGATGGCGCGGCTGATCGGGTTGTCGGTCGCGTCCTGCGCCGGGCTCGCGTCCCAGGCGGTCAGCACCGCCGCGGCGGCGTCGCGCAGGCTGGCGCGCGGGGCGGGTGTGGGCGCGGCCTGGGCGGGTTCGGCCTCCTCCGCGGGGGCATCCCCCTCGGCTGCGTCCTCCGCGCCCGTGGGCGCCGTGTCGGGCACGCCACCCTCGATGCCCGAGCAGTCGGGCTCGCCGGCCACCTCGTCGCCCTCATTCGGGTCGATGCCGATGGCGCGCAGCCCTTCGTCGGTGATGCGCGCCACGATCCAGGTGCCGTCATCGTCCTGGCGCCAGCCCAACCCGACGAACTCCAGCGGGGCGTTGATCTCGGTGAGCAGGTTGTTCTTGATCAGGCTGCGGAACACCGCGCTGCGCGCGGCGGCCGGCAGGGTCTTCGGCGCGCGGGCGAGGCCCATCTCGTGCTGCGCGGCGGCGCTGAGGATCACGCGCTGGCTGTCGGAAAGCTTGGTCATCGTGGTGGTCTCCGGTTCCGGGTGCCGGTCATCGGCCCCTACTGCCGGGAGCCCCGCCGGCGCTGCCGGTCGGGGCGGTGCGGGAGGGGCCCGCGTCAGGTTTCGTATTCGCCGCGGCGGAAATGCTGGTCCGCGATGTCCTTCAGCTTCGCCGTCGCATCCGAAAGCCAGGCCGCTTCGCCCCAGAGCACCGTCTCGGGATCCGCGCCGAAATGGTCGTCGCTGGCCTGGGTGAGTTCCGCGAGGAGGGCGTCGAATTCGGCCTTCTTCGCCAGGAAGGCGGCCAGGCTGTTTTCCTGGTTGCGGGCGGCGCGGGCTTCGCGGTCGGTCATTTTGGTCTCCGTCGTGGTGCAGGGCCTCCCCTGCGTGTGACGGACCATTCGCGCTGTGCCGCGCGCGAGCCAAGCAAGATGGAGCAGCGCGGAATTGCTATGTTTCGGCGGTCTGGATCACATCATGATCGACGACGCCACGCGCCGCGGCGACATCGGCGAAGATGCGATCATCGCCCTCCAGCACGGCTGCTTCGCCCGTCGTCTCCTGCCAGCGCCGCACGATGACGTCGGCATAGGCGGGATCGATCTCCAGCAGCACAGCGCGCCGCCCCGTGCGCTCCGCCGCGATCATGGTCGTACCCGAGCCACCGAAGCAGTCCAGCACCGTATCGCGCGGCTTGCTGCTGTTGCGGATGGCACGCTCGACCAGCGCCACCGGCTTCATGGTCGGGTGCAGATCGTTGCGCGCCGGCTTGTCGAAGTGCCAGACGTTCCCCTGGTCGCGCGCGCCGCACCAGTAGTGCTGGGCGCCGGCCTTCCAGCCGTAGAGCATCGCCTCGAACTGCTGGTGGTAGTCGGCACGGCCGAGCGCGAAGGTGTTCTTCGCCCAGATGATCGTGCTCGACCACTTCCCGCCCGCCTCCTGCCAGACGCGATGCAGCGTCGGCCATTCGGACGAGGACATGCAGACGTAGCAGGCGCCCTTGGTGACCGAGAGCAGATTGGCCAGCGCAGGCCGCAGAAACGCTGTAAAGCCACCGCCGAGCGCATCATTGGCGATCGTCATCTTCGCCGCCGTGCCACCCTCGTAGGCGACATTATATGGCGGATCGACAAAGCCCATGTCGGCCAAGTGGCCGACGCCGAGTGCGCGCTGTACATCCTCAATCTTGGTGGCATCGCCGCACAGCAGGCGATGCTCGCCACAGCGCCATAGGTCGCCCGTGCGCGTGACGGGCACCACGGGCGGAGGCGGGGCGTCATCCGGATCGTCGCAAAGCCCCGCGTCCGCTGCCGCCAGCAGCCGGTCCAGCTCCATCCCGGAGAAGCCGAGCACGTCCAGGTCGACCACCGCCTCGTCGCGAATGCGGGCAATCTCGGCGGCGAGCAGCGCCTCGTCCCAGCCGGAGTTCAGCGCGATCTGGTTGTCGGCCAGCCGCAGGGCACGTGCCTGCGCCGGGGAGAGATGGCCAAGCCGCAGCACCGGCACGGAGGCCAGCCCGAGCTGCTTCGCCGCCATGACGCGGCCGTGGCCGGCGATGAGCACGCCCTCGGCATCGACCAGCACCGGGTTCACGAAGCCGAACTCGGCGATGGAGGCGGCGATCTGCGCCACCTGCGACAGCGAATGCGTGCGCGCGTTCTCGGCGTAGGGCACGAGGGATGTGACCGGCAGGGCGGAGACGATGAGGTCAGGCTGCATCCGCGGTGACCTCCTGTCGCGCCGCAGCGACCGCGTCGTAATCGCGCCCGTCATCGGCGAGCACGACCGGCAGGTTGGGATGCAGCATCCGCCAGCGCGCCACGGCCAGGTCGACATAAGCGGGCGCCAGCTCGATCGCCCGCACGCGGCGGCCGGTGCGCTGGCCGGCGAGGATGGTGGTGCCCGAGCCGCCGAAGGGCTCGAATACGAGGTCGCCCTCGTCCGTGTAGGCCCGCATCAGAAATTCCGGCAGCACCACCGGGAACACCGCGGGATGCTCGGTCTCGATGCCACGGCCCTTGTGGCGGGTCAGACGCAGCACGTTGTCGGGGATGCGGAAGTCCTGCACCGGTAGGCCGGCGTGCTGGTACTCGGAGATCGTGCCATCGGCGGCGCGCAGCCCGCTGCCCTTGTTTGGCGTGCCAGCCCATTTGCAGGGCACGATCTTGTTCGCCTGGCGCGCCTGGCGGTTGAAGTGGAAGACCAGCTCGAAAGCCGGCGCGAGCCTCCCGTTCCAGTCCCCCGGCAGGCCGGGCCCCTGATCCCAGGCATAAAGCCCGAACCGGCGCCAGCCGCGGGCGCGCATCCAGTGGAGCCAGGCGGCCCAATAGGGCTGCCATTCATTGTCGCGATGGATCAGCCCGAGGTTCACCAGCACCTGGCCATCGGTCCGCATGCCCGCGTCGAGGTGCTGGAATACGCCCTGCATCAGGGCATCCCAGTCCGTGACACCGCCGGTGGTGTAGTCGCGCTGGTTTCCATAAGGCGGCGACGTGAAGAGCAGCGCCGCGCGGTCCTCGCCCATCACGCGCGCCACGCTGGCGGCGTCGGTACTGTCGCCGCATAGCAGCCGATGTTCACCGAGCAACCACAGATCGCCGGGGCGGGTGACGGCTTGGCGCGGCGGTTCTGGCTCGGCATCGGCGGGGTCTTCCGCCGGCGCATCATTCGTCGCCGCCGCGCCTGCCGCTCCGCCCTCCTCGGCGGGATCCGCGGACAGAGCCTCGGGCGCGTCGCCGTTGGACACAGCATTTCCAGCCGCCTCGAGGATGTCCGCGAGCTCATCCGCTGAGAAGCCGAGTGCCGCGAGGTCGATGTCCTGCGCCGCCTGCACGGCGGCGAGCGCATCACGCAGCAGCGCCTGGTCCCAGGTCGCGTTCTCCGCGATGCGATTATCCGCGAGCCGCAGCGCCTCCTTCTGCGCCGCGGACAGATGCCGCAGCACGATCACCGGCACCTTGGCCATGCCGATCGCCGTCGCGGCCTCGAGCCGGCCGTGGCCGGCGATCAGCACGCCGTCCTCGTCCACCAGCAGCGGATTGGTGAAGCCGAACGCCAGCATGCTGGCCTTGATCTGCTCCAGCTGCTCGGCGCTGTGGACGCGGGCATTGCCCGCATGCGGGCGCAGCTCCGCCACCGGACGCAGCACAATCTTCGCCGCCATCCAGGGGAGCGTCATGGTGCCATCCGGTTTGCAGGTGGTTTGCAGGGCGGCGGCCCGGCGTCGGTTTGCAGCTATCGATTTGAAGCCGCGGGCGAAGGCTGCAAACCGCAACCCATATTTTCGGCCTGGCGCTAGCGATGTTGCGCGCTTCCGCCCCCCGCATACAGCGGGGCCAGGAAGGACCCTGCGGCTCGAGAGCCACTGTCTCGATCGAGCCGCAGCGTGGCTGTTCAGCCGCGGCGCTCTCGCACCTTCTCTACGTGTCTTGCTTCTAGCCTTATCGATTTCGGAGCCGCTACGGGGTGAATTGTAACAGCGTGATCGGGGCGATGGTGACCGCCCCGATCATCCCGCGTCACGCCGCCCTCGCTCGTGGCATCAGCCCGAAGTGCACGGCAAGAATGCCGAGGGACCCGACCAGGATGCCCTGTCCCACTGGGCCGTGCACCGTCCGTCCGGCCCAGCCCTGCCGCATCGACCACTCGCGGACCGAGAACTCCAGGCCGATGACAAACCACGCGCAGGAGCCGCAGGGGCTGTCCTGCCCCCCCAACGCATCGAGCGCCGCAGCGACGCGGCGCCGTGCCTCGACCTGCATCGTCGAGAGCGTGTCGACGCGCGTGCCTGGGATGCGCATGATCTGTGACGTCGACATGCTGTCGAAGCAGGCGGCGCGGAACAGCCCGCGGAAGATCTCACCCGCTTCGTGCATCTGCGGCGTGATGCTGCCATGCGCCAGCATCAGCCCGAGCGTGTCCACGGCGCGGCGATGCTGGATCGGGCTGCCGGTCTCGGGATCCGCCTCGCGGATCGGCTCGGAGAAGCCACCATGCTGCAGCCGCCACTTCGACGGCTTCGCCAGATCGTCGTGCTTCGGCTTCGGCACCTTGGTCTTGCGCTTACCGGCCATGGCGGTTCTCCCCGTTGCGACGCCCCCAGCGCCGGTTGGCTTCGTTGGTGATGGCCTGGCGCAGCCAGTCGTCGGTGATGTCGGCGACAGGCAGGGCGACGACGCCATGCCGATGCCAGGCGGCAGCCCGCATGGCGTTGACCTCGGTGTCGTTCGTCGGGCTGCGCGTGCCCCGGTCGAGGCAGGAGCGGGGCGGCAGTGGTGCGCCGTGCATGCTCATGCGCGGCCTCCCGTGGGGTCGGTGGCCCAGAGCAGAAGGGCGATGGCATCCGCCTCGTTGTCGTCGGCCGGCGCGAAGCCGCGGGCCTGGATGGCGGCGACCATCTTCGCCTTGTCGGCGTTGCCCTTGCCGGTGGCGTAGCGCTTGATCGTGCCGACCGGGACGCCCTCGTAGGGGACGTCGTGCTCCTCGCACCAGGCGCTCAGCATGCCAAGGAAGCCGCCGTAGACGTGTGCCGCGTCGGTGCCGGCATGCGCCCGGACTTCCTCGAACACGATCCGCGCCACACCGCCGGACAGTGCGGCGACCTCGGCCAGCCATCTGCGGAAGCGCAGGAAGCGCATCCCGCCGCCCTCGAACCTGGTCGGCTTGAAGGTCATGATGCCGGAGGTGATACCGCCATCACGCGACCGCAGTGCCCAGCCGGTGGTGGTGCCGAGATCGAGGGCGAGCACGGCGTGGTGCGCCAGGCTGGTCGCAGGCGGGAGGGCGATGGGCGGGCGGCTTGCGTGCACGGCGGGCATGGTGAGAGTCGCGGGTGCCATGGTGGTCTCCGAAAGGGGATCGTCCTGGTGAGGGCGGCGACGGCACGGTTCTTGGCGGAGCTCGCCGTCGCTGCCCGGCATTTCGGGTGGGCCTGTATCCGGCGGTCCGATCGCTGGCGGCCGGTGCCGCCCCAACCCAGGACCCAACCGGGTCCAACCTGCGCCGACCTGGCAGGAAGTACTTTCACGCGAAATCAACGTGTTACGCGGGCGTGTCCCAACGTCCCAACCTGGGCCGACATCCCCTAAACCTATAAGGAGAATGTATGTCCGGCCCGACCCAGACCTTCCGCATCTAGGTTTCAGACCCGTTGGGACGGTTGGGACGTTGGGACCGGCGGCCGCAACCATCTGCTTTCGCGTGCAGATTTTGTGTCCCAACCTCGAAGAGGGGGTTGGGACCGCGGGGCGAGGTTGGGACAGCATCGGGGAAGCTGACATCACGAGCCGCCCTGCGAGCGCGGCGCCCGGTAGCGCCACTCCCGCGCATCCCGGCCCGAGGCACCGGATTTGTACCGCTCCCACTTCCTTGCCTTCAGGAAGCTGGAGACGCGCATCTGGTCTGCCCGGGTCCATTTCGCCGGTTCGATGCTGAGCGCCTTCTCCAGCACCTCGCCCACGGAGACGTCGGTCAATGGCGTCGGGCGGGGGACATGGCGGTCCTGCCAATCGTCATAGCCCCCGAAGCCGACATTCACGCTGCGGCGCTCGGAGACGAGCCAGCGCTCGATCAGTGCGTCCCAGGCATCCGGCTCGTAGCGGGCCTCCTGTTCGGCGGTGGCGGTGGCGATGAGGTCGCGGTTCTCCAGCCACCACGGCGCACCCGCGTTGAACCGCGCGACAGCCTCAGCCCAAAGCTGGTCCCGGTCACGGCGCAGACCGTCGAGATCGATCTCTCCACACCGCAGCGGCCAGAAGCGTCGATTGCCGGTTTCATCGCGCAGATAGGTGTCGGGATTCACGCTGCCGGCGAAGACGCACTGCCGCGGCACCGTGACCACGTAGCGCTCGTAGGGGGGGCGGTAGCGATCGGAGGTGCGGGTGAGGAAGGCCTTGATGCGCGAGACCTCGGCCCTGCCGATCGCGTCGAGCTCGGCCATCTCGATGATCCACACGCCACGCATCTGCTGCGCGGCATCCTTCGAGCCGATTTCCGCCAGTTCGTCGGTGAACCAGGCATCGGAGGCGAGCACCTTCAGTGCCGTCGATTTCCGGATGCCCTGCGGCCCCTCCAGGATCAGCATGTGGTCGGCCTTGCAGCCGGGGCGCATGATCCGCGCGACCGCGGAGACCATCCACAGCGATGCCATGGCCCGGTTCAGCGGCGTGTCGGCCGCGCCGAGATAGGTCACGGCCCATGCGTCGAGGCGCAGCGTCCCATCCCAGGCGAGCGCGCGGAGATAGTCCTGCACGGGGTGCACGCGGATGTTGCGGGCGACGGCCACGACGCTGCGCCCCACCACCACGGGCGGCACGTTGATCTCGTGCCGCTGCAGCCATTCGGCGCAGCGCACGTCGTCCGCATCGCCCCAGGCCCGCGGAAGGGTGCCGGCGGCGGGCTCCCATGGCAGGGCCCGGGTGACCAGGATCTCCTGGGCGAACTCGTCGAAGACCAGCGCGCCGGCGAACGCCGCATCGAGCGACAGCGCGGTGATCACGTTGGCCTCGTTCCGCTCCGGCGTGCCGCTGGGTTCGAGGCGCAGCAGAGCAGCCCAGCGCGGCCGGATCGGCGCCTGGTTCACATCGCCGGTGGTGTTGAAGCGGCGCCGCAGCTCGCCGAGTTGCTTCTCCAGGATGGAGACGGCGATGCCGGTCGCGGATTTGATGGCGCCGAGGACCTGGCGCTCGGGCAGTGGCTCGAGGCGGAGGGTGACGAGGCGCCCCAGCAGCTGGGACAGCGGCACCATGTCGGGCGGGTTGGTGAGCGTGGCCGCGGCCGCCAGCAACTCCTCCGCGGTGGTGGGCGACGGTGCGTGGTCACCAGTGAGTGCCGGCGCGGCATAGTCTTCGGCCGTCACCCCATGCCGCAGGTCGTCGTTGAAGTCGTCGCCATGCAGCGGCGCGAGGATGCGGGAGGGGATGTTGGCGAGGTTCAGCTGGTCCGCCAGCGTGGCCGCGGCCTGCATGCCGGGCAGGCCGGCATCGGCGAAGATGGTGACGTGGGTGGTGCCGTCCGGCCACCGCCAACGCCGCAACCCATCCGCGGAGAGCGCCGCCATGGTCGGCACGCCGAAGATGGCCTGCGACGAGAGCGCGGTCTCGATGCCCTCGGCGACGCCGATCCGGCCGTCATCGGGGAGCGGCGCCAGGCGCACTGCTCCTCCGGCGATGGGCCCGAGCATCTTCTTCCCCGGCGGCGCCTTCGCCGAGCCGTCGTCCAGCAGGTAGGTGCGGTGGATGCCGCCGGTGGCCTCGCCGGCGCCGTCGCGCGCGACCGCCACCATCCCAGCCCAGCCACGCTTCGTGTCAAAGTCGGGCAGGTCCGGATGGAACAGCAGGTCGGGGCTGTCTGGCACCACCAGCCCCCGGCTGCGCAGATAGGTCTCTGCCACCGTCCCGGCGAGCGGCTGGCAGCCTTCCAACAACCGCGCCACCTCGCGGCTATGGTCCGGCCTCGGCTCCTGCGGCCGCGGGCCGGGCGCCGGCTGCTCCATATGGGCAAGCCGCGCGGCCTCGGCGAAGAGCCGCGCCTCTGTCAGCCCGGTCGCGTGATAGACCATGTCGATCGGGCCGGCGCTCTCGCCGGTGGCGTGGTCGAAGCCCCATCCCGCGAAGCGACCCTCGAGGTGCAGGACGCAGGAGCCCTCGCTACGGGGCCGGCGGCCTGACAGGTCGGCGCAGCGCAGCGTCTTCCGGTCCGGCGCGCGGACTGCCTGCGGGAACAGTGCCGGCAGCCAGTCCCGCGCCGTGTCCGCCAGCCTGCGCCGCACCTCGGCGAGGTCGTGCCGAACCGGCAGAACGGGCCCGGCGTCGTTGAGGTCGATCATCGCGCTGCGTCTCCGCCTGGTGCCGACGCATCGTTCAGATCGAGCACGTATCCCGAGGCAGCGTGAAGACGGTTCGCACCGCCCCCTGGAATCTGCCAGGCCGGCAGTTCGCGGCGATGTTCCAAGGCGCGCGCCTTGTCACGTGTGATGCCGAGCCGCGAAGCCACCTGCCCCAGGACGAGTTGCTCACCCTCGAATAGGTACCAGCGAGTCACGCGCCTGTTTCGTGCCTGAACCTCGGGTAGCGCCCATCGGCAGTTTCCCGGTGCATAGTCGCCGTCTGGGTCGATGCGATCCAAGCTGTGCGCCGGGCACGGCCGCGGACCCATGTCGCGTAGGAAGGCGCGGAAATCGCGCGCCCAGTCAGCGCACATCGAGATGCCACGCGCACCATAGGTGCCGAAGGACGCGTTGCGGGGGTTCTCGCAGCGCTTCTTCGCGGCCAGCCAAGCACCGTATTCGGGTGTCGGCGCCGCCCCGGCCGCATGGGCGTGACGTGTGGCACGCTCGATCGCGAGGCAACCGCAGCTCCGGCTGCCACCGCGCGACGAGCGCAATGCCAGGGCTAGACTCTGGGCGAGAACCATCTTCTCACCTCCGCAATCGCAGCGACACAGCCAGCGGGGACGGAGACGCCCCCGCTCGTCCTTCCGCCCCTGGGCTGCGGCGATGATGGTCCACCGACCAACACGTCCACCGGGGCTCAAGCTCGTGGTCGCTAGAGGTCGATCTCTCATGCGATGATCACGAGCCCCCATTCGGCTCTGGTGATCGCCGTGTAGAGCCATCGGTTGCGATCCAGCGCTGTGCGGCCGAGCCCATCGTCCCACACCAGGACCGTCGGGAACTGGCTTCCCTGCGCCTTATGTCCGGTGATGGCCCAGCCGAAGGTCGCCTCGCTCAGTCCCTTCTTGAACTTCCAGTCGCGGTCATGGCGCTGCTTGTCGAAGGCGATGTGATCCTCGAAGTGCCCCTTGTAGATGCGCAGCCGGCCGCGGCTGCCATCCTGCTGCGGCGGCCCGATGCGGTTGCCGTCTTCGTCGGTCACCACTGCCGAGAAGTAGTGGGTCCCCTCGTCGACGACGGCGTCGAGCGAGAGGAACATGCCGTTGATGAGCCCGAGGTCGTTCTGGTTCTTCAGGCAGACGATCTTTTCGGCGGGGCCGGTTGGCAGCCAGCCTGGCCCAAAGCCGGCGGCCTGGCGCATGGCATTGTTCAGCTGCAGGCGCGTCGCGTTCATGCCGCAGATGACCTGCCCACCGCGCAGCGCCTGCTCCGGCGTCACGTCGGATTTGCGCATCTTCCAGACGTGGGTGTCGTATTGGCCGAAGCCGATCGCCATGCCCTCGCGGGCCATGGTGGCGAGGCGGATGATGGCGCTCTCCGCCGCCTGTCGGTGAATCTCGGTGAGCATGATGTCGGGCGCATCCTTGGTGAAGGCGCCTTCGCCCTGAATCGGCGGCAGCTGGCCAGGATCGCCAAGGACCAGGATTGGCTTACCGAAGCTCATGAGGTCGCGCGCCATGTCCTCGCCGACCATCGACACCTCATCCAGCACGATGAGCCGCGCATGCGCCGCGTCGCTTTTCGGGTTCAGCGCGAAGCGGGGCCGCTTCATCTCAGAGACGGCCTGGCGCATCGCCTCGATCGTCGCCTCGGCGGTCGTGCGATCGAAGCCCGAGAGCTGCCGAGCGCTGGCCATCGCCTCGGTGATCTTCTTTTCGGCCGCCTCGACTTCCTCCTCGGTCGCCTCGATGACGCTGTAGATCAGGCTGTGGATGGTGCGTGCGGGCGTGCCCTTGCGGCGCAGGACCAGCGCAGCCTTGCCGGTGAAGGTGGCTGTGACGACACCGGGCACGCAGCCCTCGCCATCACCGCCGGCGCGATGCGGCTCGAGGCCGATCTCACCCAGTGCAAACTTCAGCACGGTCGATTTGCCCGTGCCGGCGAAGCCGAACAGCCGGAACACCTGCTGCTGCTCGGTGCCGTGCTCGAACCATGCCCGGATCGCGCTGATGGCGCGGTGCTGGGTGTCGGAGGGCGTGATGTCGCCGCTCATGCTGCACTTCCCAGTTCCATGCGGTAGTCCTTCACGACAGCCCCGCGCGACTGATCGCCGACCTCGCATTCGCGGACGAACACGCGCCGCCCGTCGGCGAGCGTGCGCCAGTGCCCACGGCGAATGTGCCAGCGCGGCGAAGCGTGTGTTCCGCCGCGAAGCGCGACTGCGGCCGCAACCTGCGTCGTGTCGATTTCGGCGATGCGGTAGGTCCATCCGCGGACACCGTGCTTGGCGAGCGAAGCGCGCCGCAGCGGCGATACCACGTGATCCCGGAGCTGGGTGCCGACCGACAGCAGGCCAAGCGCACGCCAGACCATGCCGGTGAGCGCCTGAAAGTATGGAGTGTGCTCTGCCGGATCGACGAGGGTCGGATGCGCTTCGACGTCCGCGACGCCGTCGGGCAGGAAGCTGGCCCGAGCCAACACGTCGGTCCAGAGCTTGCGACGGGTGTCGAAGCGAAAGAGGAATGCATCGACGCCCTGCTCGGTCCCGACCGCGTAGGCAACGAGAGATGCGCCGGGATGGAGCTGTTCGGTGACCTCGAACAGCACACGCTCGTGAGGCAGCCGCAGCGCGCCGGCCATGATGGTCTGCGACAGCAGCTGGACCTCGTCCGAGTCAAAGCTGGTCTGGTCGGGAAAGAGGTAGACCGGTGCGGTGAGGACACCGGCGGCATCGACGGGACACCAGAAGCGGTTCGCGTAACGATGAATGTGGCGCTTCAGCGCGTAGGCCATCGGCACGGGCGGAGATGGCGAAGGTGACCTCACGGGTTGGCCTCCCAGCAGCGGGCCGCGTAGGGACAGAAGCGGCAGAGGAAGAAATCGGCGTGGGCGGCGATGCGCGGGGGCAACTCGCCGGCCTCGGCAGCGCGGAGGATGTCGACGGCCCGATCGGACAGGCGCTGCGCCTCGGCTGCATCGAAGGGCACCGCCTCGTGGTGCAGGGCGAGGGTGTCGCGGTTCAGCGCGGTCAGCAGCGCCACCTCGAGCTCGAGATAGGCCATGTAGAGCTGGACCTGTGCGAAGTAGACCGGCTTGGACTGGCGTAGGCCGTGCTTGACGAGGTCGTTCCACGACTTCTGGCCGAGGGCCTTGTGCTCCCACAGGGAAGGCCAGCGGATGCCGACATCGGGACCCGCGACGATGACGCCATCGGCATGCCCACGCAGCTTTCCGCCTGCGGCGGCAAAGCCGAACTGCTCGCCATCGGCGCCGCGGTCACGCAGATCGAAGCCCGCCTGGCGGAGCCATCGGATGGACAGCGTCTCGAACTGGTGTCCCGCATCGAAGACGCGCAGTGTGCCGCCGTCGAAATCGCGGCCCGCATCCTTCGGGGTATGCGCCACCTCGTAGACCAGCTTTCGCGCGCAGGCCTCGCCGATCCGGCTGCCACCGAGATAGTCGCGCGGGCGCTGCCGTTGGTTGCGCGCGACCAGTGCGGCATCGACATGCGCATTGATGCGGGCGGTGGTGTCGGCCATGCCGTGCGCGGCGCGTCCGTAGACCAGGCCGGATTGGTGGTTGAGGTCGAGGATCATGGGTGTCCTCAAAATGGAATCGGGTCGTCGAGCGGATCCCGCTCGGCGGCCTGGCGCTGCATGGATGCCTGGAAGCCGTCCACGCAGGCCTCGATGATGCGGTCGATTTCTGACGCACTGCGGTCGTGGAACGGCGCCATGAGGTTCAGCTCCACCAGCACCTCGGCGAGCGGCCGGCGCGCGTCCTTCACCGCGCGCTCCTCCATCTGCGTTTTGTCGATCACGCCGTTGGACCTTCGGCCCAGCGCGCCACCTGCCTCGCAACACCGCATTGAGCAGAAGCGGTGATGCGGGAATTCGCCCCAGCGAAGCTGGTGGATGTAGCCGAAGCCCTTCGCCTCCCGACCGCAGAGCGCACAGGTGAGCCGACGCACCTGGTCCTCGGGCGAGCAGCCGCGCGGCTGTGGCAGGGACTGGGCCGCAGCACGCGGCTGCGCCGGCCGCGTCCAGCGGCGACGAACCATCGGCGCATCACCCGTTCAACCAGGCCGGGCCGCCTGCCGCCGGCGCCGGGGCGGGCGGAGCCGCGGGTTGCGGCGCGGCGGGGGCGGGGCTCGCGGTGGCCGGGCGTTCCCACATGCGGGGCGCCGGAGCCGCGGGCGCGGCGGCAGCCGTGCCCGACCAGGCGGGCGGCGTGGTGGCGGCTGCGGCCGGCGGACGCGCCGGCCGGTGGCTGGGCGCCGCCGCCACGACTTCGCCGGCCATGACCTTGGCGTATTCCGGCTCGCCCGGCAGCACGACACGGTCCAGGCGATTGCTGTCGGAATAACGGGGGTCGTTGGCGGGCTCGACGCGCACCTTCGCAGCGAAGGTGATCCCGTGAAGGTCGGACAGACCGCGCAGCATGCGCTTGGCCTTCGCCGCCTCGCTCATGTCCTGCGAGTCCAGCCCGAGCGCGCTGTCGATCATGGCCCGGAAGACCCCCTTCGAGATCTTCCAGCCGATCGACACACCCTGCTCGTCCACCTTCCCGCCGACGACCGTGAAGGTCTGCCAGAACTTGCGGCGGATGTGCGGGCCCGCCGTGACGGTGAACTCGCAGTCCAGCATCTTCACGTCGCTGCCCTGCGTCTTCGTCGCCTTGAGCAGGCCGCGATCTGCCTCGCCCTGGCCATCCAGTCCACCCTTGCGGAGGTGCATGATGACCTTCACGAAGCTGCCGTCCGGGATGAGGTCGGAGCCGCGCGGCAGTTCGGCATCGTTCATGTCATAGGTCATGGCATCACCCCCTTGGTGGCGTTGGTGCTGGTGGCGTTGATCTTGCGGAGCAGGGCGGCGAGGTCCGCGGGCTCGGTCTCGTCGAGACGGCCGGAGCGATCCTTCGCGGGCAGCCCGAAGCTATTGCCGGCACGGCAGACGAGGCGACGCTCGGTTCCGCGCTCCGGGTCGTATCGCCAGGCGTCACCTTCGCGGCTGAACAGCCCCATGGTGACGACCTGATCGACGATGCCCGGCAGTTCGCGCGCGGCCTTGCCGCCTTCCATCTGCGGCTGCCAGGTGACCTTGCCGAACTCGTCGGTCACCTTCTCCAAGATGCCGACCATGATCGTGGTCTTGCCCGGCGCGTGCTGCAGGTGCTTCAGCAGGCCGATGACCTCGCGCGCCATCAAGCCGTAGGCGCCGCGGGTGTCCGGCTTGCCGGTCTTCTCCGAGAAGGCCTCGGGCCGCGTCTTGGCCCAGGCCATCGCCTGCCGCGTGAGGTCGGTGATCGAGTCGAGGAACACGATGGATTTGCTGGCGAGCAGCCGCACCAGGTCGGGATGCGCCGCGGCGAGATGCTGATAGTGCCCTTCCGAGAAGAACCCGGTCGGATCGGCCGCCGGGTTCACACCGCCGGCCAGGCAGGCAAGGTCGATGGCATCTTCGAAGCAGCGGACAGGGATGCTGTCGCCGCGCCAGTCCTGCACCGACTTGAGGCCGGCCTCGAGGTCGATGCAGAGGGTCTTTTCGGCATGCATCGTTTGGACCTGCGTGGTCTTGCCCACGCCGCTCGGCCCGAACAGCGCCAGGGTGGTCTTGTTGACGGCGCTTGACAGGCGCTCGTCGGCCGTGACGATGCGGAGTGCCATCAGCGACCTCCCCGCATCGAGATGATGCCGTCAGCATGAGGGCTATCGCGCCGTGCGACGTCGGACATGATGGCGAGGCGATAGGTGGCGCGGCCCGTGCGCACGGTGCGGGCCGGCTCGAAGGCGGCGCGGATGCGCTCCGGCCAGGCGGTGTAGGCCCGCTCCGAGACCTTGAAGCTGACCTCAACATACTGGCCGGGATCCTCGCCACCGGCACGGATCTGCTCCGACAGCGCGGCGAGGTGCGTCTGGTCCCATTCCACCTTCTTCGGGAGATCGACGGCGATCTCCACGGCGCCGTCATGGAAGCGGACCGTGCCAGTGTCCTTGCCGGCCGCGGCACGGGCGCCGATGGCGCGCTGCTCGTAGCGGAGCGCGATCGCGGCCTCGATCCAGTCCTGCATGCGCTTGGCGCCATCCAGCGCCTCGCGCGCATCGGTCTGCAGCAGCGCCAGATGCTCGGCGGGGAGCGCAATGACGTCGCTCACCGGCATGTGGCGCAGAGCGTCGAGGCTGGGGCGGTTGGTGCGGGGCGCGTCCATCACGCGGCCTCCGCGAGCAGCAGCGGCAGGATGGACGACGCATAGCGACGTGGCCGGCGGCGGGCGACGAGGATGTAGGCGTAGTCCTCATAGCCGTGGCGGCGCTGCACGATATCCGCCAGGCCGAGATCGGCCAGCTTCCAGGCGCGGGCTGCCAGGCGCTGCAGCGCCGTGCGCTCCGGCTCGGGCAGGCACTGCAGCTGCGGGCAGACCTGCCGGGCGAGCGCGCCGCGGTGATAGGTGATGCGGTCGCCGGGAGCCGCGGCGCCCAGCCAGGTGCAGAGCGACGCCTCGGTGAGAGGCTTCGACACTGCGCGGATGTCGGTGATGTTGGTGTCCATACTTAGCCCTACCCAGCCCCTCGCCGATGCGTCTCAGGCCGCCGCGGCGATGCCGCCGGCGAGGAGCCGCAGGCGCATTTCGCGGATGCGGCGGTACAGAACCGATCGCGGCATCGGGCCCTGCTGGCCGAGTTCGTGCGGCGTGCACTGCGTCAGGGCTGCGCAGATGCTGTGGTCGCGCTGGTCGAGGACGGCGCCAGCCCGATCCAGATCGAGGCGGCGGTCCAGCGCGACCACCGCGTCGGTCTGCTGGCCGCACCACGCCGCATACCCCTCGGATTCGGGGATGATGTCGGCGAGGGTCAGTTCCTCCTCCTGGCCGGGCACCGCGTCGTCGAGCGACGCCTCATGTCGTTCGCGCTTCTCGCGACGCAGGCGGGTGGCAAGACGGGATGCGCGGTGCTGGAAGCAGACCGTGGCGAAGGCCGCCAACGTCCCGCGCGCCGCATCGAAGCCGGACAACCGCGCCAGGAGGTCGAGCAGCATGTCCTGCTCCATGTCCTCCTGCTCATGGCTGGGGCGCCCCAGGGTGCGGCAGAGGCGCCGCGCGTAGCGCTCGGCGAGGGGGTAAACGACATCGAGATCGGCGAGGGAAAGCTGGGTGGGCATCCGCGGTGGCTCCTGGAGGACGGCTATGACGTCCACAAGCAACCACACGACCTGCCGGGGCGGAGAGGCGGAATGGGGCGCAATGGGGAATTGAAGCCGCCTGGGATTTATTCCCCAATGCTAATTCAACGGCTTATGGCCGTTTTCGTCGGAAATCAGATGGATAGCCCGGCGATTTCCGCCCCACCCATGCGGGAACTGCTCCCTCAGCCGGTCGCCTGTGGATATCGGGGGTTGGCGAACAGAAAGGGAACAATGCTGTTGACCAATCGCACAGCAATTCGTCATGATCCCGGCATGTCCATCACCGTTGAGTACCCGCATCACGCCGCCTCGGGCGCGCCTCGGCCGTTGTCCGCCCAGACCCTCTGGGCCGTCGCCGCGCAGGTACGCCGCCAGGCCATGACGGAGCCTGGTGGATTCGCGCTCCCGCTCGCCGCACTGGTCGCCGCCACGCGGACAGTGTCGGCGAACGGTCGGGCCATCGTAGTCGCCTGGGAGCTGGACCATCCTGTGCATGATGGCTCCGGGGAGGCGGTGCTCGGCGTCTGCGAGACGGATCCCGACATGCCAGGCACGGCGCTGGTCTCGGTGAATGCGCGCATGGTGGCCGGCCGGCCGGACCTCGCGATCAGCACCGCGGCCCACGAGCTTGGCCACGTGGTGTTCGACGTGCCTGTGGCACTCGGCACGCCAGCGCGGCGGTATCGGTCTGTGACGGCCGGCCCGAGCGCGCTGCTCGATCGGACCACAGCGGCCTCCGAGCGTCGGGCGAATGAATTCATGGGTGCGCTACTCGCTCCCCCGGTGCAGCTCCATCTCCGGATGCTGGTGCACGCGCGGTCGGAGCGGCTGCGCACGGTGCATGCGGCGCATCGGGGTCGGCAGGGCTGCCGCGTCCTGGCGGCCGACAACCCGCCCGAGGTGATCGAGGGCGTGGTCGCCGCGCTGGCGGGCGACTTCGGCGTATCGGAGCGCTTTATCGCCGTGCGGCTGAGCCGCTACGGCCTGGTTCAAGGAGAGCAACGGTGAGCTTTGGATCGGTCATCCGCGAGCGACGGACTGCGCTCGGCATCGGGTTGAACGATTTCGCGGAGCGATTGGAAATCTCAGCGGCCTATTGGTCGCGCATTGAGCGCGACCAGGAGAATCCGCCCCGTGACGAGCTGATAGAGCGCGCCGCCGCCATTCTCGGCGTGCGGATGGATGACCTGTTCGTCGAGGCGCAGCGACTGCCGCCCGACATGCGGAAGGATATGGCCAAGGTTGTGCAAGCGTATCGGCGGTTGCGCTTTGTCGGGAAGGGATGAATGTCGTGGGCGGCCGAATTGTAAGGAAGCCCTGCTATGGGCTGGCCGAGATCTGTGAGCGTTGGGGCGTGACGGAATTGGACGTGGCGAATTTCGTCGCGGCCAATGAGCTCACACTCTCCGTCGTCGTCGCGGGCCTCGCTGTCGAGAAGGGCAGCATCGAGGACGTGAATGATCGGGACTGGTGCCACATCCCGGACGAGCGCAGCTACCTCTCGGGCGCCGCAGATCTCCACCAGTCGCAGGCCTGGGCCACCCTCATGAATGGGTTCGAGACGATCAGCAGCTTCAAGGCAGAGCCAGGTCGCTACATCAGTATTGAAGCGCGCGGCGATGACGCGGGCACGATCGTGGTTTCGCGCGAACGGCTGGTCGTCCGGCATGCCGAGCGTTTGCGATTTGAGGCGGAGCAGGAGGTGGGTGAGGCGACGGCCAGCAGCACAGCCGCTGTCGTGGCGCCGCCACCGGCCGCGCGGGGCGCAGCACCGCGCTATGACTGGGATGCCTTCTGGGCTGAGGCACTGGTCAGCATGTTCCAGGACGGCCCGCCGGCCACGCTGGCGGAATACGTTCGCCGCATGGAGACGTGGTTTGCTGATCGTGGCGAGCATCCCGATTCCAGCACGATCAAGAAGAAGCTGAGCCAGCCCTGGCGGCGGATCGCGCCTCAGTTGGAACGCCGCCGCGCCTGATTGGGACGGATCGCCGCCGAGGCGGGTAGGGCTAAGTATGAAGCCATCGCCCGTGGGACTGAATGCTCACCTCCCGCCGCACATCCGAGAGGTCTGCGGCATCCTGGCTAGGGGGCTGGTGCGGCTGCGCAGCCGCGCTGCCGAGGATGAAGCGCGCGATGCCGAGATAGCTCGGGGGGTGGGAGAAATTCGCCTACACTCCACCCCCAGGCAGCGCCTGCATGCGAACCCCAACAGGAAGGGACTCGCATGACCAGACGATCCACCGCCGCGCCCGCGCCGGCGCCCACCATCCCGAAGATCCCGCCGACGCAGGTGCTGAGCCGGCTCGCCGCGCTGCAGGCTGCGCCGACCGCCACGCTGAAGGACCAATGGCGGGAGCTGTTCGGCAAGGAGCCGCCGCCCTGGAATCGGGCCTATATCCAGAGCCGGCTGGCATATCGGATCCAGGAACTCGCGTATGGCGGGCTGAAACCCGAGACCGTCGACCGGCTCGTGGCGCTGGGTGAGCAACTGGATGGCGGCAACGTCGTCCTGCGCCGAATCCGCGCCGACAGCCGGCCATTGGCCGGCACGCGCCTGATCCGCGAATGGCAGGGCGTGCAGCACGTGGTCACGGTGCGCATGAACGACTTCGAATTCGAGGGGCGACCATACCAGTCGCTCTCGGCCATCGCGCGGCACATCACCGGCACGCGGTGGAACGGCTGGACGTTCTTCGGGCTGCGCGCGCGGGGTGAAGCATGACCCGCCGCGCCCGCATCGAGCCAGCCATGCCGGCGACCACGAAGAAGCTCCGCTGCGCGGTCTACACGCGCAAATCCACCGACGAGGGCCTGGAGAAGGAATTCAACACCCTGGACGCTCAGCGTGACGCCTGCGAAGCCTATATCAGTAGCCAGCGCGCCGAAGGCTGGGTGCTGGTGCGCAACCGCTACGACGATGGTGGGTTCTCCGGCGGCACGCTGGAGCGGCCGGCGTTGCAACGCCTGCTGCGCGACATCCAGGCCGACTTGGTCGATGTAATCGTGGTCTACAAAATCGATCGCCTCAGCCGCTCGCTGATGGATTTTGCGAAGCTGGTGGAGGTGATGGACGCGCATGGCGTGACCTTCGTTTCCGTCACGCAGAGCTTCAACACGACGACCAGCATGGGTCGGCTGACGCTGAATATCCTGCTCAGCTTCGCCCAGTTCGAGCGGGAGGTCATTGGCGAGCGGATCCGCGACAAATTCGCGGCGTCCCGCGCCCGCGGCATGTGGATGGGGGGCAAGGTGCCGCTCGGATACGACGTCGTCGCCAGGAAGCTGGTGGTGAATGAGGACGAAGCGCCGCGAGTGCGGCGGGTGTTCGAAATCTTCGCCGAGACCGGGTCCGGCATCGAGACGGTGACCCGTCTCCGGGCGGAGGGCGCTTCCAGCAAGGCGGGCCGGCCGCTGGACAAGGGCGATGTCTACAAGCTGCTGAACAACCGGACCTATGTCGGGGAGGCGGCGCATAAGGGGCAGGTCTATCCCGGCGAGCACCAGGCGATCGTGCCGCGGGATCTGTGGGACCGGGCACACGCGGTGCTCCAGATCAGCCCTCGCGTCCGCGCCAACCAGAATCGGGCGCAGACGCCGGCGCTGCTGAAGGGGCTGATCTTTGGGGTGGATGGCCGGGCGCTGTCGCCGACGCACGCCCGAAAGAATGGCCGGCTCTACCGCTACTACGTGGCTCAGCGCGTGCTGAAGGGGGACGCCGCCGGCGACGCCAGCATCGTGCGCAGGGCGTCGGCGGCGGAGATCGAGGCTGCTGTGGTGGACCAGGTGCGGGCACTGCTGCGGCAGCCGGAGATCGTGGTCGGTACCTGGCGGGCGGGGCGCAGGGAGGCGCCGGACCTGACCGAGGGCGAGGTCCAGGATGCGCTGCATCGGCTCGACCCGCTGTGGGAGCACCTGTTCCCGGCGGAGCAGGCGCGGATCGTGCGGTCGCTGGTGGAGCGGGTGGTGGTCGGGCCGGCCGGCGCGGACATCCGGCTTCGGCTGGACGGGCTGGGCGGCCTGGTCCGCGACCTCGGCGCCATCGCTCCCGATGCGCTGAGGTCGGCAGCATGACGACCGCGACCAGCATCACGGTTCGGGTGCCGCTGACGATCCGCCACCGGCCCGGGCGGAAGACCGTCGTGACGCCGACGACCGATGGCGTAGCGCCGGTCACCACACGCGCCGACCCGGCGCTGGTGAAGGCGCTGGCACGGGCGTTCCGATATCAGCGCATGCTCGATCAGGGGCGGTACGCCTCGATCACCGAAATTGCGGCCGCCGAGCGGGTCGAGCGGGGGTATCTCGGAAGCCTTCTCCGGCTCACCCTCCTGGCACCGGATATCGTCGAGGCGATCCTAGACGGGCGGCAGCCGGCCGGGGCCGCGTTGCCCATTGTGATGAGGACGACTTCGGCAGCCTGGCCGAGCCAACGGGCCGCGATCGCCGAACATTCCGAGATGGCCTATGTCGGCCGGCCTCAGACGAGTCCCACAGCTGCGGCCTCCACGGCGGAGCCCGGGACGGTTAGGCGACGACGCCCGCCCAGCCCGCTACGACGTAGGCTCGAAGTGGTGTAACCAGGCTCTTGGGGGGGGCACGGCGCCGAGTCCCTGCGAGGCTGATGGGATTGGGCACTGACCGGGATGACATCGAGCGAGGGCAAGAGAATCGACGCCGCGTTGCCTGAGCCGTTTTTGGCCGACGCTCTGGCCTCGGCAGATGGCGCGGCGGTGGCCACAGGCGCGAAGGCGCCGGTCACTGTCGTGGATTACATTTCCGGGAAGGCCGTGCGCGCCACGCCCGAGGAGGTCGACGCCGTCCAGGTGTTCGCCCGCCGCCTTGTCGACGAGCTCGGCTATCCGAAGACCCACGTTCAGACCAGGCCTCAGTTCAGGGTCAGGGCGACGCCGTCCGCCGAGAGGGCGAAGAGCTACCCCGTCGACATTGTCGTCTTCTCCTCTGCGCGGCGGCTCGAGGCCGACGCGCACATTATTGTCGAGTGCAAGAAGAAGACCCGCAAGGACGGCGAGGAGCAGCTCAAGATCTACCTGACCATGTCCGCGGCCCACATCGGGGTGTGGTTCAACGGCAAGGATCACCTCTATCTCCTCAAGGAGTACCGGGAGGGGGGCGAGATCCACTGGACGACGCTTCCGACCTTGCCAAAGTTCGGCCAGGCGGTGGGCGACATCGGCACGCTGCGCCGGCGCGACCTCATTGTCCCGACGAACCTGAAGGCGGTGCTCAGGGACATCAGGAACCACCTCGCGGGGAACACCACGGGCATCACGCGGGACCAGGGGCTGGCGATCGAAATCACCTCGATCCTGTTCTGCAAGATCTACGACGAGCTCAACACCGCTCCGGACGACCTGCCCCAGTTCCGCGCGGTCCACCTAGAGCCAGCCGAGCGGATCGAGTCACGGATCGACGGCCTCTTCGAAGCGGTGCGGCGCGAGTACCCGGACGTGTTCCGCGAGCACGAAGAGATCGGGCTCGACCCCGAAAGCCTGAGGTACGTTGTGGGCGAGTTGCAGAACTATAGCCTCGTCGCCGCACCACGTGACGCGATCGGCGACGCCTTCGAGGTGTTCATCGGGCCTGCCGTGCGGGGCGAGGAGGGCCAGTTCTTCACACCCCGGAACGTCGTGCAGATGATGGTCCAAGTGACCGACCCGAAGCCCGGCGAGACGGTCATCGATCCCGCCTGCGGCTCGGGCGGGTTCCTAATCGTCGCGCTAGAGCACGTCTGGCGAGCCGTCGAGGTCGAGGCGAAGGCGAAGGGATGGAGCGACGCGATCCTCGAACGCCGCAAGCGCGACGTGGCGTCGCGCTGCTTCCGCGGCACGGACAAGGACGCGTTCCTAACGAAGATCACCAAGGCATACATGGCGATCATCGGCGACGGACGGGGCGGAATTTTCTGTGAGGACGCGCTTGCACAGCCGGTGAACTGGCACGCGGACGCGCGCGCCGCTCTGCAGCCTGGCACCTTTGACGTCGTCATCACCAACCCGCCGTTTGGCTCAAAGATCAAGGTGACCGGCGCGCAAAAGCTCGGGCAGTACGACCTGGCCAGGAAGTGGAAGCAGCCGAAGGATCCGGACGGCGATTGGGCCGACGGCGGCGGGTTTCGCACCGAACAATCGCCGCAGGTGCTTTTCATCGAGCGCTGCGTCCAGCTCCTCAAGCCGAACGGCCGCCTCGCCATTGTCCTGCCGGAGAGCATCTTCGGCATGCCGGTCTATGGCTACGTCGTGCAGTTCCTAATGGCGAATTTCTCCCTGCGGGGCTTCGTGAGCCTCCCCGAAGAGGTGTTCCAGCCGTACACGCACGCGAAGACCTGCGTACTCTTCCTGCAGAAGCGGCCGCCGCACCCGTCCGAGAGCATCGAGATGGCTATCGCGGACTGGTGCGGCCACGACAGCCGCGGCAATCCGACCCTACGGACGACGCCTTCCGGCGTCGAGCTCCTCGACGACCTGCCCGAGATCGGCCAACACATGGCGGCGAAGGGCATCTGGGCGTGAGCGGGGGGGCGGAGGGCCACCTCTCGTTCTCGGTAGCTCGCACGGCGCTTCGCAGCCGCATTCTCATACCAAAGTACTATGACCCGGAGATCGCAGCGGCGGAAGCACTTGCGGAGCCCGACTTCGCGCTGCCCAGGCTGGGCGACCTCCTGCTGCCAGGCGCGAAGGGATCGCGCCTCGGCTCATGGATCCGGCGTGAGCACTATGGCACGGGTCCAATACCTTTCGTGCGGACCAGCGACCTGAACGGCTGGCGGGTCCGACCCGACTACAAAAAGGGCGTCTCCAGAGAGGTCTACGAGCAGGTCGGCGTCCGCCAGGACGTGCGGGCGGGGGACATCCTGTTCGTCGCGCACGGGACTTATCTCGTCGGCACGGTAGCAGTGGTGACGGACGAGGACCTGCCGCTTGTCCTGCAGGACCATGTGTTTCGGCTGCGGCTCCGGCCTGACGCGGAGGCGCAGGGCGCCGGTCCGGTAGATACCTGGCTTGCACTGGCTGCCCTTTCGACCCGCTTCGTTCGCCGGCAGGTGCGGGTTCGGCAGTTCTCCGCCGACATCATCGACAAGATCGGCGAGCGGCACGTCGAGCTGCGTCTGCCCATCCCCCGCGATGCAGAGCGGAGGAAGGCAGCCTCGGAGGCGGTTCGGGAGGTGGTCGTCGGACAAGGGATCGCCCGGCGGGAGGTCTCGTCCCTGCTAGGCTCGGACATGCGGATGACGCGCGAGCGCGCCGCAGCCCGCCATGGCTTCTCTGTCCCCTGCACGGCGCTGGCCAAGCGGGTCCTGATCCCAAAGTACTACGATCCGACGCTCCGGGGCGACCTGGACGCGGAGGAGGCTCGGCTAGCGGCACGCTGGCTACCTATCGGCGAGCTGGTCAGCGCTGGCGTCCTCGGTGCCGAGACGGGCGTTGAGGTCGGCAAGATGGCCTACGGCACCGGTCCGATCCCGTTCCTGCGCACCACGGACATCGCCGAGCTCGAGATCAAGGCCGACCCGCGCCAGGGCGTCTCGCGCGCCATTTACGACGAACACGCCGCCCGTGCCTCCGTCGCGGAGGGTGACGTGCTGCTGGTTAGGGACGGAACGTACCTCGTCGGCTCCTCCGCGCTGGCCGGTGCCGACGACGCACCTGCCCTCGTGTGTGGCGGCATCTACCGGCTGAGGACGCGGGATCGGGAGGCACTGAGCCCGGCTAAGTTGCTCGGGTTGCTCAACCTTCCCTTGGTCCGGCGGCAGATGCGATCCAAGCAGTTCACGCGGGACGTCATCGACACGTTAGGCAAGCGGTTGCTGGAGGTCCGTGTTCCAGATCCCTCCTCGCCGTTCGCCGCGAGCATCGGGGCTGGAATGGAGGCGCAGATGCTTGCCAAGGCTCTGCTGCGCCGACGCTTAGCCGAGACCGTACGGAGTCTGGAGCCCGCGCCGCCGGCCGCGTCACGGGGGCGTCCAGGCTGGTCGATGCGCGGATAACACTTCGACGGAGCACGGACACTAAGCTCCCGCGCCGATCCAGTTTACAATTTCGCAGTTTTGGTTGACATTCCGGGCGTGGATGAGGCAGTTTGCCCCATGCAAGTTGACAAATTCATTCTCACCGACCTTCTCGATGCTGCTATGTCAGCGGACTACACGCGGGTCCGGCGGATCGGGAGCCAACTGGCCAAGCGCTTCGCCGAAGAGAACGACCTCGACGGGGCAAAGGCCATCCAATCCCTCCTAAGGCGGCGGGGCGTTCCGCTTCAGGTCTCCGGGTATGCCGAGGCGCTGCCTCGAGACGCCGCCTCGCGCCTCCCGCTCGTCGAGGAAGCGCCCTGGCCGTCCACGCCGCTCCTGCTGAACAGGCAGGCGGGCGAGGCGATTAACCAGTTCCTTGAAGACGCGGGGAATATCGCCCTCCTTGCGGAGAACGGGGTGTCGTCGCGGCTCGGCCTGCTGCTGTTCGGGCCGCCGGGGACGGGCAAGTCGCTCCTGGCCGGCCATGTGGCGGCGAGACTACAGCGACCTTTCTACACCGCGCGGCTCGACTCCCTGATCTCGTCCAGATTAGGGGAAACCTCGAAGAACATTCGTGGAGTATTTGACTTTATTCCGACCCGGCAGGCCGTCCTCTTCCTCGACGAGATGGACGCAATCGCTAAGCTGCGCGACGACCGGCACGAACTCGGCGAGCTGAAACGGGTCGTGAACACAGTACTGCAGGGCCTCGACTCGCTGACTGACGACGTGATTGTGGTCGGCGCCACCAATCATCCACATCTCCTCGACTCTGCAATCTGGCGGCGCTTTCCATACAAGATTGAGCTTCAGCTCCCAGACGAGGACGTGCGCGCCTCGATGTGGCGCAGCTTCCTGTTCCGGGACGCGGAGGGCGATAATGGTCCGGCCCGCCTCTTGGCGCGCGTGGCCGACGGCCTGAGCGGTGCGGACATTGAGAATTTGGCGCTGGCGGCGCGGCGCCGTGCGCTCATCAGTGGGCGGGAGCTCAGCCTTGGACACATCGTGCTGTCCGTTGCCGACAGCAAGGCGGGCAATCCGCGCCTTCCCGACGCCAGGGAGTTGACGAGCGACGACCGACGGCGGCTCGCTCTGCTCCTCGACGGCGCGGGCGGGCTGTCCCAGGCGGAGATCGCGCGCGTCGCCGGCGTGAGTCGCCAAACGATCCACAGATATAGGAAGGAGGCGGCGGATGGCTGAGGACACGCCGATGCGTCCGCTGCTGAGCCCTGTCCTCCGCTTCACCAAGGAGCCAAGGCCGGAAGGGATCGCGGGCGGCGGGAAGAGCGCGTCAGGCGTTCGGAGTGACCGCCTCGGCACGCAGCGGCGCGCGCTCTCCACGCAGTTCAGGGCGCTCGCCGCGGCGGCGGGTAGCAGCCCGCGCTTTGCCGGCCGGCTCGTCGTCTATGCATCCATGTTCGACGACTCGCTTGCACCCACTTGGACGCCCTCCGACCTCTTCCACTCGACTCGCGGCGCGCGGCTCGTCGCCCCGTTTCGCAAGGGGTACCTGGTCGAGTTCGAGGCCGAGCGCCTCAAGTGGTACGCAAGCCTTGTGGAGGCCGCTGATAACACTGCGGACCGGGTCGACATTTCACGTGTCGAGCGCGTCAGGTTTCACGAGCCGAGCGACGTTCTCGGCGCCCGGTCAATCGACAGCCTATGGGAGGCAGCCCGCGAAGCGGACGGTGGCCGTGCCTTCCTCGTGTGGCTTATGCCGCTGCGCACGAACGAGGCGGCGGAAGGATTGCTGCAACTCTTTGCCTCACTGCGCGAGCGCGTGCTGGTCGCGCCGGCGTCGTTGCTGGAGGGGCCTCCGGCCGAGGCCGACCCGCTGGTTCGGCCGGCGCTGCAGCGCAGCCTCCGCGCTGTGGCGCCGGTGGACCGCCTCAACCGCGCCATGCGGGAATACCGGCAGCATCACCGCGCCCGGACAACCGCCGTGGTGAGCTCGCCCAGTGGTTTGGCCCAGCTTGTCGCGTCAGGCGCGGTGTTCCGCCTTGATCCTGTGGCGCCGGTGACCGCGACCTCGCCGGGCGAGGGCCGTGAGCCCAATCGTCCTCTCCCGGCCACGCTGGCGACGGCGCCGATCGTCGGGGTCGTGGACGGCGGCATGACGGCGACCTCCTACAGCCCCGCCGAGGCATGGCGAGCGGACCCGCTCGTTCCGGGCGCTTCGGCGGAGGTCAAGCACGGCAACCGGGTCACCTCGCTCGTGGTCCAGGGCCACGAGTGGAACAGCAACCTCGTCCTGCCACCACTGCATTGCCGCGTCGGCACGGTTCAGGCGATCGCGAAGGTTGGCCATGGAGGCCCAGGGCCGGAGGAACTCGTGGCCTACCTCGACGCCGTCGTCACCGCATATCCTGAGACGCGGGTCTGGAATCTGTCGTTCAATCAGCCGCAAGAGTGCGAGCTCGACGCGGTGAGCTACCTGGGCCATGCGCTCGCGGAGCTGGCCAGGAAGCACGGCGTGCTCCTGGTGAACTCCGTCGGCAACAAGCCGGGGTCGTGGCTGCAGGCCCCGGCCGACTGCGAGGCAGCGCTGACGGTGGGTGGCCGGCTACAAACCGCTAGCGGCGAGCCCGGGGACCCTTGCACGGTGAGTTTGGGCGGGCCTGGTCCTTCGGGCCTGCTGAAGCCGGACCTCGTGCATTTCTCCCACGTCCGTGCACTGGGTGGAGCCGTAGTAAGGGGATCAAGCTTCGCCACGGCCCTCGCCTCGCCGCTGGCGGCGCATACGATGGACCGGCTCCGCGACCCTACGCCGGACCTGGTGAAAGCGCTCCTGATCCACCGCTCGGACGGAGGCGGCTTTGATCCGGCGCTCGGATTTGGCACAACCGATCTCGTCACGCTGCCGTGGGAGTGCCGTCCGGGTACCGTGACGCTCCACTGGCGGGCGCGCCTCCGCACACGCGCAGCCTACTACTGGGAGCTCCCGATCCCGCCGGCACTGCGTGACGGGGGCAGGCTTCGGGGTCAGGGGCGCCTGACTGCAATCCTGAACCCGCACCCAATGGTGACGGACTACGCGGGGCCGAACTACTTCAGCGCGAGGCTCAACGCCGCCGTGCAGCTGGAGAGGGGCGGGCATTTTCACAACCTGCTCGGCTCAATGGACACCGACCGGATCCCAGAGCAGATCGCGCGGGCAATCGACCATAAGTGGTCACCGGTCCGGCACCACGTGCGCGACTTCCGGCGACCCGGTGTACAGGCCGACGGACCGAACCTTCGCGTTTATGCCCGCGTCTACACGCGCGATCACTATTTATACGGCTATTCCAGCGCCGACGAGGTGCCGGAGCTCGACGCGGTGTTCGTCCTGTCGCTCGTCTCGCCCGACGAAGCGGGCGAAATTTACGACCAAGTTAGGCAGCAGCTCGGCGCCTTCGTCGAACCGTCTGTGATTGAAGCCGGTATCGATATCGAGGCGGACGACGGTCTCTGACCCCGGACCTCTGAAGTTGGCTCGGAGGGACGTGGCGCGTGCAACAGGCTCGGGGGTAAAGCGCTGTGCTCGGGCCCGGTGGCCACCGCCCGGGCAATAACGATGCGGAATGGTGGCGACATGCCTTCCAAGCACATTGAGTGAAATCAGTTGGTTGCAGCTTGTTGGGTAAATCACCCCACCCCCAAGCTTGGGAGACTTTCGAGCCTCCGGAGAGCGATTGCCCGGGTCGTTGCGTTCTCCAACCCTCAAGCCGCCGTGGCAAAACCCCACGAAACCTGCGGTTCACGGCGCTGTCGACGCGTCGACCATGTGAGGTTGGGAAACCGACTGGAGCGGGCGAAGGGATTCGAACCCTCGACCCCGACCTTGGCAAGGTCGTGCTCTACCCCTGAGCTACGCCCGCTCGTGGCGTGGCGGGTGATTGCCATGGTTCGGAAACCCTCGCAAGCCCCCCACCGCGAAAAGCCGACGCGAAAGGCTAAGCCCCCCGCCCCAGCCATCGCAGCACCCAAAGCCCCGCCAGCGTCACCACCGCCAGATGCCCGAAGGCCAGGCCCCAGCCCAGCGCGCCGCCGCCTCCCAAATCCAGCATCAGCCCCACGCCCAGCGGCCCCAGGAAGCCGCCGGCATAGCCCGCCATGCTGTGCAGCCCCATGGTGGCACCCCGCAGCCGCTTGTCGGCCGCCTGGACGGTGCCCGCGGTCAGCGCGGCGCTGTCCAGGTAGATCGCGGCGTTCCACAGCAGCACCAGCGCCACCGCCAGCGGGACCGAGACACTCCCGGCCCAGCCCGTCAGCACCGACAGCGCGGCGGCGGCCCCCATGGCCCCCAGCACCACCCGCCCACGCCCATGCCTCTGCGCCATCTCGTTGCCGGTGATGGAGACCGCGATGCCCAGCAGCCCCGCCAATGTGAACAGCAGGGCCGGCGCCGGCAGCCAGGCCGGCCCGCCCAGCTGCGCCTGGGACGCCACCAGGAAGGTCACGGCCCAGGCGCGCAGGGCGGCCAATTCCCAGGTGTGGACGGTGTAGCCCGCGATCCAGCCCAGGGCCTGGCGGTTCCGCAGCACCGGGCGGAAGTCCAGCAGCCGGCCCGGCGCCGGGGCGGGCCGGGCATCGGGCAGC